>JAFSSR010000221.1 GCA_017450885.1 Clostridia bacterium | reverse complement strand
TTTCGCGCCCAAACGCTGTCATTGCGAGGAGCGCCGGCGTGGCCGGATCAAAATATCCGCAGTATGCTGGGAGCGTACGTGCTGCTTATATGCACGCTCCGCCGCGCGACGCGGCAATACGTAATCCTCCCCTCTGGGTCGTCCCACCCGAACGCCATTTTAACCGGTAGGGGCGGGGTTCCACCCCCGCCCTAAAGATACAGTCAGCAATCGACTTCGTTTTCCCCTCCCCTCAGTCGCCTACGGCGACAGCGGACCCGAAAGGGGTCCCCGGCGAAGCGAGCCTGCCGAGCTTCGTGGGGAATTGGGTCCCCCTCCCCACCTGCGGTGGGGGAGGGAGCTTTTTTATTGCGTCGCCGAAGGCGACACCGCTGAATTCATTGTTCGGGAGAGACGACATCGAAGGCGGCGGGGTTAAAACCCCGCCCTACGGTTTGCGCGCACATGGTTTGCCGTATCCTCAAAATTCACATAAAATTTGCAAATAATAATGTACATATAATATAGTTTGTGATATAATTAACAGTTAGAAATATAATTACAAGGTCGGGCGGATCTTTTCCCGGCAGACCTTTCGAGGTGATATATTTGGCTGAAAAGAAAAAGCATAAGATGAGCCGACGGAAGAAGATATTCATCATCGTCTGGCTTGCGCTGATCGCGGCGCTGATCGCAGCGACGGTCGCGGTCGGAACGCCGCCGGGCGAAAGCGAGGACATCAAGACCGCCATGCGCGACGGGGTCCTGCACGAGGAGAACAAGCTCTCCTTCTTCGGACTTGCGGTCAACCCGGGACTTATTTCCGCCTACGTCGTGACCGGCGTCCTTCTGCTGGCGGCGCTGGCGGTACGCATCTTCGCTGTTCCCCGCTTCAAGCGCGTGCCCGGCAAATTCCAGTCGGTTATCGAATGGATTGTCGGCTTCTTCTCCGACATGGCGGAAAAGAACTCCGGCCACAAGCCGAGGTTCGTCGGAGCCTATATTTTCTCGGTCGGCTCCTACGTCTTCTTTGGGACGCTCTTTGAGCTCGTCGGAGCGCAGGCGGTCACGACCGGCGGACGTTCGATATCGCTGCCCGCCCCGGTGTCCGACATAAACGGAGCCATCGCGGTCGGCGTGACCTCCTACCTCGTGATACTCTGCGGCGGATTGTTTGCCCGCGGTATCAAGGGGGCGCTCGGGGTGCTCAAGGACTTCTCGCTCCCCATCTCGATGAGCTTCCGTCTGTTCGGGGCGCTGCTCTCCGGACTTCTGGTGACAGATCTTGTCTACCACTACTTTGCGCTCAGCTTCGTGCTCCCCGTTTTCGTGGGGATAATGTTCACCCTGCTCCACGCGCTGATACAGACCTACGTCCTGACCACGCTCGTCTCGATCTTCTACGGCGAGGCGGTCGAGCCCAAGCCGAAAAAGAGCCGCGGCAAGTGAGACGGACGGGCGTATCCCGCAAAAGACATATCAACAAATTCGAAAAGAAGGTAAATTAAAATGAAAAAGACAGCGCTTATACTCACCGCAATACTCGTATTCACCATGATATTCGCTCTCGCCGCTCCGGCTTTCGCCGATGATGCGAAGGCCGCGAACGGCGAAGAACAGTTCATCACGACCGCCACAGGCGACGACGAATACGCGGAACTTGACGATTACGCGGAGATGGTCAAGGCCGTCCCCGAAGCGGAGTCGAACCCCGCGGCGGCAAAGGCGATCTCCGCCGGAGCGGTCATCGCCGTAGTCGCGGCGGCGGGCGCTATCGCAATGGCGGTGGCAATTTCCAGGGCGACCGACGCCATGGCGCGTCAGCCCGAGATGGCGGGCAAGATCAACTCGGCTATGATGCTCGGTCTGGTCTTCATCGAGACCGCGATAATCTACGCCCTGATCGTCGCCATACTGATAATCTTCGTCCTTTGATGACCGTGGTTTGATCGTTCGACGCGTATTGTAAAGGAGCTGCGATAAATGCCTCTCAATATAGACGTAACGCAAATACTGCTTCATATGCTCAACCTCGTGATCCTCGCGGGCGGTCTGACGCTGATACTTTACAAGCCGGTCGCAAAGTTCCTTCGCGAGAGACGCGAGTATTACGAGAAGCTGGAAAAGGAGACCGCGGAAAAGTCGGCGGAATGCGACAGGCTCAAGACCGAGTACGAGAGCAAGATGCGCGAGGCTGACGAGACTCTGCGGAACAGCCGCGCCGAAGCGGAGCGCGAGGCCGCGGACGCCGCCACGCGCATAGTCGACGACGCGAAAGTCAAGGCTGACACGATAGTCAGGTCGGCGGAAGCGGAGGCGGAGGCGCGCAAGACGCACGCCCTCGAGTCGGCGCAGACAGAGATAGGCGAGCTGGTGCTTTCCGCCGCGCAGAAGCTGCTCGGCGAGCAGGCTTCGCCCGAAAAGGACTCCGCTCTCTACGATGAATTCATCCGCCGCGCCGAAAACGGATCGGCTGACAAGGGAGAGGGCAATGAGTGACAGGTTAGATCACGTCGGCTTCACCGACGATGAGACGGAGATCGAGCCCTTACGGGTAGAGATCGACTGCGTGACTCCCCCCAACGCCGGACAGCTCGAAAAGATACGGCAGTTCATGGCGTCCCGGTACGGGAGGGAACCCCATGAGGTCGAGTTCGCCGTAAAGCGCGACCCGTCCGTGGTCGCCGGCTTCAAGATCTTCGTCGGCGACGACAACTACGACTGGTCGGCGCTGGGGCGCATAAGACAGCTCCGCCGTTCTTTCCAGTCGCTCGCCCGCGAGTCGGGCGAAAACAGGATAATCTCGCTTCTTCGCGAGGACATTGATAAGTTCGACCTCGACCAGGGCTACCAGCAGGTCGGCTTCGTCCGCACGGTCAGCGAGGGGATAGTCCGGGTCACCGGGCTGTACGACCTCGAGTTCGGCGAGATAGTCCTCTTCGAGAGCGGCGTCAAGGGAATGGTGCAGGACGTCCTGTCCGACGGCACCTCCGGCGTGGTGCTCTTTGGCGACGAGAGCGAGATATCCGAGGGGATGAAGGTGCTCCGCACTCGCAGGAGCGCCGGCGTGCCCATCTCGAACAAGCTGCTCGGACGCATGATCGACCCCCTCGGCAGGCCGCTCGACGGCAAGGGCGAGATAGGCGCAAAGGAGTATTTCCCGATCGAGCGCCCCGCCCCCGGCATCATCGACAGACAGCCGGTCGCCACCCCGCTCGAGACCGGCATCCTCGCCATCGACTCGATGTTCCCGATAGGCAGGGGACAGCGCGAGCTGATCATCGGCGACCGTCAGACCGGCAAGACGGCGATAGCCGTCGACACCATACTCAATCAAAAGGGCAAGGACGTCATCTGCGTCTACGTCTCGATAGGTCAGCGCGCCGGAGCGGTCGCCAAGGTCGCCGACACCCTCAAAAAGCACGGAGCCGACGAGTACACCGTCATCGTTTCATCTACGGCGGGCGATCCCGCTCCGCTCCAGTATATAGCCCCCTACGCCGGCTGCGCCGTCGCCGAGTACTTCATGTACCGCGGCCGCGACACGCTGATAATATACGACGATCTCTCCCGCCACGCCGTCGCCTACAGGACGCTCTCGCTGCTGTTGGAGCGCTCCCCCGGACGCGAGGCGTATCCGGGCGACGTCTTCTATCTCCACTCCCGCTTGCTGGAGCGCTCGGCGCGCCTTTCCGACAAGCTGGGCGGCGGCAGTATGACCGCTCTCCCGATAGTCGAGACCCAGGCGGGCGACGTTTCGGCGTACATCCCCACCAACATCATTTCCATTACAGACGGTCAGATCTTCCTGGAAAGCGAGCTTTTCTTCGCCGGACAGCGGCCCGCCGTCAATATCGGACTGTCGGTCTCCCGCGTAGGCGGCGCCGCCCAGTTCGACGTCATGAAGAAGTCGGTCGGCACCGTCCGCCTCGACCTCGCCCAGTACCGCGAGATGAAGGTCTTCTCCCAGTTCGGCGGCGAGCTCGACCCCGCCACGGCGCGCAGACTGCGCCACGGCGAGGCGCTGATGACCCTGCTGCGGCAGAACAAGCAGTCCCCGATGAGCCTGCACAGGCAGGTCATCACCCTCATCTGCGCCGACGGCGGCGTATTCACCGACGTACCGGTGAAGGAGATAAAGGACTATCAGGAAAAGCTGCTTTCGTGGTTCGAGCTGAAATGTCCCACGATCTGCCTGCGAATAGACCACGCGAGAAAGTACTCCGCGGAATTGAAATCGGAGATACTCGAAGCGGCGGCGAGATTTGCGCAGTAACGAACCGCCTGCATCCCGTCTTTGAACTTTTAACTTTGAACTTTGAACTTCGATCTTTGAACTTTATCTGAAAGGAGGCTCCCGTCATGTCGGACGGCGCGGAAATAAAAGCGCGTATCGCGTCGATAACCGAGACCAAAAAGGTCACCGACGCCATGTATATGATCTCTTCGGTCAAGATGAACCGCGCCCGGCGCGAGGTGGAAAACACCGCCCCGTATTTCAGGGAGCTCAAACGGGAGATCGCTGAGCTCTTCCGGCACATTCCGGAGACCTCCAACAGATATTTCAAGGTCCCCGACCCGGAGAAGGGCGGTCATATGAAGCACGGCATCCTGCTCGTCACCTCCGACAAGGGGCTCGCCGGAGCATACAACCAGACGGCGATCTCCGTCTGCGAGGGTATGCTCGACCGCCATCCTGAAACGGTGCTCTTTATCGTCGGCGAGTTCGGAAGACAGTACTTTCTGTCCAAAGGGGTCCCCTTCGTCGAGGACTTTCGCTATTCCGCCGAGCTGCCCACCGTCTGGAAGGCGCGCCGCATTTGCGCCGACCTCCTCGAATACTTCGACAACGGCGGCGCCGACGAGATCAACATCATCTACACCGACTATATCAGCGGCCGCGCGAGCGAGTGCAAACGCAACATCCTCCTTCCGCTTAAACGCTCCCGCTTCGCCGCTCCCACCAACGCGGAGGAACAGCGCAAGACCGAGTTCCTGCCCGATCCCGACACCGTCCTTTCCGGTATCATTCCCAGCTATCTGACCGGATTTATCTACAGCTCCCTCGTCGACAGCTATTGCAGCGAGCAGCAGGCGCGTATGGAAGCCATGTCCGCCGCCGGCCGCAACGCCGACGAGATGCTGCGCGAGCTAAAGCTCCGCTACAACCGCGTCCGCCAGGCGGCGATCACCCGCGAAATGACCGAGATCACCTCGGGCGCAAGGGCGCTTAGAAAAAACAAAGAGGCGTAAATAAATGTCAACAACCGAGAACAAGCAAAACACCGGGCGCGTGACCCAGGTCACGGGATCGGTCATAGACGTAAAATTCGAAAGCGGCAGGCTCCCGGCGATCCGCGAGATGCTGACCGTGACCCACCGCGGGCTCACGCGGGTGATGGAGGTCGCGCAGCACGTCGGCGACAGGCAGGTGCGGTGCATCATGCTCGACCCCAGCGACGGGCTTTGCCGCGGACTGGAGGTCGTCTCGACCGGGACGACCATCACTGTCCCGGTGGGCGAGCGGGTGCTCGGGCGGCTCTTCAACGTGCTCGGCGAGTCGATCGACGGCGGGGAGGACCTGCCGGCTGACACTCCGCGCAGCTCGATCTACCGCAAGGCGCCGAGCTACACCGAGCGGAGCAACTCGGAAGAGGTGCTCGAAACGGGCATAAAGGTCATCGACCTGCTCGCTCCCTACGCCAAGGGCGGAAAGATCGGCCTGTTCGGCGGCGCGGGCGTCGGAAAGACGGTGCTTATCCAGGAGCTTATCCACAACATAGCGACGGAGCACGGCGGCTACTCGGTATTCGCGGGAGTCGGCGAGCGCAGCCGCGAGGGAAGCGACCTTTGGAACGAGATGACCGAGAGCGGCGTCATCGACAAGACCACGCTGGTCTTCGGTCAGATGAATGAAACTCCGGGCGTGCGTATGCGCGTCGCGCTTTCCGGACTTACCATGGCGGAGCATTTCCGCGACGCCATGCACAAGGACGTGCTTCTTTTCATCGACAATATATACCGCTTCGTCCAGGCGGGCAGCGAGGTATCCACGCTGCTCGGACATATGCCGTCCGCCGTCGGATATCAGCCGACGCTGGCGAACGAGCTTGGCGAGGTGGAGGAGCGTATAGCGTCCACCAAAAACGGCTCGGTCACCTCGGTGCAGGCGATCTACGTCCCCGCCGACGACCTGACCGACCCCGCCCCCGCCACCACCTTCGGGCACCTCGACGCGACCACCGTCCTTTCCCGCAAGATCGCCGAGCTGGGCATCTACCCGGCGGTCGATCCGCTCGATTCGACCTCCCGCTCGCTCGAGCCGGATATCGTCGGCGAGCGCCACTACACGGTCGCCCGCAAGACGCAGGAGACTTTAGAGCATTATAAAGAGCTGCAGGACATAATCGCCATCCTTGGTATGGAGGAGCTTTCGGACGAGGACAAGAACACCGTCTACCGCGCCCGCAAGATACAGCGTTTCCTCTCGCAGCCGTTCAGCGTCGCAGAAAAATTCACCGGAGTGCCGGGCGTCTTCGTCCCGCTTTCCGAGACCGTCCGCGCCTTTGAGGCGATCCTCGGCGGCGAGGCGGACGCGTATCCCGAGGCGGCGTTCTTCAACGTCGGCACCATCGACGACGTCGCCGAAAAAGCAAAAGATATCTGATCGGAGAAATAATGAACACATTTCAGTTGGAGATACTGTCGCCCGACCGCATGTTCTACAGCGGCGAGTGTGAGATAATAACCGTGCCGCTCCACGACGGGAGCTTCGGGATAATGGCGAACCATTCCCCCTTTACAGCCGCCGTCGTTCCCGGAGAGGTCAGATTTACCGTCCCCGGCGGCGAAAAGACCACCTGCGCCGTATCGCAGGGAATGATCGACGTCGAGAACAACACCGTCAAACTCCTCTGCGAGTCGGTTTTGCGCCCCGAGGAGATCGACGAGGAAAACGAGCGCAGGGAAGCCGAGATTGCCGCCGAGGATATGCGCGGCAAGCAGAGCTACAAGGATTATATGCTCTCCCAGCTCGTCTTCGCCCGGGCCGTCAACAATCTCCGCGTCAAAAAGCACGACGCGGCGATGATAAATCATAAGTAGATGGTCGCCGGCGGGGCGCCGGACCCGAACGCCGCTTAAACAAAGCTCCTTCCCCCACCGCAGGTGGGGAGGGGGAGCTGTCACGCGAAGCGTGACTGAGGGGAGGGGAAAACGAAGTCGGCTCCGCGTAAACGAGGTTTCCTGCGGAAAACGATGTTACGCTCCGCGTAAACGATGTTCGCCTGACGGCGAAACGATGTTGCGGCTCCGCCGCAAACGATAAAGGGAAAACGGATTGCCGCGTCGTACCTTCGGTACTCC
>JAFSSR010000220.1 GCA_017450885.1 Clostridia bacterium | reverse complement strand
GTCGAGCGTCTCGCCCGAGTGATTGGAATGCTGCGTAAGGTCGTAGTCGGTGCGGTCGGCGATGCCCCAGAGCTCGCCCCATCCGAACGGGAAGAGGTACTCGAAATCGGTGGTCGCCTTGGAGTAGAAGACCAGCTCCTCGGGGTCGTGGTCGCGCAGGCGCAGGTTTTCGCGCTTCATGCCGAGACCGTAAAGGAAGTTCTCGCAGTAGTCCTTCCAGTATTTGAACCATTCGAGGTCGGTGCCGGGCTTGCAGAAGAACTCGAGCTCCATCTGCTCGAACTCGCGGGTACGGAACACGAAGTTGCCGGGGGTGATCTCGTTGCGGAAGGACTTACCGATCTGACCGATACCGAAAGGCATCTTCTTGCGGGTGGTGCGGGCGACGTTCTTGAAGTTGACGAATATGCCCTGAGCCGTTTCCGGACGGAGGTAAAGCTCGGAGGAGGAGTCCTCGGTGACCCCCTGATAGGTCTTGAACAAAAGGTTGAACTTGCGGATGGAGGTGAAGTCGGTCGCTCCGCAGTCGGGGCAGGCGATCTTGTTCTCGGCTATGTAGTCAGCCATCTGCTCGTTGGTCCAGCCGGCGGGATTGACGTCCAGTCCGTTCGCGTAGGCGTAGTCCTCGATCAGCTTGTCGGCGCGGTGGCGGGTCTTGCAGGCCTTGCAGTCCATAAGCGGATCGGAAAATCCGCCGACGTGACCGGAAGCCACCCAGGTCTCGGGGTTCATGATGATCGCGCAGTCGAGGCCGACGTTGTACGGCTGCTCCTGCACGAACTTCTTCCACCATGCGCGCTTGATATTGTTTTTCAGCTCAACGCCGAGGGGACCGTAGTCCCAGGAGTTTGCGAGACCTCCGTAGATCTCCGAGCCGGGGAAGATAAATCCGCGGTTCTTGCAGAGGGCGACGAGCTTGTCCATGGTTTTTTCTTTGTTGTCCATATATTTGCTCCTATCAGAAAAATATCAGTTTTTGTACTCGGCGAGCATAGCGTACGCCGCGTCGGTGTTGGGACGGTAGATGGTATATCCGTCGTCGTTCGTGGTATACTTTCCGGGATACTCGAGCGAGATCTCGGTGAACTCGGAATACGACCAAATGAGATCCATGTATTTGACAAAATCGGACTGGCCGAAATTGGTGGTGACGAACTTTGAAAGCTTGAGATAGGTGTCGGCAGCGTTCTGCTTGGTATCTGCGGCGGTGAGCTCGCGCACCAGCGTCTGGATGAAGTTTACGTTGCGCGTTCCTCTCTCGCGGAAGCTGTCCCCGCGGTAGCGCAGCATATTGACCGCGTCTTTACCGGAGAGGCGCTGATATCCGCGGGTGATATCGATATTCAGCTTTCCCTTGTGATCGGTGTAGTTCATATTGACCGGGACGGAGAACTCCACTCCGCCCAGCTCGTTTATAAGCTGCTCCATGTCCTCCAGAGCGACCGTGGCGTAATAATTGACCGAAATACCGGTAAGTCCGGTCACGCGCTGGCATAGATACTCGACCCCTTTCTTGCCGTACACGTCGCCGAGGAACATCTTTTCGTTATCGACGATAACCTCCATGCGGCAGGGGAGAGACATATATACGAACGCCTTTTTGTTTTCGGAAAGGGTGACGAAAATGATGGTGTCGGCAGAGACCTCGCTCCCCGATTTGACGCCCGGCTTCTGGTCGGTGCCGATAAGCAGGGCGGTCAGTCCCCCTTTGGATATCTCCGGGGCGCTGCCGGGATCTATCAACGGGTCGTCGCCGCCGTCCTGCGTCCTTCTCTCGCCGGAGGTCGCAAAGCCGAGCAGCTCGTCAACTTTCGGAACGGCAAAAAGCGCGACTGTTCCGAAAACGATCGAGCCGACAAGGAAGGTTATTAAAAACACGACAAGCGATCTTCTGAATGATGCCATCACTTTACCTCATGATCGGGAACGCATTCTCCCGGATATCAAGTCGTTATGCGGGATCACGCGTGAACTGAACAAAAAATAGCAATATTTAATTTAGTATACCACACAATTTTTAAATATTCAAGCGTTAGGACGATTTTCTTTACGAATTTCGTCTTTCCCCTTGCAAAACCGGTTTTAATAGTGTATAATACCTAAACGTGGTACGTCTCCGTAGCTCAGCAGGATAGAGCGGCCGCCTCCTAAGCGGCAGGTCGGGTGTTCGAATCGCCTCGGGGACGCCAGAAACAACGCCGAAAGCCTTTGTTTTCAAGGGTTTTCGGCTTTTTTTGTTTTCGCCCAATCTTACTCTCCACCAGCATTTATTGGTGGACAGTCTGTAAACAATTAAGCGCCTAACGGTCACGGTTTAGGTTCCATCTTGCTAATAGAAATTAGCAAAAAAACGCCATTTTTGCTAATCAAAAAGGCGCTCCTGCTAATTGCAGAATTTGAACTCGAAAAATCCTTGCTAATCGTGCAAGGCGATTGTTACGCTGTCCGCACTGAAATAGAAATCGCATACTGGCTTTTTGTCTCTTCCTATTATAGAATGAAGCCAGTAACCCATTAAATATAGAAAGGGGTTGCCTCCGTATGAGACAGCCCCTTTGGTTTTGTCATTGAAAAATTAGTGCGAACAATTCATTTTGAAGATTAAATATCTTCAAGTTCAGCTATAAAGATATTCTTTGTCAAG
>JAFSSR010000219.1 GCA_017450885.1 Clostridia bacterium | reverse complement strand
GGTCCCACCCCCGCCCTAAAGGATACAGTCAGCGATCAACTTCGCTTTCCCCTCCCCTCACCCGGCTCCGCCGGGAGCTCCCCCTCCCCACGGCTGCGCCGCGGGGGACGGAGCTTTTCGTAAGCGGCGTCCGGGCGGGACGACAACGAAGACGGCGGGGTTAAAACCCCGCCCTACCGGTTAAAGCGATGTTTGGGTGCGGCGACATCGAAGACGGCGGGGCTTTGCTCCCCTCAGTCGCGCTGTTCGCGCGACAGCTCCCCTCATCGCTTCGCGACGAAGGGCGCTTATAAGGTAGATAGCCCCCGCCCTACGAAGTAGGGTGCGTCTTGCGACGTTTCAGCACCCAGCCGTTCTGGCGACTGGCGACTTCGAATATCATACCGGGCGTTTGTGTTTGCACGAGTCGATATACACGGTTCGGGTCCGGCGCCACGCCGGCGACTGGCGACTGCCGCCGGCGATTTCGAATATCATCTCATTCTTGCGAAGAGCGCGGAGCCGTTCTTTTTGAGCCACTTGTCCCGCTCCTTATAGTCGGGCAGGACGCGGGTGACCTCGGCGTAGAAGGCGGGTGAATGGTCCATGCGCTTCAGGTGGCAGAGCTCGTGCACGACGACGGCGTCGACCGTCCCGGGCGGGGCGAGCATCAGTATGCAGTTGAAGCTGATCGTGCCCTTTGCCGAGCAGCTCCCCCACTTGGTGCGCTGACTGCGTATCGCGATCTTTTTCGGCTCGACGCCGACTATGGGGGCGTAATACCTCACTCTTTGGGGAAGATACTCCGCCGCCCTGTCGGAGAGCTCCTTCAGCTCCTCCGCCGTGAAGGGAGGCAGGGCGTTTTCCCGCTGTTCCGCCGCCTTTTTGAGCTGCTTTTCCACCCAGGAGCGGTTGCCGGAAATTATCCTTTCTATCTCCGAGAGCGGGGTCCCGTAGGGCGCGCGGACGAGAAGCCCGCCGTCCCGTATCTGCATTTCGACCGTCCGTCTGCCGGAGCGTATCAGCCGGTACTCAAACACCGCGGAAGCCCCTGCCGATTATCTCGCTCGAGGTGGTGATGGTGATAAAGGCGTCCGGGTCGATCCGCCTCGTCTCGCGCTGGAGCCGGATAGCCTCCATGCGTCGGCAGACGGTGTAGATGACCTTTTTCTCGTCGTGCGTGTAGGCTCCGTGTCCTTCGACGATGGTCGCCGAGTGCTTGAGGGTTTTGATGATATAGTCGCTTATCTTCTCCGGGCTGGAGGTGACGATCATAAAGCATTTGCAGGTGTTGAGGTTATCTATGACGACGTCGATGACGAACGCCTTTGCGAACAGGCCGAGCATCGAGAAGAGACCGGCGGTCAGTCCGAAGACGAAGAAGGACGACGCGGCGATCAGCGAGTCGACGCAGAGAAGCGCCGTGCCGACGTTGACGTTCGCGTATTTCTTGATGATCAGCGCCACGATGTCGGTCCCTCCCGACGAGCCGCCGCGGTAGAAGATTATCGCCGATCCGATGGCGACGAGCAGCATTCCGTAGCAGAGCTCAAGGAAGGGCTGGTCGGTGAGCGGAGCGTCGAGCGGAACGAGCCATTCGAGCAGCCAGGTCCCGCCGGAATAGAGCAGACTGCAGTAGACCGTGCGGACGCCCGTGCCTCTGCCGAGAAAAATAAAGCCGATTATCAGCAGTACGACGTTCAGTATCGAGATCCAGACGGCGGGGGAAAGCGGAGTGACCTTTTCGTTTCCGAGCACAGTGGAGATGCCGCTGACGCCGCCCGTTGAAAACCCGTTGGGTATTTTGAAAAAGTATATCCCGACGGTCATCATCACCGTGCCGAGAGTCATTATCAGATAGTCAACTATCACGCGTTTTGCGCCGCCCTGCGGCGTTTGCTTTGTTTTTTCCTTCATATTGCGCACCTCAAGCCGAAATCCATAAAGAGTATACTACAGAATAACGATTTTTACAAGTAAATCAAATAAAAATCCCGCGAATTATTGACCTGAGCCGCCATAGGTGATAAAATTATACCGTCACCACTATTTCAACGCGGGAGGTGCGTTAAATGGTCAAAAAGATCCTTTCCGGCGTCTGCGCCGGGATACTCATCTCGATAGGCGGCGCCGTCTTTCTCGCCTGCGAGAACAGATACGTCGGCGCGGCGCTTTTCTCGGTCGCCCTGCTCTGCATCTGCTACAAGGGCTACTCCCTCTACACCGGGCGGGTGGGCTACATACCCGAAAAGCACGACAAGGACGCGTTTTCCGGTCTGTTCCTCGGGCTTCTCGGCAACGCGATAGGCACGATAGCCGGCGGCTTTGCCGTCAGATACGCCGTCCCCGCGCTCGGGACCGCCGCGGAGGCGCTCTACGACGCCAAGCTGACCCAGGCGTTCCCCCAGACCCTCATCCGCGCCGTCTTCTGCGGCGTGCTTATGTACCTCGCGGTCTCGATCTTCCGCTTCAAGAGCACCCCGATAGCGATCGTCTTCTGCATCCCCGTCTTCATACTCTCCGGCTTTGAACACTCGATCGCCGACATCTTCTATTTCGCCGCCTCCGGCAAGGTCTCGCTCGCCGCGTTCGGCTTTATCTGGACGGTCATACTCGGCAATTCGATAGGCGGCATGCTCCTTCCCCTCCTTATTCCGGACGAAAAACCGAAAAAAGCGTAAATTTCATATATAAATTATGAATTTTTTCAAAAAACGGGGTGACAACTCGTTTATTTCGTGATACAATATATTCGGAATATTATTTATTACGGAGGTAATAAACCATGCAGCAACAGTATAATAACCAATACCCGCCGCAGCAGCCTCAGCAGCCCCAGTATCAGCAGGCTCCTCAGGCTCCGCAGCAACCTTATCAGCAACCCTATCAGCAGCAGCCCCAGTACCAGCAGCCCTATCAGCAGCCGGTATATCAGGCTCCCAAACAGCCGATGGCGAAGGATAAGCTCTTCGGACTCCTCACGACGATCCTCTTCGGTACCGCCGCTCTGTTCGAGCTTATCGCCTTCATCGGCATCTGCGCAAAGGGCGGAGCAAGCGCTTACGGCGCAGGATTTGTCATTTCCACAATCATCTCGATACTCGGATGCATCGGAATAGCTATCGCTCCGTTTATCCGCAAGTATACGAAGTTCATTATCGCGGCTTCGGCTGCCGGCCTTTTCCTCGGCATCTACGGCGTTTCCACGATACTTATCTCGCTCTCCGTCGGCTACCTGTTCTACGCCCTCGGATTTGCCTGCCTCGGTATCCTCTGCTGGCTCCACTACGTCGGCAATCAGTTCGCTAAGATGATGTGGATCGGGTTCGTTCCCGCCGGCCTCATTTTCCTCGGCGCGCTCCTCAACTGGATCATAGTCAAGTATTTCTCGATGATGAAGTTTGCCACGGTATACTATCTGTTCGACTTCCTCTTCGGTATCGTTATCATCGGCGCGGCGGTCATCCTCGGACTCTACCTCATCGCGATATTCAACGAAAAGTCCGCGAAGATCAGCATCCCCAATCCCGCTCCCCGCGCTCCTCAGCAACCGCAGCAGCCCCAGTATCAGCAGCCGCAGCAGCCGCAGTACCAGCCTCCTCAGCAGCCGCAGTACCAGCCTCCTCAGCAGCCTCCGCAGGCCTGACAGGCGCGCTTTTTAAAACAAATCGGGGTCGGCAGCAGCCGGCTCCTTTTTTGCGCTTTTTATGCTCTTTTGCTATTGCTTTTTACGGGACGCTGTGGTAAAATAATGAAAAACAGAGTAGGTCGCGCGGCGTCAAGTATCGGCGGAACGGGGAGTTGTCCGCCGGGCGAATGTCATTTTGACAGCGGTCGCGCGTCCGCATCCCGCTGCTGCATACTCGGAGCTTTTGACGCGCTTTCCGTCCGGCAGGCTTTTCGTCATTTTCCTCCTTATATGCATTTTTTGCGAGACGCAATTCTGCATATAAAGGAGGTTATTTTTATGGAAAAAACCAAAAACACGCTCTCTCCCGGAAAGCTGACCTATTTTACCCACCCCTTCTCGCGCGAATACTGGGCGGAGGCGGCGCGTGTGTTCAGACAGCCGAAAATGCTGGTGCTCGCCGCCGTCATCGTCGCCCTGCGCGTCGTGGTCAAGTCGCTGCGCGTGCCCGTGGCGGACAACCTCTACGTGACCTTCGGCTTCTTCTTCAACGCCGCCGGCTCGATGGTCTACGGCCCCCTCATGGGTCTGCTCGGCGGAGCCGTCTCCGACACCCTCGGAGCCATTCTCTTCCCGTCCGGGGCCTACTTCTTCCCCTATATTTTTTCCGAGATGCTCGGCTCGCTCATCTTCGCCCTCTTCCTCTGGCGGGTCAAATTCTCCGCCTGGAGGGTCATCCTCTCCCGCTTCGCCGTCACGGTCCTTGTCAATCTGGTCTGCGATCCGATCATAAGCATTTGGTACTATAAGCTGGTCCTGGGCAAAAGCTACGCCTTTTTCACCGTCCAGAGGCTGGTCAAAAACGTGGCGCTCTTCCCCGTCCAGGCGCTTCTCCTCACCCTCTTCCTCTCGGCGCTCATCCCCGCCCTGCGGCGCACCGGATATATCTCCGCCGATCAGCCGAAGGTGCTCCTCGAGAAGAAGCATTATATCGTCATAGCGATAATGACCGCCGTCGCCGCCGGACTGCTCCTCTTCTACATCTTCGCCTGGCCGGATATCAACGCCGCCCTCAAAGCCGCTTGACTTTTGCCCCGCCGGATGGTAGAATATACTACGGTCAACGATCTATAATCTTTGTTTTTACGGAGGCGCTTCCATGGAACTTTGGGACGACATTTCAAAAAAAGTCGGGGACGCGGCTAACGCGGTCGGACGCGGCGCGGAAAAGCTGACCGACATGGCAAAACTGAAATACACCCTCACCGTACGTCAGGGCAAGCTCGAAAAGATATTCGAGTCGATCGGCAGGCTCCGTTACGACGAGATCGTAAACTCCGCCGACAACACCGAGGTCGTTTCCGAGCTGATCTCCGACGCCGAGTCGGTCAAAGCCGAGATCGCCGAGCTGCGCGAACGGCTCGACGAGCGCACCGGCTCCGCTCATTGCGCCAAATGCGGCGCCAAGATACCGCGCGGCGCGGCTTTCTGCCCCTCCTGCGGCGAAAAGCAGCAAACCGAGGAGTAATTGCTCCTTCGCTTCTCCCGGGGCGCACTTTCCGTGCGCCCCGCAGATTTGTTAATTATTGTTTTTATTGGGGGCGCTTTTGAAAAAGCCGCCCCCAAACCCCCGCAAAACTTTTAGACTGCGCTCCCGCGCTGCTTCAAATATCGCGGCGGTAAAGGGGAAGGTCGCGCTCCTAAAGGAGCGTGACCGGATCGGCGTGAACGGACAGCCGCCTCCGAAAGCAAGCTTTCGAGAGCGGCTTGTCCGTCCTCACGCCTGCCGCTTTGCCGCAGGCAAAACGGCTTCCCCTTTACCCGCCTTGAAAAGCGAGAAAAAGGTCGTCTGAAAAGAGCTTTTGAGGGGAGCTCGAGGGAAAGCTTTTCGCCGGAAAGTTTCCCCCGAAATATAGAAAAAAGAGACTGTAGCTATGATCTGTTTGTCATTATCCTACGTAAGCTTTGAAATAGGCGCCGACGTACTGTTAGACCGGATATCCTTCTCGATCAACGAGGGGACGCGGTTAGGGATAGTCGGCGACAACGGCGCGGGCAAGTCCACCCTTCTGAAACTGATCTCAGGGGAATACGAGCCGACCCGCGGAGCGATTTACGTCGCAAAGGACAAGAGAATAGGTATGCTGGGACAGAACCAGGTGTGTGAAAGCGAGCTGCCCCTGTACGAATTCGCGCTCTCGGTGCTCGCCGATATGTCGGCGCTCGAAGACCGGGTGGAAAAGCTGCGGCTGGAGGCGGAGAACGATCTGTCTGCGGCGGCGAGGTACTCGGCGGCGCAGGAAGAGTTCGCGCGCAAGGGCGGGTACGAATACCGTTCGCGCGCGAGGGGGACGCTTGTCTCGCTCGGCTTTTCCGACGCGGACATGGAGCGTCCGGTCTCCTCGTTCTCGGGCGGGCAGAAGACGCGGATCGCGCTGGCGGCGCTGCTGCTCTCGGCGCCCGATCTTTTGATCCTCGACGAGCCGACCAACCATCTTGACGTCGACGCGATGGACTGGCTCGCAGGCTGTCTTTCATCCTATCCGGGGACGGTCGTCGTGGTCAGCCACGACCGCTGGTTCCTCGACGGTACGGTGACCGAAATTTTAGACATCGAGTACCGCAGGGCGCGGCTCTGGAAGGGCAACTACACCGCCTTCCGTGAGGCGAAGGAGAAGGACCGCGACGTGCGGCTCCATCAATGGGAGTGCCAGCAGCGTGAGATAAAGCGGATCGAGGAATACATCGCCCAGCAGCGGCGCTGGAACCGCGAGCGCAACATCATAGCGGCGGAAAGCCGCGAAAAACAGCTCGCCAAGCTGGAGCGGATAGAGCGTCCCGACGACCCGACCGACTCGATACGCCTGCGTTTTTCATACTCCGGCGAGAGCGGGAACGAGGTGCTGAACGTGCGCGGCCTCGCCGCGGGATTCGGCGGCGATCCGCTGTTCAGCGGGTTTTCTACCGTCGTGCGTAAGGGCGAGCGCGTCTTTCTGCTCGGTGAAAACGGCGGGGGCAAATCCACGCTTATAAAGATACTCGCCGGAAAGCTCCGCCAGACCGAGGGGTATTTCGACTGGGGCGCGAACGTGCGCGTAGGCTACTACGACCAGGAGAACCAGAACCTCTCGCCCGAAAAGACGGTCCTCGACGAGCTGTGGGACGAATATCCCGACCTCACGCAGACCGAGGTGCGGAACACCCTCGCGCTGCTTCTCTTCAAAGGCGAGGACGTGATCAAAAAGGTCGCGGTCATCTCGGGCGGAGAGGCGGCGCGCCTGACGCTCGCCAAGCTGGCGCTGAAAAAGGTCAACGTCCTGCTGCTCGACGAGCCGACAAATCACCTCGATATAAGCTCCCGCGAGGTGCTGGAGGATGCGCTCCGGCATTTCCCCGGCACGGTCATCGCCGTCAGCCACGACCGTTTCTTTATTAACAAGCTCGCCACCCGTATCCTTGAGTTCACGCCGTCCGGCATAGTTCCGTTCGACGGCGATCTCAACGATTGGAAGCTGAAAAAGAAAAACGCCTCCGCCGACGCGGGGGACACGCAGCCTACCGGCTCCAAGCTCGACTACGAGCGAAAAAAGCGCGAGGCTTCCGAAAAACGCAAGGAGGCCGCAAGGCTCGAAAGAGCGCAAAAGGAGATCGCGCGGATCGAGACGCGGCTCGCGGAGATAGACGCCGAATGTGAGGAGAAGGCGTCCGATCACGTCGCGCTCGCCGCTTTGTGGGAGGAACGCGACCGGCTTGAAGCCGAGCTGATGGAGAACTACGAAATAACGATGAGCGGCGGGGAGTAAACCCGAACCGTCGGATAAAATAGTTAAGACGCGGGATCGTTTCGATCCCGCGTTCGCCGCGTTGCGGCATTTTTTCCGTTCGCGGCTAAGCCGCGAATCTCGCTTGCGCCGCAAGGCGAAATCTCGTTAAGTCGCCAGTCGCCAGAAGGGTTGGTGCTGAAACATCGTAATACGCACCCGACACCGTAGGGCGGGGTTTTAACCCCGCCGCTTTCGAGGCCGTCCATCCCGAACGGCATTCACGCAAAGCTCCTTCCCCCGCGAAGCGGGGAGGGGGAGCTGTCACGCGAAGCGTGACTGAGGGGAGGGGAAAACGAAGTCGGCTCCGCCGAACGAGGTTTCCTGCGGAAAACGATGTTACGCTTCGCGTAAACGATGTTCGCCTGACGGCGAAACGATGTTGCGGCTCCGCCGCAAACGATAAGGGAAAACGGATTGCCGCGTCGTGCCTTCGGTACTCCTCGCAATGACAGCGTTGAGTGCGACGGCACCGTAGGGC
>JAFSSR010000218.1 GCA_017450885.1 Clostridia bacterium | reverse complement strand
CGGATGAGGAGCTCGCGGAGCGCTAAAACGAAATCGATTGCTGACTGTATCCTTTTGGGCGGGGGTGGGACCCCGCCCCTACCGGTTGAAATGGCGTCCGGGTGCGGCGACATCGAGGACGGCGGGGTTAAAACCCCGCCCTACGGTGTCGGGTGCGTTTTGTTCATTCGGCGCACCTGATATCGTTTTCCCGCCCTTACGTTTTCAATCGCGGAGCGGGCGCCTATTGAATACTATATCACCAAACGAACTGCGGATTTTGGGAGCCGCGGCTCGAGGCCGTCGCCGCAGGCGACACCGCAATTCCTAATTCCTAATTCCTAATTCCTCATTGCGAGCAAAGCGAGCCCCGTCCCCGCGCCTTATATAACGACAAAGGATCCGCGGGGTCTTTTCAGATCTCCGCGGATCCTTTGCGCTTTCCGGGACGGCGTCCCGGTCTTTACGGTCCGTTTTTCGGTTCAATTCTGCTTTTGCACGCTTTTATACTCGTCGTAATACTTGTAATACGGGCAGGACGCCGAGCGTCCGGCGAGGAAGCGGGCGTACTCGTCCTCGTCGAGGTCCACGGTACAGACGTCCTCGTCGTAATCGGGATCGTATTCGTAATACACGCAGCTCTCGTAGTTCGACGCGGGAGCCGTTTTTTTGTTTTTATCCATATCCGTCTCTTTTACCGTAATCTCACGCGCCGCCGTCTTTGAGCGGCGGTCGGATCACTTGTCAAATCTCCCCTTGAAGTCGCTCGCGGACACGTCGCCGAGAGGCAGCGTTACGGTGCGGCGCTCGGCGGCGGAGAGGTAGATAGCCAGCACCAGCTCGAGGGCGGCGGCTCCGTCGCGGGCGGTGATGTAGGGATCGCGCCCCTCGTTTATCGCGGCGACGACGTCGGCGTAGAGCGAGGTGTGCCCGAAGCCGTAGACGTTAGGCACGTCCTCGAAGGAGCCGTGCATCACCTTTTCGGGATCGTGTGGGTCGCGCTTGAAGGACCACGCCTCCAGCGTGTTGCAGGAGATGCCGCCCGCCTTGGCGGTCCCCTCCGTGCCGAAGACGCAGAGCTTTTCCTCGAGGTCGTCGGGATAGATGTTGGTCGTCCCCTCGATCAGCCCGTAGGAGCCGTTCTCGAAGCGGACCATCGCGCAGCCGAAGTCCTCCGCCTCGATGTAGTCGTGGGCGAGGCGGTCGGTGTACGCCGTGACGTCGACGATGCCCGGTCCCATCATCCAGCGGAGCAGGTCGATATCGTGTATGCACTGGTTCATCAGCGCGCCGCCGTCCCGGTCCCAGGTGCCGCGCCATTCGTCGAGCGCGTAGTATTCGGCGTCGCGGCTCCAGCGGACGTACGCCGCGCCGTGGAGCAGCTTTCCGAAATATCCCTTTTCAAGCGCCTCCCGCATGAGGTGGATGCTCTTGTTGAACCTGTTCTGGTGGCAGGCGGAGACCTTTACTCCCTTTTCGTCGGCGCGGCGGACGATCTCGCGCGCGTCCTTCATCGAGAGAGCGATGGGCTTCTCTATTATCACGCTGCAGCCGGCGTCGATGCAGTCGAGGGCGACCGAGGCGTGGGCTCCGCTCTCGGTGGCGACGGCGACCAGATCCGGCTTCTCCGCCGCGAGCATCTCGCGGTGATCGGTGTATACCCGCGCCTCCGAGCAGCCCGGCATAGCCTTCCGCGCCTCGGCTTTTTCGGCCTTCAGATCGCAGAGCGCGGATATTTCAAGTCCGTTTTCGCGTGCCGCGCGAAGATGCAGTCCCGATATCCGTCCGCAGCCGATGATTGCGTATTTCATATGGTTGTCTCCTGTTTTTGTTCACGGCGAAGCCGTGAATCTCGTTTGCGCCGTAAGGCGCAAATCTCGTTTTTGCGGAAGCAAAAATCTCGTTTGCCGAAGGCAAATCTCGTTATTATTCGTCGCCGCAGGCGACGCCTTGTTTTTTCCCGGTCGCGGTCCGCGTCCGCGCCGCAAAACGACCTGTATTATTCTATACGATTGCTTTCCGAAAGTCAAGCGATTTGTCAAGTTTTGGGGTTGAATTGCGGCGAAATATGAGATATAATATTGTTGTATATATCGCTCACCGCCCAAACGCTGTCATTGCGAAGCCCCGAAGGGGCTGTGGCAATCCGCCGGCGGAGCCGGACTCAAAACGCGGTTTTCGCACAAATGAACTGAGTTTCGCCCAAGGCGGCTCTTCCCGCTGTCATTGCGAGGGCGGAGCCCGTGG
>JAFSSR010000217.1 GCA_017450885.1 Clostridia bacterium | reverse complement strand
TCATCATATCGTCCCACTCTCCGTTTATGCTCTCGCTCCCGGAGGCGGTCGTTTACGATCTCGACGCATATCCGGTCGCCGTACGCCGCTGGTCGGAGCTTGCCGCCATGCGCGAATACCGACAGCTGTTCAAGGAAAGGGAGGCCGATTTTGAGGACTGACGACACGAAAATGAACGATCGCGCAAAACGCGTTATGTTCGTCTGCCACGGCAACATCTGCCGCAGTCCGATGGCGGAATTCGTCTTCCGCGATATGCTTGAAAAACGCGGCGCGGCGGACGGATTTGCCGTATCGTCATGCGCCACCTCGTCCGAAGAGATATGGGGCGGCATCGGCAATCCCGTTTACCCGCCCGCAAAGGCGGAGCTTGCAAAGCACGGGCTGTCCTGCGGCAATAAACGCGCCGTTCAGCTCCGCAAGAACGATTACGGAAAATACGACCTTTTCGTCGCTATGGACTCGGCCAACGTCCGCAATATCATGCGTATTTTCGGATCCGATCCCGGCGGCAAAGTGATAAAGCTGCTCGACTCTGCGGGCGGCGGCGACGTCGCCGATCCGTGGTACTCGGGCGATTTCGCGCGCGCCTTTGACGATATCGAACGCGGCTGCAGGTCCCTCGCCGACAAACTGCTCAACGGAGAATTATTAAATGGAAAATAAAAAAGTCGCCGTCATAACCGGCGGGTCGGGAGGCATAGGTCTCGCCTGCTGCAGGGAATTCTCGCAAAAGGGATTCAAGGTCTACGAGATCAGCCGCCGCGACGCGGAGAACGGCTTCGCCGTCCACGTCAAGGGCGACGTGACCGACGAACGCTCGGTCGCCGCCGCCTTCGACTCCGTTTTCGAGACGGAGGGACGGTTGGACGTCCTCGTCAACAACGCCGGCTTCGGTATTTCAGGGCCCGTCGAGGAGACCGCCCTCGCCGACGCGAAAAAACAGCTCGACGTCAATTTCTTCGGCTGTTTCCTCTGCTCGCGCGCGGCGGCGGGATATATGCGTAAAAACGGCGGAGGACGCATAGTCAACGTAAGCTCTGTCGCCGCCGTCGCCCCCATCCCCTTCCAAGCCTTCTACTCGGCGTCCAAGGCGGCGATCAACTCGCTCACTCTCTCGCTCGCAAACGAGCTCAAACCGTTCGATATCAAGGTCTGCGCCGTAATGCCCGGCGACGTCCGTACCGGCTTTACCGACGCCCGCGAGAAAAATCCCGGCGGCTCGGCTTACGCCGAAACGGTCGCCCGCTCCGTCGCCTCAATGGAAAAGGACGAACGCTCCGGTATGCCCCCCGAAAAGATCGCGCGCGCCGTCCTATCTTCCGCGACAAAACGCCGCCCGAGACCCGTCCGCACCGTCGGCTTTCAGTATCACGCCGTCTGCGCGCTGATAAAACTCCTCCCCGCGTCGTTTGCAAACTTTGTCATAGGTAAGCTCTATACGTAATCGGGGGCGCTTTTGAAAAAGCCGCCCCCAAACCCCCGCAAAACTTTTTCGGACCCGCTTCGCGCCTTACTTCCGCGGCGAAAAAGGAAGAGTCACGCTCCGAAGGAGCGTGACGGTCGGCGGGTATATGAGATCGCGTCCGAGAGCAAGCTCTCTAGGACGATCTCATATACCCGCCTGCCGCTCGAACGGCAAAGCCGTTTGAGCGACTACCCCTTTTTCGCCTGTGCAGAACGGTCAAAGGAGCCTGTCGGGAGAGCTTTTGAGGGGGTACGGGGGAAGCTTTTCTTTGAAAAGTTCCCCCGGTAAAAGAAAGGAAAGAATTATGAAAAAGATCCTCATAGCGCCCGACTCGTTCAAGGGCACGCTTTCCGCTCGTGAAGCGGCTGAAATGATCGCAAAGGCGGCGCGTGACGCGTCGCCGGGATTTGAGCCGGTACTGATGCCGATAGCGGACGGAGGCGAGGGTACGGTCGACGCCTTCGGAGCGGAGCGCAGAGAGGTGATCGTCATGGGGCCGAACGGGCGCATGACGAGGAGCTTTTACGGAGTTCTGGGCGACACGGCGGTCATAGAGATGGCGGCCGCGGCGGGACTGCCGCTCGCCGATCCGCTCGACGCGGCGGGGACGACTACCTACGGGGTCGGCGAGCTGATAAAGAGCGCGCTGGACGCGGGTTTCCGCAAGTTCATAATAGGGCTGGGCGGCAGCGCGACCAACGACTGCGGCTGCGGCATGGCGGCGGCGTGCGGAGTAAAGTTTTACAACGCGGCGGGGAAGGATCTCACTCCGCGGGGCAAAACTCTCGCCGACGTTGTCCGGATAGACCTTTCCGGGCGGGACCCGCGCATAGCGGAGAGCGAGTTCACGGCGATGTGCGACATAACCAATCCGCTTTACGGCGATACGGGCGCGGCGTACGTATTCGCGCCGCAGAAGGGCGCTGACGCGGAGTGCGTCGCCAAGCTCGACGCGGGGCTTCGCAGCATAGCCGGGGTGATCGCGCGGGACTGCGGGACCGACGTCGCGCAGATGCCGGGCGCGGGAGCGGCGGGCGGATGCGGCGCGGCGATCCCGGCGTTTTTCGGCGGGAGCCTGAAGCGCGGCATCGACGTAGTGCTCGACGTGAACGGCTTTGACGCGGCGCTTGAAGGGGCGGCTCTCGTCGTCACGGGTGAGGGGCGTTTCGACTCGCAGACGGCGGGCGGCAAGGCGATCTCCGGCATCGCGGCGCGGACGAAGAAAAAGGGGATCCCGCTGATCGTGTTCTGCGGGGCGGCTGAGGAGGACGAAAGCGCGTACGATATGGGCGTCACGTCGGTTTTTTCCATCCAGCGCAAGGCGCTCCCGTTCAAGGAAGCGGCTCCTCTCAACGGACCGTATCTGTACAGGACGGCTCTGAACGTGTTCAGGCTGCTCGTATAGGGCGGGGAGCCGGATCAATAATACAATTTTTACAGACGAAAAAGGCGCCGGACCCGCAGGTCCGGCGCCTGAAATTATATACTTAAAGCCCTCACGCGTTTATCCTTCGCGCCTCGACGTAATAGCGTTTGCTTTTCGCCTCGCCCATGGAGAAGGTCTTCCGCGGGAGAGGACCGACGTTCTGAACGTAGGGGAAGAGCTCGTTCTTGTCCATGCCGTCAAAGAGGAAGGCGACCGCGCCCGCCCCTTTTCCGAGCGATCTTGCGGACTCCTCGCCGTGGACGTAGTCGCAGTAGGCGCCGGGCGTTGCGGCGACGTAGTCGTCGATCACGCGCTGGAGTGTGTCGGCGGGCAGACCGCCGGTCGAAAGTCTGCCCTCGCCGGACGCGGAGCGCCACTCGATCGCGTTCTTTCCGGGCGAGAGTTCCTTTTCCGCCTTTGCGACGAGCGCGGCGGGGTCGCAGTTGAAGACGACGCGGTAGATCGGCTCGAAAACTAGCGAGGGATCGTGCAGGTTGACGAGCTCGGCGATGGCGTACCTGTTGCGCGGGACGGGGTTGAGCCGACAGCACTCCTTCGCCGTAGCGAGCGAGTGATTGCCGTCGCCCACGGCGATAAGGATGCCGCCGTCGGGCAGCTTTTCCGCCAGCGCGGAAAGGGCGCGTACGACCCGCCCGGCGGCTTCGCCGTCGAGCAGTCTGCCGGAGATATGTCCGCCTCCCTGCATGAGATCGAAGTCGTAGAGCAGGGGGAGCTTTTCTTTTTCCGCCTCGAACTGACCGATCACGCTGTCGGCGGGATCGTCGGCGAGCAGCATGATGTGCGGCAGCTCGATCGGCGCGTCTCTGCGTATCGCCACGCGGGGCGGTATGCGGGAGAGGACGGTCGCCTCGGTGGCGCGGACCGGGCTCCGCGAGCCGGCGGAGAAGTCGTACTCCTCGAGGTCGACCGCGCCGACCACGCCGCGCCTGACGCCGCCGTCCGGCAGGGTCCGCTCGACGTAGATCATCGAGCCGGGGTACTCGGCGAAGATGCCGTCCCGGAGATATTTTTCCATCTCGGCGTTGACCGCGGCGATGCGCTTATCGTCGTCCTTTCCGAGCCAGACCTCGGGCAGTATGCATTTGAGGGCGGACGGCGCGTCCCCGACGAACCGCTCCGCCTCCAGCCAGTATTCCGGCTCGGAGGTGAACTGGTCGCAGGCGACGCACGCCCATTTTTCGAAATCACCGCGCGGCAAAAGGATGTCCGCCGGGACAAAGGGCAGATTGCGTAGTTCCATCTTGTTACTCTTTCTTTATTTTGCGAGAGAGACTATTATCTCGGCGGCGCGCTCGATGCCGCAGAAGCCGGAGTCGATCGAGAGGTGGTAGTTGGTCGCGTCGCCCCATTTGGTGTCGGAGTGGTAGTTGTAATAGTTCGCGCGGCGCTTGTCTTTGACCTTGATAGTCTCCTTCACGTCCTCGGGAGCGACCCCGTTGACGCGGACTGCGCGCTCGGCGCGGAAATCGTAGTCCGCGAAGATAAAGACCTTGAAAAGGTCGGGATTGTTGCGCAGGATGTAGTCCGCGCAGCGGCCTATGAACACGGCGGGACCCTGCGCCGCGACGGAGCGGATAACGTCCGACTGGGTGTTGTACACGGTCTCCTCAAAGCTCCAGGGCGTCGCGGTGCGGTACTGATGCTGCATCCCGCGCGCGATCGAGTAAAGAAAGCTGTTGCCCGCGTTCTTTTCGGGATCCTCGAAATGCTTTTCGGAAAAGCCGCTCTTCTCCGCCGCGAGCTTGATGAGCTGGCTGTCGTAGAAGGGTATGCCCAGCTTTTCGGCGACCATCTTGCCAATCTCTCTGCCTCCGCTGCCGTACTGACGGCTGATCGTGATGATCTTTGACATAATATTGCCTCCCTGTATGTAAAGATTGATTTTTTCCCGTAAAAGGTGTTCCGCGGGGCAGCCCGTCCCGCGGCGAGCCGCGAACAAAGCAGGTCCGCGCGCGGCGCAGGCGGATTTCCCGCCGCTTTTCTTTTATTATATTCGGCGCAGGCGGCTTTTATAAAACCGCCCGGACGTTAAAAAGGTATCTTTCCAACACAATTTTAACATATTATTTAAAATTTTTAAACCCCTTTTTCACAAAAAAATCAGGAAGCGCCTACAATGCAAAAGCCGATGTTGCAAAAAAAGTATATATATGATATAATAAACTGATTATGACCGTTTTTTTACAAGGAAGGTCTCACTTGGAAAAGAAAAACTATATCCGCTCGATCGGCGGGGTGATGATAATAATGCTGGCGGGCAAGCTGCTCGCCCTGGCGGCGAGCCAGATATATATGTCCACCCTCGATCCGGAAAGCGAGTATCTGAACATATACTCCTGGGCGATAACCATCCCCAACAACATATTCCAGAGCTTCGGCACCGCGCTGACCAGCGTCGTCATCCCGATATTCGCCGCCCTGCTGGTCAAGGAAAAGAAGGCGGAGGCCGACCGCTTCGCCTCCAACGTCATTTTCGTCGGCGGCGGACTGACGCTCATACTGGTAGCAGTCGGGATGGGGCTTTCGTTCGCGCTCCCGTCGCTCACCGAATTCAGCGACAAGGCGTACACCGCGCTCGCCTTGCGGATAATGATGCCGGTAATGCTGTTCTACTGCCTCTGCTACATTTATCAGGGCATACTTCAGTCGCACGGCAAATTCCGCTCCGCCGCCCTTTCCAATCTGCCGAGCGGGATCATGATAATCGCCTACATCTTCATCTACCGGCAGTTCCTCTCCTCCCGCGTCTCAAACAAGGCGGCTGTCACGGGACTGCTGATCGTCACGGCGGCGGGTCTCTTCATGCAGTTCGCCGTGCTGATAATCCCGGCGCGCAGGGCGGGCTTCCGTCCGAAGCCGGTATTCAATCTGCGCGATCCCGATCTGCGTCAGGCGGGCAGGATGACCGTGCCGATAATCCTCGGCGCGAGCGCGTATCAGCTCAATATGTTCTTCAACAACACCATGATGACCAACGTCGCGCCCGATAAGGTGACGCTTTTCAACTTCGTGCAGAACCTCATCATCAGCTCGGTGATGACCATGGTGCTGGCGATAACCTCGGTAATGTACCCGACGCTTACCAAGCAGATCGCCGCCGGCGACGACCAAGGCTTCAAGTCGACCCTTTCCGCCACCATGGGCGGGACCTTCTTCATCCTCGCGCCGCTCACCGCCGGGCTCATCGCCCTGCGGCTGCCCTTCCTTTCGCTCATCTCCATGCACGGCGAGGTCAGCTATCAGAATATTCTGACCGAGACGGGATTTCTGCTCATGTACAGCCTCTGCATAGTCTTTATGGGCTTTAAGGAGATCGCCGACCGCGCCTTCTACTCGATGAAATCGACCAAGGTCTCCGCCGTGACCGGCGTGCTGATAATGGCGGTCAACGTAATTTTGGGATTTGTCCTCAGCAGATACACTCCTCTCGGAGCAAACGGCATCCCGCTGGCATATTCGATCGCCGCCGCCGCCGGAACGCTCTTCCTGCTCTTTATGCTGCGCCGCCGGATAGGAGCCTTCGGCAACAGGCTGACCGAAACGCTGATAAAAAGCGCAGCCGCCGCCGCCGCGATGGGCGGGGCCGTGTACGGGGCATACGCGCTGCTCTCCCGCGGAGGGCTCGACGGCTCGTCGGTCGGGCGCCGCCTGATCTGCACGGTCGTCCCCACCGTCTGCGGCATAGCCGTCTACTTCGTCCTCTCGCTCATACTCAAAACGCCCCCGATGGCGTCCTTCAGGGACAAGCTGTTCGGGAAAAAATAGAAATCACCGAAAGATATATCACAACGGAGGATACCGTATGCGTGTACTCTACTTGATCAACTACGCCGGCAAGGCGGGGACCGAAAAGTACGTCGAAAATCTCGTCGGATATCTCCACCCCGACCGCGCCGAATGTTTCCTTTGCTACAACGTGGACGGGCCGCTCGCCGACAAGATGCGGGCGAAGGGGATAACCTGTTTTCAGCTTGAAATGAAAAATCCGTTCGACCGCGCGGCGGCAAAGAAGCTGGCGGCATTCTGCCGCGAAAACAGGATCGACGTCATCCACGCGCAGTATCCCCGCGAGAACTACATAGCCATCCTCTCAAAGAAGTATTATCCCGCCCCCGAGGTAGTCTTCACCTCCCATCTGACCATCCGTCAGAACGCCGTCTGGAAGTTCTTCAACCGCCGGATGATGAAAAAGGACAAGTGCGTCATCTCGGTCTGCGGCGAGGGAAGGGACATACTGATCTCAAACGGCGTCCCCGCCGACAGGATCAAGGTGATCTTCAACGGCATAGATCCGGGCGATCCGCCCGCCCCGCGCGTACCGGGACGCGAGCGTCCCGCTCTCGGCGAAAAGCTGCCTGACGGGGCGGTCGCCATGCTGATCCTCGCCCGCCTCGCCCCCGAAAAGGGACTGCTTTTCCTGCTCGACGCGCTCAAGGCGGCGCGCGGGAAGACGGACGTGCCGATCTATCTTTATATAGCGGGCGACGGCGATCAGAAGCCGGAGCTCGAGGCGAGGATAAAAGAGCTCGGGCTTGAGGACCGGGCAAGACTGCTCGGCTTCCGCACCGACGGACCCGATCTGCTCCGCGACGCGGACGTGTATCTCAACTCATCCTCGTCGAACGAGGCGATGAGCTTCGCCATGCTCGAAGCGCTCGCCGCCGGACTCCCCCTCGTCTCCACCCGGGTGGGCGGCAGTCCCGACCTTGTGAAGATGGGCGGCGACTGCGGATACGTCGTCGATTACGGCGACGCGAACGGCTTCTCCGACGCCATGGTGAAAATGTGCGATCCCGCCGCGCGCGCGGAATTCTCCAAAGCCGCCCGGCATAAGGCGGAAAACGAATTTGAACTCGCCGGACTTCTCGACGAAGTTTATAAAACCTACTGATCAAAAACCGATCCAAAACGAAAAAGGTATCTCAAAAGGAGAAAACAAAAATGGAAAACAACGCCCAGAAAAAGAGAAAATTCAATATCGTGGATCTTATCTTTATCCTGATCCTCGTCGCCCTCGTCGCGGTGGTGGCGGTCAAGTTCCTCAACAACGCGAAGGCCAAGACCGCCAGCAGCGAGTACGTTGTAGTTATCCACAGCGACGACATCCCCTCCACCGCCCTTTCCGGCTTCAAAGTGGGCGACAAGGTGCAGGACGACGTGGGCAAGACCTTCGGCGTCATAACCGACATAAAGACCGCCGACGCGCGCGTGCATATGGCAGACGAAAACGGACGCGACGTCCTCGGCCCCAAGGAGGATTACGTATCCCTGGACGTCACCGTCGCCTGCAGCGGCGTCCTCAACGAGAACAACATCACCGTTTCCGGTATCAAGTACAACAACAACGCTTCCTATACCTTCATCTGCGGGCTCTCCAAGCTCTGGATGAGAGTAACGGACATCCGCCCCGAGGGCAACTGATCGGGCAGACCGGCCGGTTTTAAAAAATGATAACGGAACTGTTTTTTGAAAAGATCCCGCGGTTTTTCGCGGCGCTCTACCGGCTTTTGTGCGAGAGCTTCATTTTCGGCGTCGCGCGGAAGGTCTGGACCGCCGTCAAAAACGCCTTCATGGGATGCTTTGCCGGCAGGCTCCTGTCCGAGAGACCGGACGAGAACACTCTGTCCAAGGACAGCCTGCTCTTCCGCGTCATCGACGGGGCGTGCGTGCGTATCGTGGGGGCATTCGGACGTCTGATCGGCGTTCTGACCTTCGGGACCTGCTCGTTTACCGGGACGCGCCTGCTCGCAAAGTTGAGAGAGCTGTACTCCTTCCTCGATTTCGAGTTCGTGATCGGGATCTCTCTCTGCGCCTTCATCCTCTGCCCGGGAGATCTCTGGCACAACGTCTACGGACTTGTGATCGCTCTGTTCCTCCTGGGAGTCGAGCTCGTCCTCGCGGCGACGAAAAAGCGCGGGTACGTCCCGCTGAGGACGGCGGGCGCCGCCTTCTTTGCGTTCGTGCTCTCCACGCTCGTCAGCGTGGTGATCGCCTGCGACCGCGCCGACGCGCTCCGCGTGATGATATTCTTCGGGACCTCGTTCATAATGGCGATAGTCGTCGCCGTCGACGTGACCGACGCGCGCAAGCTGAAAAAGATACTCGGATTTATCTATCTCGCCGTCATCGCCACCGCGGTCTACGCCTTCGCCCAGCGCGCTCTCGGCGTCGCCGCCAACGCCTCGCTGACCGACCTCAAGGTCAACGCCGATATGCCCGGGCGCGTCTTCTCCACCTTCGACAATCCCAACAACTACGCCGAGCTGCTCGTGCTGACCATGCCGCTCTGCGTGGCGTACTGCCTGATGATAGAGCGCAAGGGCGTTCGAGCCATAGCTCTCTTTTTGGAGCTTCTCCCCTTCGCGGCGATGCTCATGACTTATTCGCGCTCCGGCTGGATATCCCTCCTGCTCAGCGCGCTGATATTCATATTCCTTTACAACAAGAAGCTGATCCCGGCGCTCATCCTCGCCGCCCTGATAGTGATACCGCTGCTTCCGTCGTCGGTGCTCGCCCGTATCGGCACCATAGGCTCGACCAAGGACTCCTCCAACCACTACAGGCTATATATCTGGGAGGGCGTTATGCGGATGCTCGGCGTCGACTCCAACTGGTTCACCGGAGTCGGTCTCGGACCCGCCTCCTTCCGCGCGGTCTATCTGCCTAACTGCGTCGAGGCAGCCGCCCCCGCCCCCCACTCACATATGCTCTATCTTGAGATATGGATCGAGCAGGGCATAGTCGGCGTGATATCCTACTTCGGTATGCTATTCTCGGCGGTGCGCCGTTCCATACTCGCCATGAAGTTCGCTTCGCGCGAGGTGCGCCTCGCCCTCATCGCCGGCGTTTCCGCCCTCGGCGGCATAGCCTTCGCCTCCGCCGCGGAGTATATCTGGTTCTATCCCCGCGTCATGGTGATGTACTTCGTCGTCCTCGGCGTCCTCTACGCCTGCGTCAATATCGCGAGAAGCAAAGAAAACTGACGTCCCGGAAGGGGTATCCCGCATAAAAGATCAACCGACAACCTGCGAGGTGAAAAATGAAGGTCCTCCATCTGATAAGCGGCGGCGACAAGGGCGGCGCCAAGACTCATATGTTCGCGCTGCTCGACGAATTGTGCAGGATGTGCGACGTGACCGTGGTATGCCTTATGCGCGGCGTTTTCTACGAGGAGATACTGAAGCGCGAGGTGCGCACGGTGCTTCTGGAGCAGAAGAGCCGTTTCGATCTTTCGGTGGTCGGCGAGCTGCGGAGAATGATAACGGAAGAGGGCTTTGACCTTCTCAACGCGCACGGGGCGCGCGCCAACTTTATCGCGGCGCGGCTTGTCAAAAAGACGGATATCCCGGTGGTCACGACCATCCACAGCGACTATATGCTGGATTTCGACAGCTTTTACAAAAAGCTGATATTCCGCAGCTTCAACATCAGGGCGCTGAAGAAGATAAAATATAAAATAGCAGTAAGCGACGCCTTCCGGGAGATGCTTATCTCGCGCGGCTTCAAGCCAAACGACCTGCTCACGGTGTATAACGGGATGGATTTCAACACCCCGGTATCGCCCATGGGAAGGAGAGAATTCGCCGAAAAGTACGGGGTCCCGTACGACGAGGGGACGGTCTACGTCGGCATCGCGGCGAGATTTGACCGCGTAAAGGGCGTGGACTTATTCATCCGCGCGGCGGCGGACGTGCTGAAGTCGCGGGATAACGTCCGCTTCGTCATCGCCGGAGACGGCGACGAAAAAGAGGCGCTCACCGCGCTCGCGGACGAGCTCGGGATAGCGGACAGGGTGCATTTTATCGGCTTTGTCAAGCCGGTGTACGACTTTCTCAACTTTATCGACGTAAACTCGCTCACCTCCCGCAGCGAGAGCTTTCCGTACTCCATCCTTGAAGGCGCGCTCATGAAAAAGCCGACGGTCGCGGCGGCGGTCGGCGGCATACCCAAGCTGATAATCGACGGCGAGACCGGCTTCATCTTTCCGCCGGAGGATCACGCCTCCTGCGCGGAGAGCTTTATTTGCGCGATCGACTCCGCCGGACTTCGGAAAAGACTGGGGGAGGCGCTTTACGCAAAAGCGTCGACCGAATTCTCCAACCGCGCTCTTGCGGAACAATACCTTGAAAACTACCGCCGCTTCATCGCGAAATCCAAGCGCGAAAAGCGGTACGACCTCATATTGTCGGGCTATTACGGCTTCGGCAATTTCGGGGACGAGATAATCCTGTCCACCATCATCCGCAAGATCAGGGAGGATCGCCCGGAATACGAGATGGCGGTGCTCTCGAAGGACCCGGACGGCACGGCGATGCGGTTCGGTGTCGACAGCTGCTCCCGCTTCGGCGTGTTCGGGGTGAGGAAGCTGATGCGGCAGTCCCGCGTTTACGTGAACGGCGGCGGGACGCTGATGACCGACGTGACCAGCACCCATTCTCTCGTCTACTATACCTCGATGCTCAATATGGCGAAGCGCATGGGGCTGAAGACCATGCTGCTCGCCAACGGCATAGGGCCCTTCCGCCGCCCGTCCAACGAGCGCCGCGCTCTCAAAGCGCTCGGGCGCGTGGACGTCATGACCCTGCGCGAAAAGGGGGCGTACGACTTTATAAAAGAGCGCCTGCCGGACGCCCGCGCCGTCCTTTCGAGCGACGTCATCTTCACCTACTGCAACGGCAGTCTGCGAGAAAAGCTGACCGCCTCTCCCGCGCAGACCCCGTTCGGAAGGGGAGAGGATTACTGCGTGATCTCCCTTCGCGACTTCGCCATGAGCGGACCGGGGTTTGAGAACGCGGTGGCGAACGCGGGAAGACGGATATGCGAGGAATACGGACTGCGCGCGCTCCTTCTTCCCATGCAGTACGAAAAAGACCTCCGCGTATGCGAAAGCACGGCTGAAAAGATGGGCGGCTGCGCGGCGGTGCTCCCCGAGTCGTTCAAGGGCGACCGGATCGGCGTTTTCGCGCACGCGCGGTTCGTTTTGGGCATGCGTCTCCACTCGCTGATGCTGGCGGCGGCGCTTTCGGTGCCGATCGTCGGACTTTCGTACGATATAAAGATCGACCGTTTTGTAAACGAGAACGGGCTGGGCGACTGCTTCGACGTAAAGACGCTGACCGAGGAGGAGCTTTACGCCGGGATATCGAAGGTGGCGGACGGAAGACTTCCCGACTCATATCCGCTGTTTATCGAGAGGGTCGGCGGGCTCTGCGAGCAAAATTCAAAGGCGCTGTTCGAGCTCATAGACGAGGACCGAGAGGGCTGATAAAATGGACAATACCGCAAATATTTCCGGTAATATCGGCGCCGGACTCAAGTCAAACAGCCGCGCCGCGGCGTTTTTCCGCGCGATCGGGAGGAGACATCTCCCCCTCGAATTCATCGCGGTCTTTACCTTCTTTTTCGGCAGATTTCTGTACTACGGCTGGAGGTATTTCACCCAGACGGGCGACTATCTCTCGCTGAACAATCACGCCGCGCTCTATTCTCACGCCGACACGGCGGGAAGATATATCGTGAGATCGGGGATGCTCTCTGCCAGCCCGCTCGCCGGACTCGCCGACGTCTTCGTATGGTCGGAGTTTTTCGGGGATCTCATTTTCCTGCTTCTCATTTTTTCGCTCATATACGCCGTGTCAGCCGTCGTTCTGCGGTACGTTTTTGAAAAGACCTTCGGCACGGGCTATCTTTTTACGGCGGTCTTCTGCCTCTACCCCTTCACCCTCGACGGACTTTACGTCCTCTCCAACGCGACCCATATCGTGACGGCGCTCTTTTTCACCTCGCTCGCCGCGCTCTGCATACACAGGTTCAAGGAGACGGGGAGGATACGGTATATCCCGGTCTTCGGGCTCACGCAGCTTCTCACCTTCGGCTTCAACGAAAACGTCGCCATACTTTCGGCGGTCGTCTGCATGGCGATAGCCATGAAGGACCGCAATAAATTCTCGTTCGCCGCGCTTCTCATCGCCGCAAACTTCTGTATATACGCAATTTATCTCCAGCTCGGCGTCATGATAGGCTCCGTCGCGGAGACGGCGGCGGCGACGGAAGGCTACTATCAAAGCGTATTCATCCCGGCGACCCGGGGTCTGGGCTCCGCTTTCGCCGCGCTTTCGCCCGTCAGCTTCTTCGGCTCGGTGCGGCGCGGGGCGGGTCTGATATTCAAAGAGAACGGATACGTCTATTTTGCGCTGGTCGTCCTCGCCTGCGCGGGGACAGCCTTCCTTATCGGACGCGGCGCGTCCTCCTGCCGCGGGACAGACAAAAAGGAGACGGCGTGGGCGCTGGTCTGCGGGGCGATATTTGCCGTAACGCCGATAATACCGATGTTCATCGGCAGGACGGACGGCAGTCTGCTCTGCGGATACTATCCTTCGCTCTGCGGGGTCGCCCTGATACTCGATCAGCTTCTCCGCGTCGCCGCGAGAGGCAAAAAAGCGATCTACGTCCCGGTGATAACCGCCGCCGTTTTCCTTTTCTGCGTCGCGGGCGTCTCGGAGCTGCACGACTACCGCGCGGTCTCCGAGTTCGACAGGCAGACGGCGAACACGGTCATCGAGGTCGTGAACGGATCGCTCGACCGGGGGGATATGCACGAAAACACCTCGGTGGCGCTGCTCAACGTCAGGACCGCTCCCGATGAAGATCCGGGCTTCTCCGCCGAGGGGCATCTGCGTTCCTCGCTGGACGACGCCGGCGACCTCACCGAGATGCTGCGCGCCATATCGGGCAACGGACATTTTCCGACGGTCACGGCGCTCCCGGTCGACAAGGACGGATATTTCTACTACGCCGCCGACAAGGATACGAAGAGGGTGGAAAAGTTCGACCACATCTTTGTCTCCTCCGCGGATGAGCTCATCCGCGTCATACCAGCGCGCGGGTTTACCGACGGAGACTACGATCCGAGGGCGAATTACGAAAACTACCTGCTCTACACCGTCGATTTCAACCGGCTCGCGCACGTTTCGGAGTACGCGGGATACGGTATATTCAAATTCTATTGATTTCAATATACAGAGGAGCGACTTATGGATAAGATCAAAGAAAGCATTTACGGAACAAGCAAGAAGAGGAACCTTGCGAAGGAGATACTGCAGATCGCCGCCTCGTTCGTGATAATGCTGGCGCTGACCTTCGTTGTCGCAAAGGTCAACGTGCCGAACCCCAATATGGTGCTCATCGCGGGGCTTGTGATCTTCACGTCTCTGCTCGGCTTCGGCGCGGGGATAATCTGCGGGCTCGATATGATAATCTATTCGATGTGGTTTTTCTCCACCGACCATTCGTTTTTCAAATACACCTCCGTCAATCTGCAGAAGATGGCGGTGATAATATTCGGGGTCGTGGTCTGCGTAGTGTTCATAGGGAACCTCAATCTGCGCCGCCGCAGAGCGGTCAGGGAGCTCAATGAGACAAACGAAAAGCTGATGTTCGACAACGCCATGCTCTCGGAGGCTTCCATGACGGACCCGCTGACGGGCGTAAAGAACAGATTTGCCTTCCGCACCGACTATTCCGAGAAATACCACGACCGCCCGGTCCATGTCATGATGCTCGACCTCGACGATTTCAAGGCGGCGAACGATATATACGGCCACGCCTGCGGCGACGCCGTGCTCAAGGGCGTTGGCGGCGCGATCTCGGATATCTTCGGCGAGGAGTTCTGCTACCGGTACGGCGGCGACGAATTTCTCATCGTTCGCACCGACGTTTCCGAGGAGGAGTTCTGCGCCATGCTTGACGATATGAGCGAAAAGATCGGCGGCCTGACCATCCCCGGATACGGAGAAAAGGTCAGATTTTCAGCCGGTTACGTTTACGGTCCGCTTTTGAAGAGAGAGGATCTCCGTCTGATGATCCGCATGGCTGACGACAACCTCTACAAAAGCAAGAACTCCGGAAAGGCAAAGATCAGCGGATCCCGGTATTCGCGCGCCGAGGCGGAAAAGCTGCCGACCTCGCCGAGAAGGGACGAAGAACGCTGACCGCGGGGCGCGGCGCTCTTACGGCGGCGTTAAAACGCCGGATCGCGCCGTCCCGAACGATAAAGCAAAAAATAAAAGGACCGGGGGGATAAACAAATCCCCCCCGGTCCTTTTATTTTGTCCGGGACGGTCTCCCGGAGCTTTTCCGTTCCTTTTTTGCGCGGCCGGGTCGGTTTTACCCGAAAAGCTCGGAGAGCGGACGCCAGTCGGGAGAATTTATATCCTCCTCCGTGAATTCACCGTCCGCGTATTTGTATTTGTACGCCGACGACTTGAAATTCTTATCCGTGTAAACGCGGAACATCCCGCCGTGTATCTCAAGCGCTCCGCCGTCCACCGCTACGCCGATAAGGCCGGGCCGCGCGGCGAGCAGCTCTTTCATCTTCCCGACGCGCTCGGTCTCGAACCCGTGCGGGCAGACGACGATATCGGCGCATCCGACGGCGGCGAGATTTATATAACGCTCCGGTCCCGTCCCCGACGTGCCGTATCTGCCGAAGCAGATCGCCCCGGCGCTCGAGCCGCACATTACCGTCCCGTTCGCCGCCGCCTCGCGCAGATATTTGTCCGCGCCGTACTTTTGCAGACGGGCGATCAGCATACGCGAGCTGCCGCCGGTCACCCAGATCAGATCGGCGCCTTTTATTTTCTCTTCCGCCCTGCCGTCAGCCAGGTCTTCGAGGGTAAGCAGGTCGGTCGTACATCCGCGGTACTCGAATTCGCCCGCGATCCCCTCATATCCCGCCGAAGGATCGGCGCAGGGGAGACCGATATAGAGCATTTTCGGCTCTTCTTTTCCGGTCATGTCTATCATTTCCTGATAGACGCCGTAGCCGCAGGTCCCTCCCTCGAGGAAATAGCTCCCGTCGGCGGGCGACGGGACGGCGCCGGAAAGCGGCCCCTCGGCGAAATTCATGACTATGCGGGAGATCTGCGCCCTTGAAGCGTTGAGCTTCGGCGAGAGCTTGTTGACGGACGTACCGGCGAAAAGTCCGGCTCCGACCGCCCACGCCATAGAGTCCTTCGCCCAGGGGGAGACCTCTTCCCGGTCTATGAACGGTCCGAGGCTTGCGGGCTCGATCACGGTTATGCCGAGGACCCCGGCGAGCGCCCGGGCGAAGACCGCCAGCTCCTGCCTGGTCACGGCTCTGTCCGGGGCGAAAAGTCCGCCGCCCACGCCGCTTGTGACGCCGTTCTCACGCGCCCACTCGACCGCTTTGGCGTACCACGCGCCCGGCTTTACGTCGGAAAAGCTCTGCTTCCCCGCGTATTTTGAAAGATCCGCCCCGGCGATCCGGGCGAGGATCTGCGCCGTCTGCGCGCGGGTGAGCGGCGTCCCGGGAGAGAAGATCCCTCCGGGCATCCCGGTCATATAGCCCTTCTCGGCGCAGTATGTGATAGATCTTGTATACCAGATATTCTCCGAAACGTCGGAATAGATATCGTGAGCGTCGGCGGCGCGGAAGTACCCGTCCCCGCTGTCGATCAGCCTCTTTCCGGACGGAACGCTCACACGATATGTAAGCGTCGCGTCGGCTTTTTTTCCGTCCCCTTTGACGTAAGAAAACAGGTTGGCGGCGTAGACAAGGAGCCCCGGTCCCGGCTCGGCGGAAAACGCCGCTTTTTCATAGACCTTCGCATCCCCGGCGGTTTCCGAAACGCACCTTTCGACCGCGGAGTATGTCGCCTTCCCCGAGGAGACCGTCAGCTCCGCGCCGTCGAAATACGCCTCGCAGGGGAGAATGAAAAAGTCTGTCATGCAAAGCTCGCCGTCGAATACGGCGGAAAACCTTTCGGTCACGGTATAGACGTCCCAGAGTTCAGTCGTCTCGCCCGGAATGAATTTTTCGACGTTTTCTTCCGTGAGGGCGACCGTGCGCTCGCGCTCCTGCGACGCCGTCCCGTCCTTTTCGGGCAAAACGGGGGAAAAGGTGAAAAACTGTCCGTCTTTGTCCAGCGCCTTAACTTCGAGATAATAGGTCTCGCCCGGCTCGAACGCGGTCCAGCCGCCCAGCTCGGAGTCGTTGCTGTAGCTTATTATTCCGAGATACGCCCCGCTCGCGGAATACAGCTTGTGACCGCCGACGGGCAGACCGTACAGACTGCCGTCTATCTCCTTGAGCTCCTGCTCAGTGAGGAAACACTCGGGCGTTGGCGCGGTAAAGCGGTATAAGCCCTCCTCGCCGCACTCCAGCCAATATTCCTCGCCTATGCGCAGCTCCTCGGCGCCCGCCGGATCGAACTCGACCCCGGCGTTCGCGGGCATGGCGGCAGCGCCGCCGAGGCATAAAGACAAAGCAAACAACATCGCCGCTATCCTTTTTTTCATGATCGGTCCCGCCTTTTTGTTTGTGGATATTTCGTCCCGCTCAATAGAAGACCGCGACGGGATCCTCCGGCTCGGCGTCGGGACTGACGTCCTTGAACGACAGGACCGGACCCTTGCGGCCGTAGACCTCGCACCCCTTGACGGCGATCTGTGCGGTCAGCCTGACCCAGTCTCCGTCCTTGACGCGCGATCCGCCGTTCTCGCAGAACAGCCCGCTGAAGGCGATGTCCTCGACGCAGCAGGTCATCACCGGACGGCCGATGATAAAGCCGTCGCCCGGCAGACGCCCTTTCTTGGACACCTGACCGAGAAATCTGACCGTCTTTTTGTCGTAATCGGGCATATTGTCGCCGAGATCGCGGTAGAAAAAGGCGTAATCGCGGTCGCCTATCTCGACTGTCGGCGCGTTTGTGTCGAAGGGGAGCGGATCCTCGATGTCGTCGTACGCCGCCTCTCCGTTCACCTTTTCGTAAATGATGTCGGTGCGGCGGCTGATCCCGCGCACCAGCTTATGGAGCGCGTCGAAATCGGTGTCGTCCTCGCAGCGGTTGAACACCACGAGGTCGCAGCTCTGCAGCTTGTCTACCACCAGATTGCGCATATTCGCGTTGTAGATCTCGATGTTCGAGGCGTCCGCCAGCATCATCTCCTGATAGACGAACCAGCCGTCCGGCAGAGCCTCGAAGAGATCGTTTATCAGCCACATCCCGTTGTATTCGATCAGGACGCGGGTGGCGCGGTGCTTGGCGCGCAGGGCCTCCAGCTTGTCCGGATTTACGCGGCGCGGCTCGTCGACCGTCTCGATATAAACCTCTTCGGACGCAAAGCCGGACGGATCGAGTTCAACTTCGCCTTCCTCGCACATGAGGACGAGGGTGCGCTCTCCCTCGCGGTCGAAGAATTTGGGATCGCAGAGGGTCTCCTGAAGAAACTTGGTCTTCCCGGACTCTAAAAATCCGGTAAACATATATACTGGGATATCCATGTGAACTCCTTTTACGCTTTGAAGAGCTCGGCAAGGCCCCGCTTGTCGAGTCCGGTTCCGATAACGCAGAGCTTGCCGGTGACGTCTGCGGTCCCGCGGCGTATCTCCTTCTCGCCGGGAACGTAGTCGAAGTGTATCCACTCGCCCTCGGCGGCGGGGACTATGCCCTTGGCGCGCAGGACCATCCCGTAACGGCCGGTCATCAGCTCGTCAAGCGCGTCCTCTATGCCGCCCTCGGTAAAGCGGCCGGTCGTCTCCATGCCCCAGCTTACGAACACCTCGTCGGCGTCGTGACCGTCGTGATGGTGATGATGGTGGTGATGCTCGTGCTCATCGTCGTCATCGTCGTCGTGATGATGGTGGCACTCACATTCGGGATCGTCGCACTCCTCGCCGTCCTCATGGTGGTGATGGTGGTGGTGGCACTCGCATTCGGGATCGTCGCACTCCTCGCCGTCCTCATGGTGATGATGGTGGTGATGGTGTTCCTTCTGCTTCTGCTCCTCGAGCAGGTGCATAAGCTCCGCCTCAAGGGTGTTGCGCTTTTCCATAGTTTCGAGTATGACTTTGCCGTCGAGCTCGTCCCAGGGGGTAGTAATGAGCGACGCCGACGCGTTTATTCCGCGCACTGTCGCCACCGCCTCGTCCAGCTTCTCGGCGCGCAGTCCGGCTGTGCGGGAGAGGATGATCGAGGAGGCGAACTCTATCTGATTGCGGTAGAACTCCGCGAAATTCTTCATATACATCCTGCACTTGGACGCGTCGATGACGGTGGTGAAGGCGTTGAGCTCAAGTCCCTCCACGCCGGCGTCCTGAACCGCGCGGATGACGTCGCTCAGCTTGCCGACGCCCGACGGCTCTATGAGTATGCGGTCGGGATCGTACTCCGCCTTGACCTTGGCGAGAGCCTTGCCGAAATCTCCGACCAGACTGCAGCAGATGCAGCCGGAGTTCATCTCGGTAATCTGTATGCCCGCTTCCGCGAGAAAGCTGCCGTCGATGCCTATCTTGCCGAATTCGTTCTCGATGACAACCAGCATTTCTCCGCGGTACGCCTCTTTGATGAGCTTCTTGATCAGCGTCGTCTTGCCGGCGCCGAGAAACCCGGAAAAAATATCAACCTTTGTCGTCTTTGCCATTTGCTTTCCTCACTTGATGATCGTATATTATACGGGATATCATATCCCCTTGTAAAGTCTATTTTATTATAATTTACAAAAAAATTCAACCGGAAACGTAAAAAAACTTTTATACGGCAGAGAATGGCGGAAAAAAAGGAGCGAAGCGGCGATCCGTTCTGAAAAAATTAGGAATTAGGAATTAGGAATCAGGAATTTCGGTGTCGCCTGCGGCGACGTATACAAAAAAGCTCCTTCCCCCGCGAAGCGGGGAGGGGGAGCTGTCGCCGTAGGCGACTGAGGGGAGGGGCAAGGCTCGCTTCGCTCGGAATGAAGACTTAAAAATGAATACTGAATAATTTCGGTGTCGCCTGCGGCGACAAATAATTTGAAAACGTAAGGGCGGGAAAACGATATCAGGTGCGCCAAATGAACAAAAC
>JAFSSR010000216.1 GCA_017450885.1 Clostridia bacterium | reverse complement strand
GTCCGCGAGATAAACGGCAACGATCTGTCGCTTTACACCATTGTCTATAATACGGAAGAGGGCGGCGACGAGGACACCTGCGAAGAGTCCGCCGAAAAGCTGCAAAAGTATATCAAAAACAGCCTCGGCATCGAGCTTCCCGTCGTGACCGACGAGACCGAGCCGACCGAATATGAGATACTCGTCGGCCGCACCAACCGCGAGGACGCGGGGCTCGTCACCGTCGACCGCGACGCGTTCGAGAGCGATCAGCAGTTCCTTTGCCAGGTGCAGGGCGACCGCCTTGTCATATGCGGTATCGATACCGACGCGCATCAGGGCAACCGTCAGCACATCGTATACAACGTGGACGGGACCCGCAACGCGGTATTCTACTTCGGCGAATACTATCTCGGAGTCGAGACCTATTCGCAGTCCAACGGCGGCATATATAAATACAGCCCCGATCCGATCATCTCTCTGCCCGACGGCTGGACCTACATGGACGGCCCGTTCTTCCGCACCAGACGCTTCTTTATGAGCGGCGGCATACTCGGCAACGGCGACTACAGGTCAGGCGTGTCCGAGCTTATGTACGACTGGATGGACCTTGATAATCCGGGCGAATATCATTCCGCCACCCCCTGCATGAGCGACGAGGCTCATATACAGGCGGTCATCAAAAACGTCAAGAAGGCGCTTGACAATAAACCCTACGCGTCTGTCGTCGGCATAGGCATAATGGACAGCAACGATTATTGCCAGTGCGAGAACTGCAAGGCGCTCTACCGCAAGCACGGAAGCCTTTCGGCGACCCTCTGCCTTTTGGTCAACCGCGTCTGCGAGGCGATAGAGGAGGATTATCCGGACGTCAAGGTCGACTTCGGCGCGTACACCTATGTGGCAAAGCCGCCCAAAGACATTGTCATGCACAAAAACGCGATAGTCGAGTTTTACTCGATCGACTGCTGCTACGGGCACGATTATCTCGACAAGACCTGTCCGCTCAACAAGGTGGTGGAGGAATACGTCGACGGGTGGAAGGCGATCACGCAGGAGATGTGGTTCTGGGATCACTGCGGCAACTTCGAATTGATGATGACCCCGGTGCCCGACTGGGATTCGATGCGTACCAATATACGCTACTTCGCAGAGCAGGGCTGCACCCAGGTGCTTATGAACTCGGTGCTCGACTCCGGCTACAGATACAGCGATTTCGGCTATCTGCGCGGATATATGTATTCGGCGCTTTACCGCAACCCCTTTATGAGCGAGGAAGAGTTCAATTACCGCCTCGATAAAGGACTTGAGGCGTACTACGGACCCGGCTGGAGAAATATCCGCGAATATCTCGACACCATAGCCGAGCTCGGCAACAGTTGTCACCACAGGCATCACGCAATGACCTCCAGCTACTTCGATTACGTAGAGGTCCGCGCCGTCGCCGACCATCTCGACGAGCTCTGGGCGGATGCTTTTGAGAAAGCCGCGGGCGACGAGAAGATGATCGAACGCCTGACTCTCGCCAATCATTCCTGGATCTACCTCCGCCAGTGCGCCACCTGGGAGAGCCGCTATAAAAACGGCACCGAGGAGCAGCGCGCAGCGTATGTGGCGGCGAACGAGGAGCTCTGCAATTATATTTTCGATCACGATATCTCCTGG
>JAFSSR010000215.1 GCA_017450885.1 Clostridia bacterium | reverse complement strand
GACTCGGAGGGGGTGTCTCCGAGGGGAATGAAAAAACTCCCGTCCCGCTTTTTGCGCGAGATAGGAGAGGGAAATTACACGCGGATAGGCGTTATTGACGAAGAGCTCGCCGCCGAGAGCGCCGAGTACGCCCGCAGCCTCGACGCCGGGACCGCGGGCAGACCGGGCGAAGCCGCAGCGCCGGATAAGACGGTATTTGCCGTAGACGGAGAGGTGACGCACCACGTTTTCGGAAGAGGGAAAATAGAGGCGGTCGACGAAAAGCGCGGCAGCCTGACCGTCCGTTTCGACGGGATCCCGATGCCTCGCATCATCTCCCGCGAGTACTTCCGTACCGCTCACGAGGCCCCCGCTCCCGAGCCGCCGACGGAGGAGGGGGATATCCTTCACGCCATACTTAAAAAGAAACCGGAACGCCGTTCGCCGAGGGCGCGGAGGGACGCGGAGGCGCGCTCCGACCGGCAGAGAAAGTTCGACGGCCTGATCAAGGCGATAGGAGAGCAAGAGATCGGGAATTAGGAATGAGGAATGAGGAATTGCGGTGTCGGCTTCGCCGACGATTTTTCGGAAATGTACGGCGCTGTAACTCCGTTTCCGCACCCCAACGCTGTCATTGCGAGGAGTACCGAAGGTACGACGCGGCAATCCGTGACCCTTATCGTTTGCGGCGGAGCCGCAACATCGTTCCGCCGTCAGGCGAACATCGTTTACGCGAAGCGTAACATCGTTTTCCGCAGGAAACCTCGTTTACGCGGAGCCGACTTCGCTTTCCCCCTCCCCTCAGTCACGCTTCGCGTGACAGCTCCCCCTCCCCACCTGCGGTGGGGGAAGGAGCTTTGCGTGAGCGCCGTTCTGGCGCGGCGACGACGAAGCCGCGAGCTTACACGTATTTATTTTATTTTGCCCAAGGAGACTTTTTATATGAAAAAGCTCTTTATCGCATTTATCTTTACCGTCGTCCTGCTTTCCGCTCTCACGGTCGGAGCTTTTGCCAAATGGTGGGACGACAACCCCTACGTTGACGTAAAGTCCGACGCGTGGTATTACGACGCCGTGCGCATATGCAGGGATAACGGCATATTCAACGGCGTATCGGAAAACAAGTTCGGGACCCGCCGGACCATGACCCGCGCCATGTTCGTGACGGCTCTCGCGGGAGCCGCCGGATACGACAAAGCTGACTACGCGGGAAAGGTCGTCTTCGACGACGTGCCCGCGGGCAAATGGTACTCCGCGCCGGTCGCCTGGGCGTGCGAAACGGGCGTCACCGGCGGGGTCGGCGGCGGCAAATTTGCGCCGGACAAGCCGATCACCCGCGAGGAGTTCGTCACCATGCTCCGCAAGTTCGCCGCGCTCACGGGATATCCCGCGGAGGCGGGAGAGACCGCGCTCGGCTCCTTCCCGGACGCCGGAGACGTGTCGAAGTGGGCGAAAAAGGCGATGGTCTGGGCGTACGAAAAGGGCGTGATCTCCGGTTCAAAGGGCGCGGACGGGATATATCTCCTGCCGAAAGCCGACGCGACGCGCGAGCAGGCGGCGCAGATGATGGTCCGGCTGCTCGAAACAAAGCCGGTCCGCGAGATCAACGGCAACGACATATCGCTTTACAGGATAGTCTACAACAATAACGTCCGGGGCGCCGCCGCCACGAGCAAGGAGACGGCGGAGGTGCTGCGGGACTACATCAAAAACAGCCTGGGCGTCGAGCTGCCCGTCGTTTCCGACGAGACGGAGCCGTATCAATATGAGATACTGGTCGGCCGCACCTCCCGTGAGATAAACGGGGGAGTTTCCGTGGATCTTTCGCTCCTCGGGTCGGACCAGCAGGGACTTTGCGCGGTGCAGGGCGACCGCCTGATAATACAGGGGATCGACTCCCGTTCAAAGGACAGGGTCGGCCGTACCGCCCGCAACTGCTCCGGGACGTATAACGGGGTATTCTTCTTCGCCGAGAACGTCCTCGGCGCGGAGGTCTATTCCGACGAGGAGTTCGGGATCTGCAAATACTCGCCCGATCCGGTCATCAGTCTCCCGGACGGCTGGACGTACATCGACGGCCCCTATTTCAAGGAGCGCATATTCTATATGAGCGGCGGCATCCTCGGCACCGGGACTTATGAGGAGGCCATCGGCACCATAGGATACGGCCTGTCCACCTGGATATCCGGCGACTATGAAAACGACTCCGAGCATTTCTTTGAGCCCACCCCCTGCCTGACCGACGAGGATCACATCCGGGCGGTCATAACCCACGTAAAGGAACAGCTGGCGCTGAATCCGAACGCAAGTCTTGTCGACATCAACATAAACGACGACAAGCGGTACTGCGAGTGCGAAAACTGCAAGGCGGTCTACAGGCAGTACGGAGCGGTCTCGGGCGCGCTTGTGTGCCTTATCAACCGGGTCTGCGAGGCTGTAGAAGACGAGTACCCCGACGTTAAGATCATGACCGAGGCGTACACCTACGTCACCAAACCCCCGGTGGGTCTGGAGATGCACAAAAACACCCTCGTCCGCGTTATCACCATCCAGAACTGCTCCGGCCACGCCTACGACGACAAGTCCTGCAAGAAGAACAAGGACCTGATGGACTGGACCCTTAAATGGGCGGAGCTCGCCGGGGAGATCCGCTTCTGGGACCACTGCGGCAACTTCAATCACATGATGACGCCATTCCCCGACTGGGATTCGATGCTGCACAACATCCGGCTCTTCGCCGACGCGGGAGCGACCGGTGTGCTTATGAACTCGGTGCTCGATCCCGTCAGGAACTACTCCGATTTCGGCTCCTTCCGCGCCTATATTTACTCGCGGTTGTATATGGATCCCTTTATGAGCGAGGAGGAGTTCAACTACCGCATGAACAAGGGCCTGGAGGCATACTACGGCTCGGGCTGGAAGGCGATACGCGAGTATCTTGACATCATCGCCGAACTCGGCAACTCCCGCGATCACGAGCATCAGGCGAACGTCGAGGGCTACTTCGTCTTTGAAGAGGTGGAAGAAAAAGTCGACTATATCGACGCCCTGTGGCGCAAGGCGTTTGACGGAAAGATCGACGAAAAGCAGCTCGACTGCCTCAAGCTCGCCTACTCGTCCTGGATCTACCTGCGCCAGAACGTCGTTTGGAAAAGCCGCTGCCTCAACGGCACCGAGGAAGAGCGCGCCGAGTACGCGCGCATAAACCGCGAGCTCTGCGACTTCATTCTTGAACGCAGGCTGGTCTGGACCGAAACCGTCCTCGGCGGCGACGACGGCTGGCTCTCCAGCTACGACGATTACCTCCCGCCCGAAAGATGGTGACCTCCCTCCCCCCGTTATCCGCTCGCGGCGGAGCCGCGAATATCGTTCCCGCCCGTCCCGGGCGGGAATTTCGTTTCGCGGCAGCAAAATTTTGTTTCGCCGCAGGCGGCGTTCACGCAACCCCGTAGGGCGGGGTTTTAACCCCGCCGCTTTCGAGACCGTCCATCCCGAACGGCGTTCACGCAAAGCTCCTTCCCCCACCGCAGGTGGGGAGGGGGAGCTCCCGGCGGAGCCGGGTGAGGGGAGGGGAAAACGAAGTCGGCTCCGCCGAACGAGGTTTCCTGCAGAAAACGATGTTACGCTTCGCGTAAACGATGTTCGCCTGACGGCGAAACGATGTTGCGGCTCCGCCGCAAACGATTAGGGAAAACGGATTGCCGCGTCGCTCGGCGGAGCGTGCATGTAAGCGATACGTCCGCTCCGAGCATACTGCGGAATTATTGGTCCGGCCACGCCGGCGCTCCTCGCAATGACAGCGTTG
>JAFSSR010000214.1 GCA_017450885.1 Clostridia bacterium | reverse complement strand
CTCGCTATATCCAGCCCGCGCGAGAGGCGGTCATCTGTTTGACTCATAGATATCCTCCGCCCGCTTTTCAAGATCGTTCGCGTCCGCGAACCGCCCGTAATAGCGGAAGGTCGGCGCGCAGGTGCGGCAGTAATAAGCGTAGTCGCCGTCGCGCGGAAGGGTCGGGGCGTCGAGCAGGGCGAGCGCCGTTTCGAGACAGCCGTCTATCCTCTCCGCCGCGTCCTCGATACCGTCCCTCGCCCCGTACAGATCGGCGAGATTGAGCCAGGTCACCGCCTGCTCCGCCTCTCCGTTCTCGGTGAGACGCATATTGTCGAGCGCCTTTTGATAGTACCCCTCCGCCTCGTCCCATCTTTTCAGATCGGCGAGGGTCAGAGCCATGTTGTTGTACAGACCGCCCAGACGCCAGTCGCCCGGTGCGAGCTCGGATTCGTAGACGGGCAGAGCCCGCTCAAACAGCGGAAGCGACTTCTCCGGCATGGAAAACGCCTTGTATACCGTCCCCGCGTTGACGAGCGCGGTCGCCCCGGACGCCCGTCCGAGAATGTCCATTCCGTCTCCGGTCGCCATCGCCTCCTCGGCGTATTTTATCGCCTTTTCGCCGTCCCCGCGCTTGCGGTAAAAGCCCGCGAGCTCGTTTTGAAGCGTGAAAAGCCCGTGACGGTCCCGCCCCGCCTTCGCCTCCTCCAGCCAGTACAGGAGATGACGCTCGGCGGCGGATGCGTCGCCGCGGGCGAAATATTCGTTCAGCCGCTCGATCACCCTCCCCACCGGGATGGGCTTTGCGGGCGGCTCCTTTTGATATTTGTCAACGCAGAACGGACAGGCGGGATCTTCGTAATCCTCCCGCTCGAGTTTGTTGGACATAATCCCTCCGATTTTCAGACGTTCCGGGGAAAACTTTTTGAAAAAAGCTTTTCCCCGGGTCCCTTTCAAAAACTTCCCCTGCGGCCCGCCGATCCGAACGTATCGTTTTCCCGATCGCGCGCAGCCGGGTCTGTCGCGATCTTCTTTTTTGCGGTTTTTCCGAGGCGGTAAAGGGGAAGCCGCGCTCCGCGGGAGCGCGACGGTCGGCGTGAGCGGAAAGCCTTCTCCGAAAGCGAGCTTTCGGGAGCGGCTTTTTCCGTCTCACGCCTGCCGCTCGCACCGACTTCGCCGGTCGAGCGACCATCCCCTTTACCGTCGCGAAAGGACGCGGCGCAAAAGCTTTTAGGGGGTATGGGGGCGGCTTTTCACGAAAAGCGCCCCCATATAAAGCAGCGGTTTACTCTACCTCGTAATTGCCGCCGAAGAGAGTATCGGCGGGCGCCTGCGCGGGATGATAGGTGGAATAGCCGAGAGGATAGAGGGTCTCGAGGCGGAGCATATCGTCGGCGTCAAGCTCGAAGTCGTAAAGCTCGGTATTGGACCTGATGCGGTCGGCGTGGACCGACTTGGTGATCGGGCAGACGCCGTACTGGAGGGCGAAGCGGAGGCAGACCTGCGCTGCGGTCTTGCCGTGTTTTTCGGCGATGGAGTTGACGATCCTGTCGCCGAGGACGGCGCCGGAGCCGAGCGGGGACCACGCCTCGACGACCATGCCGTGTTTTTTGCACCACTCGACGAGGGCGGGCTGGTGGTAGCCGGGATGGAACTCGATCTGATTGACGGCGGGCTTGATCTCGGCGGTCTTTTCGAGCTCGAGGATGTGTTCGGGGAGGTAGTTGGAGACGCCGATCGCGCGGATCTTGCCGGCCTTGACGGCGGTCTCGAAGCCGCGCCAGACGGCGGCGTTGATCTCCGCCCAGTTGGGGGCGGACACCTCGGTGCAGGGCCAGTGGACGAGATAGAGGTCGATATAGTCGGTGCCCAGCAGTTTGAGGGAGTTATCTATCGCGGCGAGGGTCTTGGTATAGCCGCGGTCCATGATCCAGTGTTTGGTGGTGATAAAGAGATCCTCGCGTTTGACGCCGGAGGCGCGCACGCCCTCGCCGACGCTCTCCTCGTTGCCGTAGGCGGCGGCGGTGTCGATCGAGCGGAAGCCGAATTCGACGGCCTTCGCCACGCCGTCGCGGGTCAGCTCGCCGGTGGGCGCCTGCCAGGTCCCGTACGCCAGGACGGGCATCTCCACTCCGTTGTTGAGTTTTACGGTATCTTTGATGGAAGTAATAGACATAGTACCACCTCGTATATGTTATTTATTTGATTTCATTTTATCACGGATGGGGGGAGTTGTCAACGATAATAGTTTGGAGAGGAGTTCAAAGATCAAAGACGGGTGGGCAGTCGGCAGTCGAGTTAGCAGTTTGCAGTTTGCAGTTAGCAGAAGAGTCGCCAGTTGCCAGTCGCCAGAAGGGTACGGTGCTGGATTGTAGGTGAACGCACCCAAACCCGTAGGGGGGAGGGGCTTGCTCCTCCCGCCTTCGAGGCCGTCCATCCCGGCGGCGCTTCAACCACTGCCTTCCCCGTGGGGGAAGGTGGCTTCGGCGTCTCCGTGCGCCGAAGACGAATGAGGGGTCCCGGAGGGCAGGGCTCGCTTGCGGAGCGGGCATTTGAATAAACGGTCCGCGCCACGGATACTGCGGATATCGGGACCGGCGGCACGCCGGCGCGAGCGTCGATATATTTCCGCTGACGCGGAAATTCGATATAATTTCGCCTGCGGCGAAATTTCGATATATTTGAATTTGCCGTGGCAAATTCAAATTCGATATGTTTGCGGCAAAGCCGCAAACGATAATAACGGGGAAACGGATTGCCACAGCCCCTTCGGGGCTTCGCAATGACAGCGTTTGGGCGGTCGAACGATGTTTCAGCACCGAACTCTTCTGGCGACTGGCGACTCCTCTGCAAACCGCAAACTGCACTGCTGATCCATTTTTTCCTCACACACTGCTGATCCGTTTTTTCCTCAAACCCCTTTACAATCTCAATAATTAGTGTTAAAATAATAACGTATGACATTTCATAACTATTCTAAACGGAGGAATTATAAATGGCAAGAAAGAAACTGTCGATGGACGGCAATACCGCTGCGGCTCACGTAAGCTACGCGTTTACCGAAGTTGCAAGTATTTACCCCATCACCCCTTCGAGCGTAATGGCTGAGCTGACCGACTCCTGGTCCGCCACCGGGCTCAAGAACATCTTCGGCGATCAGGTCAAGGTCGTAGAGATGCAGTCCGAGGCGGGCGCGGCGGGCGCGGTCCACGGCTCTCTCGCAGCCGGCGCGCTGACCACCACCTTCACGGCTTCACAGGGACTTCTCCTGATGATCCCGAACATGTACAAGATCGCGGGCGAGCTGCTGCCCTGCGTCATCCACGTTTCGGCTCGCTGCGTCGCGTCCCACGCGCTGAACATCTTCGGCGACCACTCCGACGTGTACGCCTGCCGCCAGACCGGCTTCGCCATGATGGCGGGCTCCAACCCGCAGGAGGTCATGGACCTCGGCGCGGTGGCTCATCTCTCCACCATCAAGGGCCGCGTCCCCTTTATCAACTTCTTCGACGGCTTCCG
>JAFSSR010000213.1 GCA_017450885.1 Clostridia bacterium | reverse complement strand
TCCGAATTGAAGACCGGGCTGAACGCGCTGTAAAAACGGCCCCATTCGTCCTCATACGGCTCTTCGTCTACAGAGGGCGTACCGAGACTCGCGGCGTAAAGCGCGTCGGTGTATACCACGGGAGAGCCGAATTCGCCCGGGGCTTCCGGGTCGGTATCTATACCGAAGGTGAAGTTCTTGTTCCCCTCGTCGCGCACGTAATAGATATAATCCAAATTGATATTGTCTCGGAACCATGCAAGCGTATCGTAAACAGCCTGATATTCCGCTGTCCCCTTATCCTCGGCTGTCAGATGGTCGAGAACGTCGCCGTCGAGCATCGAGGCAGCTGTGTTGACTATATCCAGCATACGCTCGTTGATTTGCGTCTTGGTCGCGATGCGCGATTGATGCATCAGGACCGCGCCGAGCGTAAGGATCGCTGACAGCATTATCGCAGACACCAAAAGGATCGCCTTTACCCTCAGACTGATTTTTTTCCGGCTCATAGTTGGTTCCTCTTTCTGAACATTACAAGTCAATTTTAATTCTACCATAAATCATGCGGTATTTCAACCGAAGGTTAACAAATTGTTGCGAAAATAATAATAAAAAGAACGATTCGGCGCGCCAAGCGGCTTGCCGGCGCCGTTTCCGGTTGACTTTTCCCGGATAATACTGTATAATAATCTTAATCGACTGTTCAAAAATAGTTAATACAAAATTAACACCGCATTTAAGAGAGGACTACTAAATGGGAAAGAGTTTAGCAGAATGGAAGCCCGGAGATCCCATGATCAACGAGTGGGATTACTGGCAGGATCCCGATTACGTTCCGGAGGACCCGGAAAAGGAAAAGCTGGTAACAAAGCTGGCGATCATGATTACAGACCGCATCCCAAAAAAGCTGCTTCATAAGATCAACGACCGCGACCCGGAATACTGGGTGCTGGATATGATCCTTACAAAAGAGCAGGTCAAATTCCTGCTCAGCTTTAAAAAGACGCGCGTGCCGTATACCGTCGCCGAGCTTGCGGAGATGAACGGCATGAGCCTCGAGGACGCGCAGAAGATGGTCGAGCGCCTGCGCTGGATCGGCATAATCGAGCAGAACCGCGCAAAGACGCCGGATAAGCATCTCCAGTACGAGCTGCCCATATTCGTTCCCGGCAGCGCGGAGTTCATGATGATGCAGGATAAGCTGACCGACGAGTTCCCGCAGATAGCCACCTTCTTCAACCTTATGACCCAGCTCCCGCTGGGCGGCGTCACCGAGCTCGTCCCCCCCGGCGGAGCGGGTATCGGTATGCACGTCATCCCGGTCGAAAAGGCGATATCCGCCGAGAGTCAGAGCGTGCCCGTAGAGCATCTTTCCCGCTGGATAGATATGTACGACAAATACGGCGTAGGGCAGTGCTCCTGCCGTAAACAGCAGCAGATGCGCGGAGAGGGCTCCGGCGAGATCTGCGGCGAATTCTGCATCGCCATGGGCGATATGGCGGAATACATGGACGACCGCGGCATAGGCCGTTACATAACCAAGGAAGAGGTCTACGAGATCCTCGAACGCGCGGAGCGCCACGGATACGTACATCAGATCACCAATATAGACGGCGAGAACAAGATCGTCGCCATATGCAACTGCGCGCCGGGCGTCTGCAACGCTCTGCGAACCAGTCAGCTTTACAACACCCCCAACCTCTCCGCTTCCGCCTACCGCGCCCACGTCGAAAAGGACAAGTGCGTGGCCTGCGGAAAGTGCGTGGAGGTATGTCCGGTCGGCGCGGCGAAGCTCGGTCAGAAGCTCTGCAAAAAGGACGGCAGCGAGGTAAAGTACCCCAAGGCCCAGCTCCCCAACGGACGCAAATGGAGCCCCAAAAAGTGGAACTACAACTACCGCGACGACGCAAAGATCAACTGCTACGACACCGGCACCGCGCCCTGCAAGACCGCCTGCCCCGTGCATCTTTCGGTACAGGGATATATCAAGATGGCGGCGGAGGGCCGCTACGACGAGGCGCTCAAGCTGATAAAGCAGGACAACCCTCTGCCGATGATCTGCGGCGCGGTCTGTAACCGCAGATGCGAGGACGCCTGCACCCGCGGTACGGTCGACCAGCCTCTCGCCATCGACGAGATCAAGAAGTTCATAGCATCCCTCGATCTCGAAAAGAAGGACCGCTACGTCCCGCTCTGCGAGAAGCACGACGGCGGTATGTGGGGCGATGAATTCAAGGTCGCCGTTATCGGCGCGGGGCCCGCGGGACTGTCCGCCGCCTACTTCCTCCGCCGCGACGGATATCCGGTCACGGTATTTGAAAAGGAAGCCCGTCCGGGAGGAATGTTGATGCACGGCATCCCTTCGTACAGGCTCGAAAAGAATATCATCGACGCCGAAATAGACGTCATCCGCGAAATGGGCGTCGAATTCAGATGCGGAGTCGAGATCGGGCGCGACCTTACCATAGAGGATCTGCGCGGTCAGGGCTACAAGGCGTTCTTCATAGCCATCGGGATGCAGGGCGGCCGCAAGGCGGGCGTTCCTGGCGAGGACGCAGAAGGCGTCGAGACCGGCGTCGACTTCCTCCGCAGGATAAATAACGATCATTCCGTGCGTCTTTCCGGAAAGACCGTCGTCATAGGCGGCGGAAACGTGGCGATAGACGTCGCCGGCAGCGCGCTCCGCGCCGGATCCGGCGAAGTGACCATGTTCTGCCTCGAACAGCGGGACGAGATGCCCGCCGCGAAGGACGAGGTCGCCGAGGCGATCGAGGACGGCGTCAAGCTGGAAAACGGATGGGGACCTAAAGAAGTCCTGTCCGAAAACGGGCGGGTCAGCGCGGTAGTGTTCAAGAGATGCACCCGCGTGTACGACGAAAATCACCGCTTCGCTCCCGTATACGACGAGAACGATACGATCACCGTTCCCTGCGACAATCTGCTCCTCTCCATAGGACAGAGCGCGGTCTGGGGCGATCTGCTCAAGGGCACAAAGGTCGAACTCCGTCCCAACGGTACGGCGGTCGCCGATCCGCTCACCCGACAGACCGCCGAGCCCGACATATTTGTCGGCGGCGACGTCTTCACCGGGGCGCGCTTCGCCATCGACGCGATAGCCGGCGGGCGCGAGGGCGCGGTGTCCGTCAACCGCTTCGTCCATCCCGGAAACAAGCTGGACCTCGCCCGCGACAGAAGGGAATTCATAGAGCTCGACAAGAATGATATCGCCGATCCTTCATCAATGGAGAGCTTCGACAACGCGCCGAGGCAGATCCCCGGAAAGAAGAAGGGCGTCGCCCGCGACACCTTCGACGATCTGCGCCTGACCTTTACCGAGGAGCAGGTGCGCGCGGAGGCGGCCCGCTGCCTCGGCTGCGGAGCAACAACGGTCGACGACAACCGCTGTATCGGATGCGGGCTCTGCACCACCAAGTGCGAGTTCGACGCCATCCATCTCACCCGGGACGTCCCGGCGGCAAGCAATATGTACCGTTCGGAGGACAAGGTCAAGGCGCTTCTTCCGTATATGGCAAAGCGGGCTCTCAAGATAATCGTCCACAAGACCGAGGATAAATAATGACCGGAAGTCAACATAAATTCGATATAATCGACGTAAGGGCGGGCGTAGAGGCGGATAACGACCGATACGCCGCCCTTGTGCGTCAAAAATGCCGTGAGAAGGGGATATTTCTCGTCAACCTCATGGCCTCTCCGGGGGCGGGGAAGACAAGCGTCCTCTGCCGTGCGATAGACGCCCTGAAGGATCGCTATTCCGTAGGCGTGCTCGAAGCGGATATGGACGCCGACGTCGATTCGACGGCGGTCGCCGCCCGCGGAGCGCGCGCCGTTCAGCTCCACACGGGGACGTCCTGCCATATGGACGGGCGCATGACCCTTGCCGGACTTGACGCCTTCGGGAACGACCTGCCGCAGGTCGTCTTTCTCGAAAACGTCGGCAATCTCGTCTGCCCGGCGGAGTTCGACGTCGGCGCGGATCTGAAGCAGATGATATTAAGCGTCCCGGAGGGGGACGACAAACCGCTCAAATACCCGCTCATGTTCACCGTGTCGGAGTGTATGCTTGTAAATAAGATCGACACGGCGCCGGTGTTCGACTTCGATCTCGCCCGGTGCGAGGCTAACCTGCGTCCGCTCAACGCGGATATGCCGGTCTTTCCGGTATCGGCAAAGACGGGCGAGGGGATAGACGCGTGGATCGCCTGGCTGATCCCGAGGATAGACGCCAAGCTCCGCGGCGGAGAGGAGGCGGCGAAATGAAGGTCATCGAACTTAAAAAGAGCGTCACCGAGTCTAACGACCGCGACGCTGAGGTGCTCCGCCGCGAGCTAAAGGGGCGGGATATATTCCTTATCAATCTTATGAGCTCGGCGGGGAGCGGAAAGACCACGCTCCTGTCCCGCACGATAAGCGACCTTGCGGGCAGGGTCCGCATAGGCGTCATGGAAGCGGATATCGCCTCCGACGTCGACGCGAAAAGGATAGCCTCGCTCGGAGCCGACAGCATCCAGGTGCATACGGACGGTATGTGCCATATGGACGCCGGGATGACCCGCGCAGGTCTCGACGCGCTTGAAAACAACGGGTCCCGTATAGTCTTCCTTGAAAACATAGGCAACCTGATCTGCCCCGCGGAATTCGACACCGGGGCGCACAAAAAGGTGATGATACTCAGTCTCCCGGAGGGGGACGATAAACCGCTCAAATACCCGCTAATGTTCAGGGAGAGCGACGCTCTGGTGATAACCAAGATCGACGCCGCGCCGTATTTCAACTTCGATCTTGAAGCTGCCGCGGCGCGGGCGAGGACGCTCAATCCCGATATCGCCGTCTTCCCGGTATCCGCAAAGACCGGAGAGGGGATGAAGGCGTGGGAGGACTGGCTGATCTCGGAATGGGAGGACTGGCGGGATGCATGAACTCGGTATAGTACAGCACGTTATCCGCACCCTCGGCGACGTCGCCGAGGAAAACGGCGTAAAACGCATCGGATCGGTGACTCTTGAGGTCGGAGAGGTGTCGGGCGTGGTTATCGAACAGCTTGTCGACTGCTGGAATTACTTCCGCGAGAGGGATCCGCTGGTCGCCGGAGCCGAGCTCCTTGTCGAGACCATACCCGCGGTCACGTTCTGTACCGCCTGTAAAGGCGAGTACGAGACGGTAAGATACGGCAAGACCTGTCCCTTGTGCGGGAGCCCGGAGACCTATCTCCTCCGGGGCAACGAATTCTCGATCAAACAGATCGAGGCAGAGCTGTTTTCCGACGGCGAAGAGAGCGCGGAAGAGGGACAGACCGGCGAGACGAGTACCGGCGGTAAATGATCTGCGGACCTAAAGAGCAAGACAGTCTCATCATATAAAAATGACATCCCGCGGGATGTCATTTTTATATGATGAAGCGACGGCGGTCCGGAGGTCAGAAGACCAGCTTTTCTACCGCGAAGTCCAGCCCGTCGGCGAACACGTCATAGTCCGAGGGCGAACCTACAATCGAGCCGTAATGGGTGGGTATGGCGGCGGCGGGAGCGATGATGCGAGCCAGCTCGCGCGCCTCGGACGCATCCATCGTGTACTTGCCGCCGATAGGCAGGAAGGCGATATCGCACCTGACGGACTTCGCCTCGTCGGTCGCGTCGGTGTCGCCCGCCGCGTAAACGCGGACCCCGCCCACGGTAATGATATAACCGAGCCATCCGTTGCTTTTCGGATGATAGCTCTTGTCGATATTGTATGCGGGCACCGTCTCGACCTCAAAGCCTTCTATTGTTGCGCTTTCCCCGGGCAGGAGGGCGTTGACGCGGCCGCTTTCGATCCCTAAATCCGCAAGGTCGCCTTTCATCGACGCCGGGATGACGAATACCGTGCCGGCGTTTGCCGCTTTTTCGATGTCTTCGGGAGAGAAGTGATCGTAATGCGCGTGGGTGATGAATATGATATCCGCGTCGTGCAAAGCGCCGGTAAGCCCGAACGGATCCAAATATATTATCTTGTCGGTTTCTATCCGTATGCTGCTCTGTTTGTTTACCGTGATCTTTTCAAGAAGGTTTTCGACGTTGGACATATGATCCTCCCCATCTGTTTCTGCGGCTGTTCCCGCGTCTGTCGTTATTTCGCCCGTATCTCGTTCCTCTTGCGTATTTTCCGCTCTTTCCGTATCAGATGCGGCGCCGGAGACGGTCGAGCCGCCATCCGTGACCTGCCCCCCGTTCCTTCCGGCTCCCGCGCATGACGCCATAAGCAGCGCGGCGGCGGACAGGGCAAAAACGGCGAATAAAATGCGTTTTTTCACTTTCTTTCCTTTCTTTCAAGAGATAAAATCTTTCTGAATAATACTTTATCATAAAACAGACCGGAAAGCAATAGCGGGACCGGAAAGTTTACGGCGGGTTTGCTCAGTTACCCACGGAGTTCGTTTCCTTGACAATATAAAAGCCGGGAAGTAAATAATATAAACTGAAATAATCAATACGGGCGGGGCAAAATGAGTAATCAGATCAAAACGGAGAGGAATATTTGTGTCGACGCGGTAAAGGTCGCGGCGATCATCGGCGTTATGATTATTATTTTATTCTAACACAAATGCCGACCCGGGTCAATATATAAAAGGAAAGAATTAACAACGGGAATGATTGCTTTCGCCTTCTTCGCCTTGTCCCCTGATTTGCCCCCGAATCGTTTGACCTCCGTCCGGCTCGCGGGCTCCCTCCTTTTCGATCCCCCTACAATATTTCACCACCGACACGCCGCAGATAAACGGCGGCTTGTCGGTGGTGGACCATAGGGGGATCGGTCTCGCCGCGACCTGCGCGGCTCGGTCTTCCGCGGCTCTTGACCGTCCACCGGACGGTCAATTCACTATCGCTCCCCTTCGATCCCCCTCTCGAAAGCCGCCACGAAAAAAAGCACCGTAAAGGTGCTTTTTTTCGTGGTGGACCTCCGTTACGCCCAGGCGAAACGCGCCTGCGTTTTTCCGGCGCTTTTCCGACCGGTTACGAGCCGGGCGACCCGGCAAACGGCGACAATAACTCAACAAGT
>JAFSSR010000212.1 GCA_017450885.1 Clostridia bacterium | reverse complement strand
GTAATACGCGGACAGCTCTTCTATCAGCGGAGCGGCCCGGTTAAGCTCGTCCGCCGATCTGTTCAGGGCTTTGACGGCGGCTGATATTCTGTCGAATATATCTTCATAATATGCGATCCTGCGGATCTGATTTTTATTGCCGTTCATCGACGGGCCCCCTCGATCATAATGATTTCCTTAAAATATTATAACATATTTTCCCTTGGGCGGTAAACTGTTTTTGACGTTTTTTTAAAATAAATAAAAAAACACTTGCTTTTGGACGAAAATTATGATATTATATATTGCGTTAAAAACATGGTTTTCAAATCACCCATGTTTTCAATACGGAGAGGTATCGAAGTGGTCATAACGGGGCTGACTCGAAATCAGTTTGCGCGCGAGCGCACATGGGTTCGAATCCCATCCTCTCCGCCAATATTACAAAGGGGTGCTTTTTGCACCTCTTTGTAATATCGTACGTTTATCGCTTTTTATTCGGTCAGGATAATTCCGTTTACGTGGGATCCGTCCCGGGGGATATATGATGCAGAAAAAACACAGGATAATATCTATCATCGCTCTTTTGCTGATGGTATCGGTCTACTTTTCCGTCATTCCGCTGAGCCGTTTTCCGGTCTCGGCGGTCGACACGAGCGAGGAGAACGAGGCGTCGTTGAGAAAAAAGCTCGAACAGCTTAAAAAGGATCAGGATGAGATAAAAAACAGACTCAACGAAGCAAAAAACGGTATTTCCGATACCGAGCGCACAAAAGAAAACCTCGACGCGCTCGCGACCTCCACGCAGACGGAGATCGACCTTTCGGAACAGCTTATCGAAGAATACGACGGAAAGATCAAACAGAAGGAGCAGGAGATCGTCGATATGGAAAACTATATCGACGAGCGGTTCGCGCTGATGATGGACCGTCTGCGCTTCTCGTACGAGGACGGGAACGCCACCTATCTCGCGCTTATTCTCTCAGCCGATAATCTCAGCGAATTCCTTTCGAACTCCGAGCGCGTCGAAAGCATGATGGAGTTTGACGAGTCGCTGATGAACGAGCTGTCCGTAAAGCTGAAGGTGCTCGGAGACGAAAAGACCATCCTGCAGAACACGCGCGACGAGCAGGCGGAGCTTAAAGAAACTCTTATCCAAAAGAAAGCCGACTACGTCGAACGGGCGGAAAAAGCGCGCGCTTACATCAGACAGCTTCAGGCGGATCAGGAAAAATACGATGAGGAACTGAGAAAGATCGAGGCGGAGGAAGAAGCCGCGAGCGCCGCGATAGAAAAGATAATCGAGGAACGCAAGAAGACCGTAAACGCCCCCGCCGCGACCGGCGAATATATCTGGCCGGTACCCGGGCATACTTGGGTCAGTTCTTATTTCGGGAACAGGACGCTGAACGATCGTCCGAATTTTCATCGCGGCATAGATATCCCCGCTCCGACCGGGACTCCGATCTACGCCTGCAATTCCGGCACGGTCATAAAATCGACCTGGCATTACAGTTGGGGCAATTATATCGTGATCGACCACGGCGGCGGGATAAGCACGCTGTACGCGCACTGCAGCCGCCTTCTTGTCAGCGAAGGCGACGTAGTGAACCGCGGCGATCTGATAGCCAAGGTGGGCGAGACCGGCAACGCCTACGGCGCGCACCTGCATCTTGAGTATATGATCAACGGCAAACTGAAAAATCCGCTGAACTACGTTGGGAAATAGCAAGGAGCCGATGATGTTTATCATAGGACTTACAGGCAGGAGCGGAACGGGGAAGAGCCTTATCTCAGGGATCTTCCGTTCCCGCGGCTTTTCGGTGATCGACACCGATGAGGTCTACCACCGCATGACCTCTTGCAAAAGCTGCTGCACGGAAGAGATCGGGCGCGAGCTCGGCGAGCGATTTATACGTCCCGACGGCTCTCTTGACCGTCCGTCTCTTGCAAAAGAGGTATTTTCCGACAGGGAAAAGCTCGATCTGTTGAACCGAATCGCGCACGCTCATATCCTTAACGAGACGAGGCGAATGATAAAAGAGCTCGAAGACCGCGGCGGGAGGACCGTGATAGTCGAGGCGCCGCAGCTTTTTGAAAGCGGATTTGACGGCGAGTGCGACTATATAATCTCCTGCTCCGCGCCGGACGAGATATGCGTAAAACGCATCGTCGCGCGCGACGGCATCCCGGAAGAAAACGCTCTTATGCGTCTCAAAAACCAGCGCGCGGACTCATTTTTCCGCGAACGGTCTGACGCCGTGATCGTCAACGACGGCGGAGACCTTGACGTTCAAGTTTATAAAATCATTAAAATTATAAGGAGCAAGACGATGGCTACCAAAGAAGAACTCTTTTACAAAGCAAAAAACGTATACGACGCCGCAAGCGCGGAGGATAAAGCGAAGATCCAGAGCT
>JAFSSR010000211.1 GCA_017450885.1 Clostridia bacterium | reverse complement strand
GAAGTCCCGCTCCGCCGACGGGGAGCTGATCCTCGCGGCGCCGGTCATCCCCAAGCTGGGCGGCGGCGAGCCCCAAACGCGCTCCCTCTCCCTCTCCTTCCCCCGCGGCTGCGAGCGCGAAGGCGACCTCACGCGGGTGATCGTCCTCTCCGACAAGCTCTCCCCCACTCCCCCCGCCTATCCGCGGAATTATTCACAAATAAAAAAAGTTCATCAGAAAGCTATACAAAGGAAAATCCCATGAAAAAGATCGCAATTTGCGGAAAAGACATTTCCAAATTCACAGTAGTTTACGACCCCGCCGAGGGTGAGAACGTCGTCTTCGCGGTGAGCGAATTCGTCCGCTATATCGAGGCGGCCTCGGGCGTCCGGCTGAACGCCGTCACCCCGCGCGAGGTCACGCCCATGATGCTCTCGAAGATCAAGATCGGGCAGGCGGTCAACTCCGGCTCGTACGATATCACAGGCGAGGAGGATTTCATCATCCGGTACTACCCCGACATGGTGCGCATACTCGGCGGTCAGCCGCGCGGCACCCTCTACGGCGTGTACGACTTCCTCGAACGCGAGATCGGATGGCGCTTCCTTACCCCCGACTGCGAGACGCTGACCGGCGGCGACGTCGATCTCTCTCCCATGAAGCGCTCGTGGAAACCCGCGTTCGAATGGCGCGACGTCTGCTCCGCCGTCTACTGGCCCGCCGACATCGCTGCCAAGCGCAAGCTCAACTCCAGCTACTCCCGCAGTCTCGACGCCAAGCGCGGCGGCTCCTTCTTCTACCCCGGACGTTTTATCCATACCATGGAGAGCCTCCTCGGCGTGCCGCAGCATCATCAGCCCTGCTTCTCCGATCCCGAGAACGTGAAGAAGTGCGTCGCGTCCGTGCGCGAGCTGCTTCGCGCCAATCCCGACGCGCGCGTCATCTCGGTCTCGCAGAACGACGGCGAGATGGACGAGGACACCCACTGCACCTGCCCCCGCTGCGCCGCGATCGACGCCGAGGAGGGCAGTCACGCCGGCTCTCTCCTGCGCTTCGTCAACGCCGTCGCCGAGGAGATCGAGCCCGAGTTCCCCAAGGTCAGGATCATGACCCTCGCCTATCTGCACACCCTCGAATGTCCGAAGATCACACGCCCGCGCCGCAACGTGATAATGGAGTTCGCCCCCATCTCGATGAACTTCTGCCGCCCGGTCACCGATCCCTGCAACTCCGGTTTTATCAGCGAGTTCGAGAAGTGGACGGCGATCACCGACAAGATCTATCTGTGGGATTATATCGTCGATTTCTCCTTTACCGTCCCTGTGTTCCCCAACTTCGGGACCCTGCGTCAAAACGTCGCCTACTACGCCTCTCACAACGTGACCGGTATGTTCATGGAGGGCGACAACTACGCCGAGGACGGCCGCTGTACCGACCTCTGCGAGCTGCGCGGCTACCTTATCTCGCAGCTCCTCTGCGATCCCTTTATGAGCGAGGAGACACTCGCGCGGCACCGCTCCGAGTTCCTCGAAGGCTACTACGGACCCGGCGGAAAGCATATAGGCCGCTTTGTCGATATCGTCACCGAGCTAATTAATATGCCCGACAGAAAGCTCCACGTCTTCCAGAACCCCCAGACCCTCTTCGACATCCCGTCTTTCATTTCGCGGATGCCCGAAATGGAGGAGTGCTGGAACGCGGCGGAGTCCGCCGCGGACAGCGAGCCGCAGCTCGCTCACGTCAGACGCTCGCGCCTCTGCTATACCTATCTCAAGCTGCTCTACGCCTTCGACGCCCTCGCCGAAAATCCCGATACCCGCGCCGCCGTTCTCGAGGAAAACGAGCGCTTCTATAAGGCGCTGAAGGCGATCGAAATGCGCCCCCGCGGACTCGGCGTGGAGAACGCCCTGCCCGAGATCACCGATTTTACAAAGAACGCCGCGGTGGGGATATATTGGTGAACAGTGTTTCGAGGGGAACTTTTCAGAGAAAAGCTTCCCCTCGGACTCCCCTCAAAAGCTTTTACAAAACGTCCTTGCCGAATTATCCAAGGCGGGCAAAGGGGAAGTCACGCTCCGTAGGAGCGTGACGGTCGGCGTGAGCGGAAAGCCGTCTCTGAAAGCTCGCTTTCGAGAACGGCTTTTCCGTTCTCACGCCTGCCGATTTGCCTGCGGCAATTCGGCTTATCCCCTTTTTCGCCGCGTTAGTTTATACGGCGCGGGAGCGCAGTCGAAAAGTTTTAGGGGGCTTGGGGGCGGCTTTTTCAAAAGCGCCCCCAAAAAAATGATAAATGAGGTAAAAAATGAAGTTTAGTGCCGGAAACGCGGACATAGCGATAATCGGAGCGGGGCACGCCGGGATAGAGGCGGGTCTTGCCGCCGCGCGGCTCGGGTGCGAGGTCGCGGTATTCACCATCAATCTGGACGCGGTGGGCAACAT
>JAFSSR010000210.1 GCA_017450885.1 Clostridia bacterium | reverse complement strand
TTGTCCGTAGGGGCCGGGTCCCATCCCGGCCCTGAATGAGACGGTCTGCAACCAACGACGTTTTCGCCCTCCGGGAGCTCCGGACCCTATGGGCCCCAGCGGACCGAGCTTGCCGAGGTCCGTGGGGATGGGTCATCCGTCGGTTTCGCCGCCAACGCCCCTAGGGGTCCCCGGCGAAACGAGCCCGCGAGTTTCGTGGGGGTAGCGGCGGCCTCTACGGGTCGGGTGACTTATAACCTGCAAGGGCTTTTGCCTGTGTTCAAAGAAGCGAAGCGCTGTTTTTTCTTTCCCCCGATTGATTTTTCGGTAAGGTTATAGTATAATTAAGTTGCATACATTACTATATCCCGGAAGGCGATGATAAAATGAACGAAACTTACGTACTTTTCGGCATCGACATGGAGACCGACGTCGGCAGCTTTACCCCCTTTTACAACTATACGGCGTCCGGCACCAAAAAGATTGTCGATATCTTCAACAAACACGGCTTCAAGGCGACCTTCTTCTTCACCGGCGAATGTGCGAAGGAGAACCCCGAGGTCGTAAAATTCGTGCTGGACAACGGCATGGAGGTCGGCGGGCACTCGCTTTATCACGAGACGGTCGGCGACGAGCTTTTCCCGATCCCCGGCGTCAAGCCCCTGCTCCCGCAGGAGGTCTACGGACGCGTCAAGCTGGCGACCGAGTGGATAGAGTCGGTCTCCGGCACCAAGCTCCGCTCCTGGCGCTGCCCCAGACTGTGGTCGTCCACCGCCGTCTGCAACGCTCTTGAAGAGCTGGGCTACACCGCCGACGCCTCGTACCCGATGTACTTCTACCGCGAACGCTTCGTCCCCTATCACCCCGCCCACGAGGACTGGACTAAAGAGGGCGATAACAAGATCCTCGAGATACCCATGTTTGCCGATATGGTCATGGAGTCCCACGATCCCGGCCTCGAACGCGACCGCGATCAGTGGCCGCTCTTCCGCACCGAGTCCGCCGAATATCAGATGGAACGCGTCCGCTCCTATCAGAAATTCATGTGGGATAAAGGCCTCCCCGCCGTCATCTGCTTCTACTTCCATCCCTGGGAGTTCGAGCCCTGCAAGACCGCTTACCACTACGGCGAGGGCGGCGTCACCGTCGACGAGTTCATCGTCAAGGGCACCGGCGACTACGCGACCGAGCAGTTCGATAAACTCTGCGATATGATCCGCGACGAGGGCATGACCGTAATGCGCGTCGACGAGTTCACGGATATGTGGAACGCCCGTAAGTAACTGTTTTTTGGGGTTCTTTTTGAAAAAAGCGCCCCATACCCCGCAAAAACTTTTCAGCGCCGCGCAATTAATGCGCCGGTAAAGGGAAGTCACGCTCCGCAGGAGCGCGACGTGTCGGCGTGAGATCGGACAAGTCGCTCTCGAAAGCGAGCTTTCGGACACGACTTTCCGTCTCACGCCTGCCGCTCGACCCGCAGGTCGAACGGCGACCCCTTTACCGCCTTGAGAAGCGAGAAAAAGACCGTATGAAAAAAGCTTTTGAGGGGAGCGCGAGGGGAAGCTTTTCGTCGAAAAGTTCCCCTCGAAAAAAACGAAAACAAACAACACTACATAAAGAGGAGAAAAAAACCATGCCAAGAGTACAGATCCCGCGCGAGGAATACGCGCAGCGAGTAAAGAACGCCGCGGCGAAGGTCCGCGAATGGGGGCTTGACGCGCTCATCGTGAACGGAAGCGAGGCGGACTACGCCAACACACGTTATTTTTCGAATTTCTGGCCGCTGTTTGAGAGATGCGGCGTAGCGATCTCGGCGAGCGGCGACGTTGCGCTGATGGTCGGTCCGGAGAGTGAGATCTTTGCCGCCGATTTCGGCGTGATCGAGAAGATATTCATTCTTCACGAGTACCGCGAGAGCGCCAACCCGGCGTATCCGGAGATCAAGTTCAACACCTTCAACGACGCGTTCAAGGCGATCGGCGTCACAGGCAAGAAGCTCCGCATCGGCGTGGCGGCGTGGCTCGACACCAACGTCGTCGTCATGGAGGGCATAAAGAACGCCTTCCCGGAGGCGGAGATAGTCCGCGCCGATCAGATCATGGTCGAGCTGCGCTCGGTCAAGTCGGACAACGAGATAGCCTGTCTGCGCGAGGCGGCGCACATCACGCACATCGCCACGCAGGAGGTCATCAAGGCGATAAAGCCGGGCATGACCGAGCTCCAGCTCGTCGGAATCGCGCAGAAGACCATCTACGAGCACGGCGCGGAGTACGAGGGACTGCCGATGTACTGCTTCAGCCAGAAGAGCACCAAGCACGCGATCTCCCGCTCATCCTACCGCGAGATCCAGAAGGGCGACATCGTGCAGCTCAACTTGTCCGCCAAGGTCTGCGGCTACTCTCCGAGCATCGGCATGCCGGTCTCGGTCGGCAAGCTGGTCGGCGAGAAGAAGGACCTTGTCGAATTCTGCCTTGAGGCGCATATGTGGACCGAACAGCAGGTCCGCGCGGGCAGAGTTGCGATGGACATAGCCAAGGACTTCAAGAAGATGTTCGAGGACCGCGGATACGGCTCCGCCTACCTCTACGGACCCTGCCACGGTCTGGGACTGATCGAGGTCGAGGCTCCCTGGATGGAGACCATTTCGGACTACGTCCTGCAGAAGAACATGACCTTCCAGATCGACACCTTCGCCATGGGATCGGACTTCGGGCTCCGCTGGGAGAAGCCGATAGCCGTCACCGAGACCGGCTGCGAACGCCTCAGCCCGCAGATCGGCGAGATCTTCGAGCTCGACGTTTGATGCAATTCAAAAAGCGCCCTTCGGGGCGCTTTTTGAATATAAAATCAGGAATTAGAAATTAGAAATTAGAAAT
>JAFSSR010000209.1 GCA_017450885.1 Clostridia bacterium | reverse complement strand
GTCGGGGTCGTGCCGCCGGACTTCCACTGTGCCTTGAAGGTCCAGGTGCCGTCAAGAGGGATGGCGGCGTTCGGGTCGTCCGCGGGGATGGTGTACTGATAATCCTCATTGTCCCAGCCCTGGAAAGTATATCCGGAACGGGTAGGCGTCGGAATAGAACCGCCGAAGATGTCGACGTACTTCTGTCCGGGCGTGAAGGAGAAGGTGGACGCTCCGGTGAGAGTGCCGCCGTTGGGATCAAGTATGATCACGTTGCCGGTCGGGGTAGGCGTGGTGCCGCCGCCGGAGTTCTTTTCCCAAAGGGCGATGAACACGGCGCCGGATCTTACAGACCAGTAATCGTCGAGCGAAAGGGTATAGCCGTACTGCTCGTTATACCAGCCGGTAAGTGTATAACCGTCGCGTACCGCGGTAGGCATAGACGGGATAACGTCCCCGATCTTCTGCCCGTAAGCGATAACAAAATGCTCCTGCGACGTCAACGTTCCGCCGTTGGCGTTGAAGAAGATGTTGTAGGGTCCCGGATCATCCGCCGCCAGCACGCCGGTGGTAGCCAGAGGCATCACCATCATGAGGCAGAGAACGATCGCGAGGATCTTTCTGATGTTTTTCATAGGTCCTCCTAAAATAAAAATGTTTTCCCGGCACGGACTCCCCTTGTCCCGGGGTAAAGTATTGTGGTAATTATATCATATAAATAAAATAAATTCAATGTTCATAAACACGAAATATCCGGTTCATTTTTGTGTAATATATCCAAAATCTTTTCCAAACTCGGTGAGGTTTTGACTGTAATTTTTTTGCATTTTTTACAACGGTTTTTTTCTGAAAAGTTTTTTGAAAAATGTTTTCGATATAGATTGACATTTTTTTAACGATGGTGTATAATATCATCAGTCAGATAAAAAAGCTATGGAATTTATGAAAAATTTTGAGGAGGAAAAAATGAATATTTCCTACATGCATCCCGCCGATCAGCTGGTCATGTTCATGCAGCGTATTTACGACCGCGGACTGACCACGACCTCGGGCGGAAACCTCTCCATCATGGATCGCGACGGCAATATCTGGATCACTCCCGCGTCCATCGACAAGGGCACGCTTACCCGTCAGGACATCGTTTGCGTCAAGCCGGACGGCGAGATCGTCGGCAATCACAAGCCGTCGAGCGAGCTCCCCTTCCACGAGTCAGTTTATAAAATGCGCCCCGACATCCGCGCGGTGCTCCACGCTCATCCGCCGGCGCTCGTCGCGTTCTCCATCGCGCGCAAGCTCCCCGACCTCGACCTCATCCCCACCGTCCGCAAGACCTGCAGCCGTATGTCGATCGCTAAATACGCGGTCCCCGGATCGGCGAAGCTGGGCGAGAACATCGGCCGCGAATTCGCAAAGGGATTAGACATCGTCCTGCTCGAAAATCACGGCGTCTGCATCGGCGCGGCTGATATGTTCGCCGCTTTCATGATGTTCGAGACCCTCGACTACACCGCCAATCTCGAGATCTACGCCGCCAAGCTCGGCAAGATCCGCCGCCTCTCTCCCGAGGCGATAAAGATGACCGACACGCGTCATCATATGCTGATGGACGACTTCGTCCCCAACAGCCGCTCCTCCGAGGAGCTTGAAGCCCGCCGCGAGATGATCAAGCTCATCCACCGCTCCTACAAGCAGGGCCTCTTCACCGCCACCCACGGCACCTACTCCGTGCGCCTCTCCGACGGCAGCTTCATCATCACCCCCTTCAACCGCGACCGCGCCTACCTCGAGCCCGAGGATCTGGTCCGCATCAAGGGCGGCATGAAGGAGCAGGGCAAGATCCCCTCCCGCGCCGTCTACGCCCACGGCCTGATCTACGACAAGAACCCCGACATCAACGCCATCCTGCTGGCGCATCCGCCGCACGCCATGGCTTTCGGAGTCACCGACGCTCCCTTCGATCCCCGTACCATCCCGGAGAGCTATATCCTCCTCCGCGACATCGAAAAGCGCCCCTTCTCCGAGATCTACACCGATCCCCAGACGGTCGCCGAGAGCTTCGCGCCCAACCGCCCCGCCCTCATCTTCCAGAACGACTGCGTCATCGTCACCGGATCGACCCTGCTTCAGGCGTTCGACCGCATGGAGGTGCTTGAGTCCACCGCTCATTCGATACTCAATTCCACCGCTGTCGGCGAGATCGTCCACATCTCCGAAAAGGAGGTCGACGACCTCAAGGAAGCGTTCCACCTGGTCGACTGAAAATCAATATATAATTTCAAACGCGCCGTGACACAGCGCGTCGTACCGAACGAAACGAAGGATCCGCGAAAATCTCTTGATTTTACGCGGATCCTTTGTCGTTTGCGCGAAGCGCAACGTCGTTTTCCGCGCCCAAGCGTTGTCATTGCGAGGACGCCTGCGGCGTCCGCGGCAATCCGTAATCCTGCCTTCGAAACCGCAGCACACAAACGCCGTTTCAAACGGTAGGGGCGGGGTCCCACCCCCGCCCCTACCGGTTGAAATGACACTAACGCAAAGCTCCTTCCCCCGCGAAGCGGGGAGGGGGAGCTCCCGGCGGAGCCGGGTGAGGGGAGGGGAAAACGAAATCGGTTGCTGACTGTATCCTTTAGGGCGGGGGTGGGACCCCGCCCCTACCGGTTGAAACGCCGTTCGGGCGCGGCGACAACGAAGACGGGGAAACGGATTGCCACGCCGGCGCTCCTCGCAATGACAGCGTTGGGGTGCGGAAATGAAGTTACAGCGCCGTTCGTTTCCGAAAAACCGTCGGCGAAGCCGACACCGCAATTCCTCATTCCTCATTCCTAATTCCTAATTATTTTTGGTCCGGCCACGCCGGCGCTCCTCGCAATGACAGCGTTCGGGTGGGACGACAACGAAGGCGGCGTTCACGCAAAACGCGCGGCTTTCGACACGGTCCGCAAAGATTTTCAAATATGTTACACATTTTGCATTGACATCTTTTTAAAAAATCAATATAATATTATTTACACAAACCTTTCGCATATAATTAAGATATAAACATACAGAGGCTTAACAACATGTACTATTCACCATCCACAAAGCCGCGCGTCACACAGCAGCCGGTCCGTCAGCCGGGGCGGTCCGCCGCGAAAAAGAGCGGATCGTTCAGAAGCGAGCTGCCGCTGCTGCTGTACTGCGTTATCGTCCCGCTTTTCATGGAGTTCCTTGTTAAGATAGTTAACAAGACGGCATTCAGCGGACGCATTTTCCTTTATATCACCCTCTTTACCGTGTCGGGCGGACTTCTGGTCTACCTCATATGCAGACTGTTCCCCAAGCGCGCCGCCAGGTTCGGCGTGCTGATCGCCATTACCACGGCGGAGATACTGATCTTCGCCACCGAGATGATACTGTACAACACCTTCTTCAAGCAGTATCAGGGCGTCAATATGATACTCGACAACGCGGGCGACGTCGCGGGCAACGGCTTCGGCGGCGACGTCATCAAGTCGGTATTCGCGTATCTTTTCCAGATCATCCTTCTCTTTGTCCCGGTCATCCTGCTCGTCGTATTCAACCGCAGGATAGTCAAGAGCGCCCGCCCGGTAAAGGGCTTCCGCTCGGTCGTGGCGATCGTTATGCTGCTCACCTACCTTCTCTCGCTCATCCTCGTTTACACCGAGACGGAGGGCGACCCGTCCGACAAGGATTACTACACCGCGTCATATACCGTCACCGACTCGATGGAGCGTTTCGGCATACTCTCCGGACTGCGACTGGACATCAAGTACGCCATCTTCGGCAAGCCGGAGCATGAGATGGAGACCATCGACGTCAACCCCGTCAAGCCCGACACCAAAAAGCCGGACGACACCAAGAAGGCTGACGATACGGACCCGGCGAACACCGGAGACGATACCGGCGGCGGCACCGAAACCGATAAGCCGAAAGAACCCGAGCCGGTCAACTACACCCCCAACCAGCTCGATATAGATTTCGCGGCGCGCGCCGCGTCGAGCAGCGGCAAGGTCAAGGAGCTCGACGAGTATTTCGCATCCCAGACCCCGTCGATGAAGAACAAGTACACGGGTCTCTTCAAGGGCAAGAACTGCATCTTTATCACGGCGGAGTCCTTCACGCCATACTTCGTCTCGGAGGAGATGACCCCCGCCCTTTACAAGATGCTTCACAACGGCTTCGTCTTCACCAACTACTATCAGCCGGCGTGGGGCGTCTCCACCTCGGACGGCGAGTATTCCGGGCTTACCGGACTTGTCCCCGAGAGCGGCACCAACTCGATGAAGCGCACGAAGAAGAACAATCTGTACACCTCTCTCGGCAACACGTTCTCCCGCCTCGGCTACTTCACCGAAGCCTATCACGCCCACAGTTACACCTACTACGACCGCAACGAGACGCATGAGAACTTCGGTTATCAGCGGTTCGTCGCGTGGGGCAACGGAATAGAAGTCGGCGCTCCCAACGCAAACCCCGGCGTCACCAAGACCTGGCCGGAGTCCGACCTCGAAGCAATGCAGACCGTTATCCCCTGGTTCATCGACAAACAGCCCTTCCACATCTACTATATGTCGGTCTCCGGACACCCGCTCTACTCCTTCACCGGCAACCGTATGTCGTCCAAAAACAAGGATCTGGTCGCCGACCTGCCTTACTCCGACAGCGTAAAGGCGTATTTCGCCGCCAACTACGAATTCGAGTTCGCGATGGAGTACCTGCTCGACGAGCTCAATAAAGCGGGCATCCTTGAAGACACCGTCATCGTTATCAACGCGGACCACTATCCGTACGGACTTGACGAGGGCTTCGAGGGAAACGAGAAGGACTACTTCTCCGAGATGGTCGGTCACAAGATCGACACCAACTTTGAAAGGCACAAGAACGGGCTGGTCATCTACTGCGCGTCGATGAAGGAGCCGGTGGTCATAGACGATCCCTGCTACAGCCTTGATATCCTGCCCACCCTTTCCAATCTGTTCGGCTTCGAGTTCGACTCCCGTCTGTACACCGGGCGCGACGTGCTGTCCGACGCCTCCCCGCTGGTGCTTTTCCGCAACTACAGCTGGATCACCGACAAGGGAATGTACAACGCGTCTACCAAGACCTTCACGCCCAACGACGGCGTGACCGTCGACGACGATTATGTCAAGCAGATATCCTCGATAGTCAAAAACAAGGTCTACGTCGCAAAGCAGATACTTGAAACGAACTATTACGACAAGCTGTTCGGGAAATAAAGGTCTCGTAAAAGGGACGTGATCTTGTCCCGGACTGACCGAAGGATCCGCGAAATTCATCCGAATTTCGCGGATCCTTCGACTTTATGTGAAATATGTACAAGCGGGGCACTTGACCTCGGGCGCGATTTGTGATATTATATATGCGGCGAAATTTCGCCGCGCATTTGAGATCAAGCCGCGGGTCCCCCTCTCCGCGTCGAAAAAGGGTACTGATATGAAAACATCCGAAATATTAAGTGAGCTTAAAGACCTTGTCCTTTCGGGCGACCTGAAGGAGCCCGACGTCAATATTCTATACTCGGAATTGAGACCTCACCTCACCGCGCTCGCCGGGCTTCTCCACATCGCCTCCGCCCATCTGGTGTACGACGTCGAGCCGTACACATACGAGCTGCACGGCCGTCACGCCGTCTTTGACGAAAAATTCAGCGATGAAGCGGCGCCGGAGGAATACGGCATAGAATTGAGAAAAGACAATCTCGGGCATATATCCTTAAACTGCCGTATGCTTCCCGTCGCGGGATGGGAATGGACGGAGGACGAGCGCCATTGGATCGCCGTCGTATCGAGGCTGGTGCTTATGGAATTCAGCCGCGCCAATATGATCCGCATGCGCAACAAGGTTCCCTATACCGATCCCGCGACCGGCCTTGCGAACAGCGCGGGGATCGCCCACTACGCGAAGGATATAGAGGCGGTCCACTCTATGAAGAGGTATACGGGCTGCTATTTCAACATAAAGAATTTCAGCTATATCAGCCGTCAGTACGGGATCTCTTTCTCGGACGCGGTTATCTGCAGCTATGCGCACAGGATCTATGATTTTCTCGATCCCGAGACCGAGCTCGTTTCGCGCGTCGCGGGGGACAACTTCTTCGCCCTCGTCCAGAATTTCCATATCGACGATTTTGTAAGATTTATCTCCGATATGAAGATCACGGAGGAGCATAAAGGCCTGCCGATCACCGTCAATCTCGGCGCCTGGGTGGGATTATGCCCGGGCACAAAGCTCGACCGCGTGATCGACCTTTTGGATAAGTCCTCCTTCGCCTCCGATCAGGCGAAGAAGTCGAGGATGTCGATCGTCACCTTCGATCAGGACGATATGGACGACGCGATGTACGAAAAGCAGATCTCCGAGATGATCCCGGACGCGATAAAGCAGAAGGAGATCATACCCTTTTACCAGCCGAAGGTGCTGCTGGACGACGGCTCGCTGTACGGTTGCGAGGCGCTTTCGCGCTGGCTGCACGACGGACTTGTCATCCCGCCCTCCGATTTTATCCCGGTGGCTGAAAACAACGGTCTCATCACCCGCCTCGATCTCCACATCCTGGAGTGCGTCTGCCGCGATATCCGCGGCTGGCTCGATCAGGGGCTGGAGCCGGTGCGCGTCTCGGTCAACTATTCGCAGAAGGATTTCTACAGTCCGACTCTGATCAAGGACACCCTCGATATACTCCACCGCTACGAGTTGGACGGAAAGTATCTGGAAATAGAGATAACCGAGTCATCCTTCCAGCGCAAATACGAGGCGCTCGACGATTTCGTCCGCGCCATGCACGAGAACGGGCTGAAGGTCTCGCTCGACGATTTCGGCACCGGATACTCCTCGCTCAATATGATAAAGCGGCTCGACCTCGACTCCGTCAAGCTGGACAGGAGCTTTTTCGACGGTCTCGGCAGCGACGGGAAGGGCAGCGTCATCCTCCACAGCGTCGCCGCGATGATAAACGGACTCAACACCGTCACCGTCGCCGAGGGCATAGAGACGGACGACCAGCTCAAGATGGTCTACGACATAGGCGGGCGGGTCGTTCAGGGCTTCTACTTTGACCGTCCGCTCGTCCACGACCAGTTCACCGAGAGGCTGAAGAGCAGAAGGTACGCCGTAAAGAAGCCGTGACCCGCGATATTACAAAAAAGGACTTTCGCCGAAGCGAAAGTCCTTTTTTTGTTGTGTCCGTGATCATCTTACGGTCAGAGTGAC
>JAFSSR010000208.1 GCA_017450885.1 Clostridia bacterium | reverse complement strand
TTTATCGTTTGCGGCGAAGCCGCAACATCGTTTCGCCGTCAGGCGAACATCGTTTACGCGAAGCGTAACATCGTTTTCCGCAGGAAACCTCGTTCGGCGAAGCCGACTTCGTTTTCCCCTCCCCTCACCCGGCTCCGCCGGGAGCTCCCCCTCCCCACGGCTGCGCCGCGGGGGAAGGAGCTTTTCGATAGCGTCGCCTGCGGCGACTCATCTTTGAACTTTGAACTTTGAACTTCGATCTTTGAACTTCGATCTTTGAACTTCGATCTTTGATCTTTGAACTTCGATCTTTGAACTTCGATCTTCGATCTTTGAACTTTGAACTTTTATCTTCCAACTCCAACGAGGTAACACCATGAAAATCAACGTAATAGGCTGCGGGCGCTGGGGAAGCTGCATCGCCTGGCATCTCGACCGGACGGGTCACGAGGTCGGGCTGTACGGCCCCGCCGACACTCCCGACATGATCCGCTTTACCGAGACCGGGACCAACGGCATAATCACACTCACCCCCTCGATGCGCCTGATCTACGATCTCGACGAGTGCCTCGACGCCGAGGCGGTCGTCATTTCCATCAACTCGCAGGGGCTGCGCTCCCTCTGCGGCGAGATAAAAGCGTCGTGGGAGCGCCGTCCCGGCGGAGCTCACACCTTCATCCTCTGCATGAAGGGCATCGAGATCGAGACCGGGATGCGCCTGACCGAGGTGGTCGCCGACTGCATCCCCGAGGCGAAGACCGCCGTCTGGATCGGGCCCGGACATCCGCAGGAATTCGTGCGCGGAGTGCCTAACTGCATGGTCATCGACTCCGCCGACAGCGAGCTCAAGCGCCGCCTGGTAGACTCCTTCAACGGCGAGCTAATCCGCTTCTATTACGGCGACGACCTCATCGGCAACGAGATAGGCGCTGCCGCCAAGAACGTCATCGGCATAGCCGCCGGGATGCTCGACGGCCTGGGCATATCCTCCCTGAAGGGACCGCTGATGTCCCGCGGCACTCACGAGGTCGCCCGGCTCATCAAGGCGCTCGGAGGCAACGAGCTGTCGGCGTACGGCCTCTGCCATCTGGGCGACTACGAGGCGACCGTCTTTTCAAAGTACAGCCACAACCGGCAGTTCGGCGAATCCTACGTCAGGGGCGAAACGTACACCGCCCTCGCCGAAGGCTACTACACCTGCGCCGCCATACGCAATCTCTGCAAAAAACACGACGTCGATATGCCCATCTGCCGCGCCGTATACAAGATCCTCTACGAGGGACGCGACCCGCACGACGCCCTGAACCGACTGTTCACGCGGTCGGTCAAGACCGAGCTGGAGTGAGAAAAGTATGAAACAGCCAATGAAGATAGATCACAGATACGTCACCTTCCGCGTCGACCCGACGAGATCCGCCTGCCGCGTCGATTTTATCGACACCGCCAAGCGCGCCGTCGTGGAGCAGGTGTTCGTCAACCTCGGCGAGGGGGACGGGCGCAAGAGCTTTGTCGATATGTCCGAATTCATGGGCATGACCCTCGACGTTCAGATGCTCCCCTGCGAGTCGGAGTGGGCTCTGCAGCCCGAGGGAGTACTGACCGAGGAGGAGGCGGAGACCCGCCGCAGGTTCATCGCCTGCGAGGACGATTATCTGAGCGGTAAGGAGAAGGACGAGGCGCTTCGCCGCGTCCGGGACGAAGCGGAGAAGGCGCGCGTTACGCCGACCCGCGTGCTGCCCGCGCGTTTGACGCAGGACGGCGCGGCGGCTCCCGCCGATCTTTGCTCGCTCCGTTACCGCGAGCCATACCGCCCGCTTTATCACTTCACGACCCAGCGCGGGTGGATCAACGATCCCAACGGCTGCATATATTTCGACGGGCTGTGGCATCTCTACTATCAGCACTGCCCCGGCTCGACCGAGTCGATGTGGGACAACAACCACTGGGGCCACGCCGTTTCCCGCGACCTTTTCACGTGGGAGGAGCGCGAGCCTGTACTGCGCTTTCCGCATCAGGCGTCCGGCACCGGCTTTATCGACCGCGAGACCGGGCGGGTCTGCGTGACCACCTCCAACCTCATCTTCGAGAGCCCGGACGGCGGCTTCAAATACGATTTCAAATCCTACAACACCGCCGGCTGCGGCGATCCCAAGATCTTCTGGCACGAGGAGAGCGGGCGGTATATCTCCATCACCCTCCGCGACGTGACCTCCTATCAGATCTCCTCCAGCCCCGACCTCGTCGAGTGGCGGCACGAGAGCGATATCGAGAATTTCCGCGAGTGCCCCGAGTTCGCAAAGTACCGCATCGAGGGCACCGACGAGTACAAGTGGGTGCTCTGCGGCGGCGACGGAGCCTATCAGTACGGCGAGTTCGACGGCCACGAGTTCAAGCCCGATCCCATCGAGGACGACCGCCTCGACCGCTACGTCCACGTCATGGAGGCGACGCGGCATTTCAATCACAAATACAACGGCTATTATATAGACGACACCCAGCCCGACACCGAGAACCGCTATTCGGCTTACGCCTTCCAGAATTTCGACAACGCGCCGGCGTGGCCGGATCAAAACGCGCCTCGAGTTCAGTGCGGATCCTCTCAAAAGCCGCACGAAATCGGGTCGTGTTCCGAGTTCCAAGTTCAAAGTTCAAAGTTCAAAGACGGAGATCCGAGACACGTCCGTATCGCCTGGTACACCGTCGATTTCAAGAAGTACGGCGAGCTTTTCACACAGGCGATGACCGTGCCGCAGGAGATGACCCTCCGCCGCACCCCCCTCGGTCTGCGGCTCTGCGCCATGCCGGTCGACGAGATAAAGGCCCATTACTCCGGCGAGTGGGCGGGCGACGAATTCGAGTGCGACTGCACCGAAGTCCCCGGCCGCGCATTCGACGTCGAGGCCTCCTTCCCCGCCGGCGGCAGGCTGAAGCTGGGTCCCTACGAGCTTTCATATCTGCCGGACGCGCAAAAGATCCGCGTCGTGCAGTACGCAAGCGCCCTCGCCCCGCTTTCCGTCTGGGAGCGGAAGGACGACGGCTCCTACGCTCTCCGCGATCTCCCGACCGTTTCCGGGCGCGGGGACGGAAAGATCCTTGCCGACTTCACCGTGCCGTTCATCCCCGGCGAGGACGGGGAGATCCGCGTCCGCGCCCTCTTCGACGTGCTGACCGCCGAGTTCTTCTTCGGCGACGGCGAGGTATATCTGCCGCTCAAGCCGGACGATCCCGACCGACCCGAGGGCATCTTCGTCTCCTGCGACAGGGAGGCGCGGATCAAGGTCTGCTCGATAGAGCGAACGATGAAGCAATGAGCTCCGTCCGAGAGATCTGGCGATCGGCGGCGGAGGCGAACGGGCTTGAACGTTACGCCGAGGACCCGCGGTTCCCGCGGCTCTGCGAGCTGCTGCTCGCCAAAAACGAGCAGGTCAATCTGACCGCCATACGCGACCCTTTGGGGGTCTGCGTGCTCCATTTCGCCGACAGCCTGACCCTGCTCCCCTTTATCTCGGAGGGAGCGCGGGTGATCGACGTCGGCTGCGGGGGCGGCTTTCCGTCGCTTCCGCTCGCGATCGCGCGCCCCGACGTCACCGTCGCCGCGCTCGACTCGACCGAGAAAAAGCTCCGCTTCGTCGCCGACGCCGCGAGCGAGCTGGGGCTGTGCAATATTTCCACCGTTTACGCCCGCGCCGAGGAGGCGGGGCTCGACCCCGCGTTCCGCGAGTCCTTCGACTGCGCGGTCTCGCGCGCCGTGGCTCCGCTCGACGTGCTGTGCGAGCTGTGCATACCGTTCATTCGCCCGGGCGGGAGGCTCTGCGCCATGAAGTCCCGCTCCGCCGACGGGGAGCTGATCCTCGCGGCGCCGGTCATCCCCAAGCTGGGCGGCGGCGAGCCCCAAACGCGCTCCCTCTCCCTCTCCTTCCCCCGCGGCTGCGAGCGCGAAGGCGACCTCACGCGGGTGAT
>JAFSSR010000207.1 GCA_017450885.1 Clostridia bacterium | reverse complement strand
TGGAGCGGATACGTTGTCAGGAGATAGTCACTTACCTAAATACCCCGCCGGATCGACCGGCTCGCCGTCGAGCTGTATCTCAAAATGGAGGTGCACGCCGGTGGAGTCGCCCGTCGATCCGGCGGTCCCTATTTCGTCGCCCGCCCTGACGGGATCGCCGGGAGCGCAGGATACGGAGGCGAGGTGGGCGTAGAGCGAGACTATCCTGCCGGAGTGGCGGACGGTCACGTAATTTCCGTAGCTCGGATCCTCGCCGACCGACTCGACCGTTCCGCCGCTCCAGGCGCGGACGGCTCCCTCGCCCGCGATATCCATACCGCGGTGGAACTCGAACGCCGCCCTGTTGAGCGGGTCGGAGCGGAGCGCGAAGCCGGAGGTCACCTCCCCGTCGTGGGGGGAGCAGGAGCCGCCCGACGCCATGCACGCCGCCACCGGATCAGCAGCCTCGTCGGGCGTCCCGGAGACCAGTATCACGCCGTCGTCTAACTTTTTCGGCTCGGACTGCGGCCGGGCGCCTGCGGCGAGGACCCCGCCGGGGTCCTCCGCGGCGGGCGCGTAGAACAGCCTGACTCCGAACATCATGGCGAGGACCACGCTCATTACGGCGAGCGTCCGAAAGGCGGGCTCCCGCCTGCGGACTGGCTTGTTTATAGGCTGATTTGTATAAACCGGTCGCATAATCATCACTCCTTTACACTAATCTATTATGCCGGGTTTTTATTTATTCGCTATTGCTTGACAAATCAAATTCACTTTAATATAATAAAGTAAATATACTGTTATAAAAAACACTATCCGGAGAGGCCCATGCAAAATCAATCGACAAAAGTTGTAAAATTCGGCGGAAGCTCGCTTGCCGACGCCGGTCAGTTCAGAAAGGCGGCGGACATAGTCCGCTCCGATCCCGCAAGGCGGTACGTCGTTCCCAGCGCGCCCGGAAAACGCTTTTCCGGCGACGACAAGGTGACCGATCTCCTCTACTCCTGCTACGAAAAAGCCTCCCACGGCGAGGGTTTCGACGACATCTTCAACGTCATCTGCCAAAGATACAACGACATCATAAGCGAGCTGGGGATAGAAGACTATTCCCTCGACGGCGAGTTCACCTACATCCGCAACGCCCTGCTCCACAAAGCCGGGCGCGACTATGTAGCGAGCCGCGGCGAGTACATGAACGCCCGCATCCTTGCGAAATACCTCGATTACGATTTTATCGACGCCGCCGACGTCATCTTCTTCGGCGAGAACGGCGCCTTTGACGCCGAGCGCACCAACAAGGTGCTCGCGCAGTCGCTTTCGCGGCACGAACGCGCCGTCATTCCCGGCTTCTACGGCTCGATGCCCAACGACACCATCAAGACCTTCTCCCGCGGCGGCTCCGACATCACCGGCGCGATAGTCGCGCGCGCCGCTATGGCAGATCTCTACGAGAACTGGACGGACGTCTCCGGCTTCCTCGCCGCCGATCCCCGGATAGTCGACGATCCCGCCGTCATCGACGTCATCACCTACCGCGAGCTGCGCGAGCTTTCATATATGGGCGCGACCGTCCTCCACGAGGACTCCATCTTCCCCGTCCGGTTCGCCGCCATACCGATCAATATCCGCAACACCAACGATCCCGACGCGCCCGGCACGATGATCGTACCCCGCGCCGAGCCCGGAACCGGCCGCGTTATCACCGGCGTCGCGGGCAAAAAGGGCTTCTCCGTCATTACGCTCGAAAAGGATATGATGAACTCCGAGGTCGGCTTTGGACGCCGCGTCCTCGAAGTGCTTGAAAAGGAGGACATCTCCTTCGAGCACCTGCCCTCCGGCATCGACACCATGAGCGTCATACTCAATACCCATTATCTTGAGGGCAGACGCGAACAGATCCTCTCCGCACTCTGCAAATACGCCGCGCCCGACACCGTTCAGATCGAGGACGACCTCGCCCTCATCGCCGTCGTCGGACGCAATATGGTCAAAAACAAAGGTACCGCCGCCAAGCTGGTCAACGCCATCTCCCGCGCCGGTGTCAATATCCGCATGATCGACCAGGGATCGAGCGAGCTCAATATCATCGTCGCCGTCTCCTGCGCCGATTACGAGATCGCCTTCAAGGCGATCTATGAGGCGTTCAGGGAGAAATGACCGACGTCTGGAACAGACTGAAAAACGCGGACAAGCCGATCGCGCTGTACGGGATGGGCAACGGGGCGGACAAGATCCTCTCCGTTTTTTCCGATTACGGGATCAAAGCCTCCGGCGTGTTCTCTTCGGACGGCTTTTCCCGCGGAAATCTCTTTCACGGCTTTCCCGTGATCACCTATCGCGAGACCTGCGAGACGTTGGGCGGCGATTTTATCGTCGTCGTCGCGTTCGCTTCGTCGCGCCAAGAGGTGATAAGCAACGTCAGGCGCATCGCCGCCGAGCGGGAAACGTATATCCCCGACGTCCCCGTGGCGGGAGACGAGCTGTGGACCGCGGATTTTGAAAAATCGCACGCCGACGAGCTCGCCCGCGCCCGCGCCCTCCTCTGCGACGCCCGCTCCCGCGAGGTCTTCGACCTCGTCTGCCGGGCGCGGACTACCGGCGGGATCGGGCCGCTTTTCGCCTCCTCCGACCCCGCGGATGAGGCGTGGGACCTCCTCCGCCCCGAACGCTACTCGTCCTGCGCCGACCTCGGCGCCTACACCGGCGATACCGTCCGCCTGCTGCGTGAACGGGCGCCGCGTCTGCAGTCGGTCTACGCCGTCGAGCCCGACCGCCGCAGCTTCGCAAAACTCAACGCCTGTTTGCAGGACTCCGGACTGCGCTTTACCGCCGTACGCGCCGCCGCCTGGAATACCGACGGCGAAGCACTCGCCTTTGACGACGGAGCCGGACGCGGCTCGTCCGTCGGAAAAGGCGGAGCCGAAACGCC
>JAFSSR010000206.1 GCA_017450885.1 Clostridia bacterium | reverse complement strand
TTTTGCAGGAGGCAGGAAAGGGCGTGGCAGTAGAGCATATGCATATCTTCAAGCTGCTCCATGCTGTCGGTCGGGGCGATAACGTAATGATCGCAATACTCTTTCAGCTTTCCCCCGTCGCGGCCGAGGAAGCCTACCGTGGTCACGCCCATCTCCCTTGCGCGGCGGGCGGCTCGGACGACGTTTTCGGAGTTTCCGCTGCCCGAGAAGCCGATAAACACGTCTCCCGCGCGGGCTTTGGTCTCCAGCGGCACGACAAAGATATCGTCGTAACCGTAATCGTTGCCGAGGCAGGTGACGACGGCGGTCGAGTCGGCGAGACATTCGCAGCAAAAGCCCGGTCTGCCGAGCACCCGGCAGCCCTTGGTGAGATCGTTGCAGATATGCGAGGCGGTCGCGGCGCTCCCGCCGTTCCCGGCGGTGAAAATGCGCGCGCCGGTGCGCTTTGTTCCGAGTATTACGTCGGCTATTGCTCCGAGGGCGTCAAAATCGCTTCGTCTGACCCTCTCGGCGCAGTCTTCTGTATATTCCTTAAGTATTTGAGCGTTAGTTTTTTTCATTTTTCAAACAACCGGTCCTCCGCAGTATTCACAGCAGCCCTTTTCGTCCGGGATGGTGGTGGCTCCGCAGAGCTTGCAGACCACGGCCGCCTTCGGTGCCGCCGGAGCGGAGGCTTCTCTCGCCTCGCGGCGCGCCTCGGCGAGCAGCGTCTTGATTTCGTTCGCCGTCTCTTCATATCTGCGGTAGTCGAGATTGAGCGAGGGCTTGGGAGCCGCCGACATAGGAACGGGACTGTTGGGATTGATTTCTACGCTCGATCTGTTGAGCCGGAATTCGACAGTATCGAAATAGGGGCTGTTGACCCTGATGACGATATTGAAATCATATGAGAACGTGTATCTCGGCGGAGTAAAGCTGACTTCCTCTCCTTCGCCGTTTTCAAAGGTCGCCTCGGTGCGGTCCTCGTCGACGTCGATATCCACTCCGGTGACCTGCGAGAAATCGAGAACGTCCGGATTGGCTTCGATAAGGTCGCGCGCGCGGGTGACCATGAATTTCTTTGCGTCCTCGTCGATGAGCAGCTTAACGTCCTCGCCGTAGGAAAGGGTGGTATGGAAGGCGGCGACCGCCTTTTTGTTCTCCTCGCGGTAATCGAGCTGTTCCTTTATCTGCTCGACCGTGCTGGAGCGTCTGTCGCTGAAAAAGGGCGACAGCTTGCCGGCGCAGGTCTTGCAGAGATTTCCGTCCTCGAGCTTGCGGTTGCCGAGAAGTCCTATCTCGCCACCGCAGACCGAGCATATTTTCTTTTCAAAAAGCTTTCCGAATATTCCCATCGGTCGATCTCCTTGGATAAATATAGTTCAAAAATCAAAGTTCAAAGTTCAAAGACAGGCCGCGGCGCGAGGTCACGCCCAGGGATTGTCGCTCTCGGGCTTGCGGATGCCGACGAGAAGGAACTGATCCCACAGATACCACTTTCCGTCTTTTGCAAGGCGGAGCAGTATCTCGCGCGGGCTGTCGGCGCCGCCGGAGGAGATGAACAGCTTGGCGTAGCCTTCGTTCTGATATGAATACGGGTTCTCGCTTACGCGGACGGTATACGGCTGAGCGGGCGTATAATCGTTCTGCGGGGTCGCGCCGTTGAAATACGAGCGCGGGATATAGTCCGCTCCGTCCATAAAGCGGTCGGCGATGAACTGCTTATCCACGCCGGAAAGGGGACGCGGCCCGCGCAGGAAGTCGAGCATTGCGTAGCAGGCTTCCCTGTTTTTCGGGAAAACGCAGAGCGCGGCGACAGTCATAGCCGCGGTCATAAACGGGGTCGACATCGCCGCCTGGGGCAGCGATCTGAACTGATCGGGCGTTTCGGGGAGCGCGTAGAAAACTATATCCTCGCTCTTGTTCGAGGAACGGCCCGACGCCTTGTTCACGGCGTTGTTCGCGGCGTTGTTTACCGCGTTCCTCGCCGCCTGATCCGCGGTGGTCTTCGCCATCTGGCCGGCACGGTTCAATAACTGATCGAAAAGTCCCATTTTGTACCTCATATATTCCGTAATTTCGGGATCTGAAAGTCCCTTACAGTTCGATTATACCATATAGTATTTTAAATTGCAACTATACAAAAGGATAGTATTTTATAAAATCTTTACCGTATATACACATTTTCGTTGTTGCTTTTTGCGCGGGGGTATGGTAGAATATGAAAGATGATTAGTTTTTTTATTATTTATTCGGAGCGAATATGATTTTCGGAAGACACGTAAACAGATACTACCTGCGGTTCGCCCCCCTGCTGCTTCTGGGACTCGCTTCCCTGTGCGCGGTGGACATACTTCAGCTCATAATACCGAACATATATCAGATGGTCATCAACGGCATGAACGACGGGTACGTCTCGGTCGACGGAGTTAAGACCGCGTTCGATATGGACTTTCTGCTTAACCGCGTATGCATGCCGATGGTCGCGGTGATACTCGCCATCGTGACGGGGCGCTTCCTCTGGCGCGTCGCCTTTTTCGGCTCGGCTATAAAAGCGGAAGCCGACCTGCGCACCCGGATGTTCGACCGCGCCCGCCGACTTACGAGCGAATACTACCACGTCAACAAGGTCGGCAGTCTGATGAGCCTTTTCACCAACGACCTCGACACCGTGCAGGACTGCTTCGGCTGGGGAGTTATGATGCTCTTCGACGCGCTTATGCTGGGATCTCTCGCTATAGTCAAGATGTTCCGCATGAACGTGCATCTTACGCTGCTCTCGATGATCCCGACCGCGCTTCTGCTCGCCTCGGCGACGGTCGTGGGCAAGTACATGATGAAGAAGTGGGACGTGCGTCAGGAGGCTTTCTCCAAGCTGTCCGACTTTGCGCAGGAGAGCTTTTCCGGGATAGCCGTCATCAAGGCTTTTGTCAAAGAGGCGAAGGAGCTTATGGCGTTTAAGAAGCTCAACGTCGAGAACGAGAACGCCAACGTAAGCTACACGAAGGCGTCCGTCCTCCTTCGCGTGATGGTCACTTTCTTTGTGGAGAGCGTAATCTGCATAATCCTCGGATACGGCGGATATCTCGTCTACAAGGGCGTCTTCAACGCCGGCCAGCTCATCGAGTTCATAGGCTACTTCACAGCTATTATCTGGCCGATAATGGCTGTTTCCGAGCTTATCGACATGACCTCCCGCGGACGCGCCTCTCTCAAGCGCATCGGCGAGCTGCTCGACGCCGAGCCCTCCGTCCGCGACCGCGAGGGAGTGACCGAGCTTGAAAACGTGCGCGGAGAGATCGAATTCCGCGATCTCACCTTCCGCTATCCCGGCGGCGAATTCGACGCCCTTAAAAACGTGTCCTTCAAAATTGACGCGGGCGAGAGCGTCGGCGTGGTCGGCAGGACCGGCTCGGGCAAGACGACGCTGGTCGATCTGATACTGCGCACATACAACGTGCCGGACGGCTCCTTGTTTATCGACGGTCACGACGTCAACGAGGTATCTATCGCGTCCGTCCGCGCTGGATGCGCATACGTCCCGCAGGACAACTTCCTCTTCTCCGACACGATCGAGCGCAACATAGCCTTCGGCATGAAAGACTACGACCCGGACAAGGTCAAAACGGCGGCTATACTGTCCGACGTCGACTCCAACATCTCGGAATTCACCGACGGCTACTCCACGGTGCTTGGCGAGCGCGGCGTGACCGTTTCGGGCGGGCAGAAGCAGCGCATATCCATAGCCCGCGCGCTGATGAAGGACGCCCCGATACTTATCCTCGACGACTCGGTCTCGGCGGTGGACACCGGCACCGAGAAGACGATACTCGCAAACCTTCACGCCACGCGCGAGGGCAAGACCACCATACTTATCGCCCACCGCATCTCCACAATAGAGAAGATGGACAAGATACTCTTCATCGAGGACGGCAGGCTTGCCGCCTGCGGGACGCACGCCGGGCTGTATGAGAGCTGCCCCGCGTACCGGAGGATGGTCGACCTGCAAAAGCTGGAAGAGGAAGGAGGCGAGGACCGTGAATAAGTACCTTCCCCTCCTGATAGTCGGCGCGATAATCGGCGTTTTCACGGTCGTTTTCACCGTCGCCTACGCGCTCGAAAAGAACAAGAAGGAAAGCATGGGCTTTGACCGCCATATGTCCGACCGCGAGATAATAAAGCGTCTGCTCCGCTACGCGCGGCCGTACGCCGGCAGATTTATCGCAGTCTTCGTCATCATGCTCTTCTCCATAGTGTACGAGATAGCCTCTCCTTTGCTTGTCGGGCATATCGAGGAGACGATAAAAGGCAAATTCGAGCTCTCATATCTCTTTACGATAGTGGCCGTATACGCCGGGATACTGATAGTCAGCCTCGTCTGCACCTATCTGCAGGCTCTTATACTTCAAAAGACCGGGCAGAAGATCATGTCCGCGATCCGCGAGGACACCTTCACCCACATCGAAAGCCTCTCGCACGAACAGCTCAACAACATCCCTGTCGGCAAGCTGGTCACCCGCGTCTCAAACGACCCCAACGCCATCTCCTTTATGTTCACCAACATACTGGTCACGCTGGCAAAGAACACGCTGGTCATCTTCGGCGTTCTGGCGGCGATGCTGATACTCAATTACGCCCTGACGCTGATGGTTCTATGCTTCGTTCCCTTCATCGTGCTGTTTACGGTGATATTCCGCAGATTTTCACGCAAGGTCCACCGCAAGGTCAACGACGCGACGACCGATATAAACACATATCTTTCCGAAAACCTCTCCGGCATGAAGATCACCCAGATCTTCAACCGCGAGGACGAAAAGATGGAGGACTTTCTCGAAAAGAGCAACGCCCTCAAACGCGCCAAATTCTCGCGCATGATGGTCTTCGGCGTGTTCAGACCGATAGTTTATATGCTCTATATCTCGTCGATACTCTTCCTTTTGTACATCGGCGCGCGCGGATATATCGAGGATATCACCTTCCTCGGTCAGGTCATAACCTCCGGCACGGTCGTCACCTTCTATATGTATATAATGCGCTTCTTTGAGCCGATACAGAACCTCGCCGAGCAGTTCGATATGCTTCAGCGGTCGTTCGCCTCCGCCGAGAAGATTTTCACCGTGATGGACATCGTCCCCGAGGTGGTCGACGCGGAAGGGGCGGTCGAGCTCGACGATATCAAGGGCGAGATCGAGTTTTGCGACGTGTGGTTCGCATATAAGCCGGACGAATGGGTGCTCAAAGGGGTCTCGTTCCACGTTCTGCCGAAGCAGACGGTCGCCCTTGTCGGCGCGACCGGATCGGGCAAAACGACCATCCTCTCGCTGATCTGCCGCAACTACGATATCCAGAAGGGTAAGATACTCATCGACGGCCGCGATATAAAGGAGATAAAGATCTCCTCTCTTCGCCGCCGTTTCGGACAGATGCTCCAGGACGTCTTCCTCTTCTCCGGCGACATCCGCAGCAACATCGTTCTGCGCGAGGACGGATATACCGACAAGGAGATAATGGAGGCCTGCGCATACGTCAACGCAGACTCGTTCATCAACAAGCTCGAAAAGGGGCTCGACGAGCCCGTCCGCGAACGCGGAAACAACTTCTCCGCCGGGCAGCGGCAGCTGCTCAGCTTCGCGCGGACGATAATCCACAAGCCCTCGGTGATCATACTCGACGAGGCGACGGCAAATATCGACACCGAGACCGAGCTGCTTATCCAGGACTCGCTTGAAAAGATCAAAAATATCGGAACGATGCTGATAGTCGCACACAGGTTGTCTACCATCCAACACGCCGACAATATAATCGTCCTGTCCGACGGAAAGATAGTTGAGCAGGGCGACCACCAGGCGCTCCTTGCAGCCAAAGGACGGTACTATAAGCTGTATACGCTGCAGTTTTCAAAACAGCAGCTGATGGATTGACGTTGCCGTAGGGGCGGGGTCCCATCCCCGCCCTTTGATTTTTAATCGTCAGTCGCAAGAAAAAGATAGGTGCTGAGATCAGATCCCAGCACCTATCTTTTTTTATTCGGTCTTTCAAGCGTCCGGTACAACTATCTCGACCGGCTGACCGACGTTTTTAAATCCGGTGACGCCGTTGATCATTACACGGACGTGTCCTTCCCGGTCCCGCCTTCCGAGGCGCAGGAAGACAGGGTCACGGCTGCCGCGATCATTAAAGCCGCAAATATCAGCTTTGAGATCTTTTTCATTGCGGGTTATCCTTTCAACTTTCTTTTGGCTTTATTATACATGTAGAAGCGCGGCTGTCAACTATGGTTATTAATTGGCTTCAAATTGTTATTTCCTATTCCGTTTATTACGATTTGTACGCGAATAATTGCTTCCGCCATAATATTTTTCGGTCAAAAGAAGATACCCGGCGTATGCTCCTTCCGCGTATAATAATAATCCAAGCAGCATAAATCCCGTCGTCGATCCTTTCAACGCCTTGCGGACTTCTTCAAAGGATAAGATCACGTCCCCGTCGACGCTTAATTCCATTATAGTCGGGCTGTTGGGATGAATAAGCATATCGACCTTGGTCCCGGGCGTGATCGAGCTCAATTTTTCGCGCAGCGCATCGGTATTGCAGGAGGAGTCGACGAACTTGTTTTCAATATCGGAAAAGCATACCGTGATTTCCTTTCCGCTTTTTTCCCAAACAAGTCCCTCGGCCCCGGACCTGATGTGGTACGACTGATAAGTTCCCGTGAGTTTAACGGTCTCATCTTCAGAAACGTCCATATTCCAGTACTTCATCCCGAAGGTGAACACGGTCCCAAGCACGACTCCGATTATAAGGAGGAAAACCGCGTTAGATTTAGTGATCCCGGAACCGCCGAAGCCTGATCTTCGTAATCGTAAATTCGCTTTTTTCATTTCTATTACACCTACGCGACCCTGCGTAACCTTTATTTAACGGACCGGGAACGATCCCGGTCCGTTGATCATTGTCAGTTTTGCGCGTCGTCCACTATGTCGTCTACCGAGACGAAGGTGGAAGCGCCGCCGGTGACGCGGGGCAGCACGCCGTCCCACTTTTCAAGCTTCTTATTCTCGATGACCTGGGGGGTGAGCGATGCGGCGATAACTTTGTTTGCCGCCGCTTCCGCGTCAGCCTTGATCTTGATCTGATCCGCCTCGGCGTTCGCCTTGATGCGGATGGTCTCGCCCTCCGCCTCGGCGTTCTTGATGGCGGTCTGCTTTTCGGTCTCCGCCTTGAGAAGCTTCTGCTGAGCTACCTGCTTTTCCTCGATGGCGGTGATGAAAGCCTCGGAAAAATCGAAGTTGATGATGTTGACGTCGGTGACGTACAGGCCTATGGCGTTAAGCTTTTCGTTGAGCCCGTCGACCAGCCCGTCGGAGATCAGCGCACGGTTGGTGACGCTCTCCTCCGCGGTATACTTGGCGGTTATCGCCTTGAGCACCTCGTTGACCGCCGGGGTAACGAGCACCGCCTCGTAGTTCGCGCCGATGTTTTTATAGATGCTGTAGGACTTTGCGGTGTCGACGCGGTAGTTAATGGCAAGCGTGGTCATGACGCTCTGGAGATCTTTGGAGAACGCCTCCGTCTGGACCTCGAGCTTGACTATGCGGTTGTCGATCTTGACGCACTGCTGGATAAAGGGTACTTTCATGTGTATGCCCTCCTGCAGCACCGTCTCATTGACCTTGCCGAGCGTGACGAGCACTCCGGTGTGACCGGCTTCGACTACCGTGAAGCTGTTGGCGAGCACGATGGCGAGCACCGCGAGCACCGCGATGATGATTATCGCTTTCTTTGTGATCTTGTT
>JAFSSR010000205.1 GCA_017450885.1 Clostridia bacterium | reverse complement strand
TCCCCTTCCGGGAATTCGAGCTCGCATCTTCCCGTGACGTTTATTATCCGGGTCCCATTGTACGTCTGCTCGCGCGGCAGTCCGTTGCCGTAGCGCGGGTGGACGTGCCCGTGGAGCAGATACCGCGGGTGAAACTCGTCTATCAGGTGTAAAAAGCACTCAAAGCCGATATGCGCCGGGTCGTTCAGGTCCCCGTACCCTTTGGGAGGGGCGTGGGCGATCACGATGTCGACCCCACCGGTCCTCTTTAACGCGCGGCTTATTTTTTTTATTCGCCGCGCCATCTGCTCCTCGGAATACTGGTGCTTTCCGGGGCGGTACCGCATGCACCCTCCGAGTCCGAGTATGCGCAGACCGTTATACGTTACAAGATGTCCGTCAACGTCGTCGCATCCTTCAGGCGGGAACGACTCGTAGCTCTCGTCGTGATTTCCGTGGACGTAAAGCAGCCGCGCCCGTCCCATGGTCACGAGAAAAGAGAGGTACGACGCTTTAAGATCGCCGCAGGAAAGGATGAGATCGTATCCGTCCAGCCGTCCCGGAACGTAATAATCCCAGAGCGCCGGGCTCTCTTCATCGGAAACGGCGAGGATCTTCATACTTCGCCGTCCGTCCCGGACGGGATCTCACTCTCGCGGTTGGGCAGAAGCAGCTCGCGCACAAGCTCCCGCGACATCGGGAGCAGCTCGCCGTACTCGGGGATCCGTCCGTCGACTATGTCGGAGAGCCTGTCCATATGCAGTATCTCCATCGACGAGAGCGGCGTTTTTCCGTCGCATATGACGCTCCCGTCGGAAGCCGTCAGCTTTTGCATGAACGGATCGAATTGTCCCGCCCGCATCAGCTCCGTAAATTCGTTTGCAAGGCGATTTACTCCCTCCGGCAGTCCGTCCGAGAGGGTGACGTCTATCACTCCGCTGTCCATCCCCCACCAGTAGTTCACCGCCCCGGACTGATCCTTCTTGTCAAGATTTCCGCCGAGTATCGAGCGTATGATATTCTCATATAGCCTGCCCCACATCCAGCACGGAGAGGCGACGGGGACCGGATCGCCCGCGCCGTTGAAGAGAAACGTGCCGTAGTTGCCGAGCTCGATATGACGCATATCGGGCAGGGGAGTGTCGCGGTTGGAGACGATCCGCGCTCCTTTTTCACGCAGGGCCGCTATCTCGTCCCCGGGCAGACAGCTCCATTCGAGCAGGACCTTCACGCGCGGATTTGTCATGCGGGCGCCGAGGGCGAAGGCGTTTATCGAGGCGGGGACGCCGAGAATGGGGTAGGATCCCACGTATCCCACCAGATCGTTGTCCGCGAGCGCCCCGGCTATAAGCCCGGTTATGAATTTGCCTTCATAGATACGGCAGTAATAGCTGCGCACGCTTGAAAGCGGCTTGGAAGCCGAGCAGTTGAAAAACCTGATCTTGGGATACTTTACCGCCGCCTTGAGGGTCGAGTGGAGAAGCGGCGGAGCGGTGGTGAAAACGACGTCGGCGCCGTCCTCCGCCGCGCGGTCGAGAAGCTCCTCCTCCGCCGCGCGGGTGTCGGCGTGGAAATAATTGCGCACCTTTATCGACTCGGAAAGAACGCGCGAAACGTGACCGGCGCCCTCGGCGTGGCCGCGCGCCCACGGACTGACTTCGGCGTCCTGACGGTAGATGAACGCTACGTTGACGTGCTTCGGCGCGCCGCTTATCAGCTTGCCTATGACGCCTTTCTTTTCATCTCCGGCGGGCTCGGTGCGCAGGTTTATCGACTCCGGCTCGGATGAGGCTTTTACGTCGCCCCATATGGTGGAAAGCGCCTTTTTGAGCTCGGCGGCGGTCATCCCGTCAAGCTGATCGTAGGTGTACACGCGGAAGAAGGTGAGCAGCGCCTCTTCCGGCATAAGATCCTCTTTGACGCCTCCGAGCAGGGTGAACGCGTCCTTGAAATGGTAAAAGCAGGCGGAAAGCCTGTGTACCTCGTCGTCGCTCCACGCTTCGCCCTGCGTATGGCCGACGGCGGCGTAAAGGCGGGCATAATCGCCCGGCTTCCTGAACTGAATATCGTAAAGCCCGGTGGCCTTGTGAAATTCAAGAAATTCAAAATACGCGGCATACGCGGGGTCGTTCTTGTCGGAAGGCAGGATGCGTTTGATCCTCGCGGGTATGCGCACCGCGCCGAAATAACGGAGGACGCTTACCCGCTTGTTCCCCTCGAGCACATAGAAATTGCCGAGGTATTCGCAGCACTCGATCGGATCGCGTATCCCCGTGTCCGAAAGGTGCGCCTTGCAGAGCGCCGTCCACTTCATCGCAAATTCGCTCTCCGGCTCCGCCAGCGGCAGAAACGACGCTGAAAACACGTTCGTCCTGCCCTTGGACACCGTGCCGATTATCCGGTCGACCGGGACGTCCTGAACGGGAAGCTCGCGGAAGCTCGCGTGGTTCGCGTCCGGGCATATCTCGTAAAGCACGGCGGGGAACGGCGGCCTTCCCGCCGACTCCAGCCTTTTCTTTTCTTTTTGACCCATGTGCAGAGCGCGCAGATATTCGGAGCTGATATTCGTTTCGAGCATCTTCTTCTCCTTGGACTTAGCCCGTATTCTTCCACAATCAATGATATCATAAAATGACTTCTAATTCAACCCTGTACGGGGCGGCAGATAACGATTTATTTAAAAGATTGTAATATTTTCTCCAAATTTTTAATAAGCCCGTCCAAAATGATGGGGAAATATTTATTGAGGTTTGATATAATATCCATAATAAACGCTTGATCAGTATTTACAAGGGCAGCAGCCTCGAAGAGAAGGTCCCTTACAGCGTGATCGATCTCGGAGCGTTCGAGGATCTCCAGTTCTACGGCTGGAGCCTTAAAAAGGACGGCAATCCGTATTCCTGTCTTCGAGGTCGTCCATCCCGGACGGTTTTTCAGCCGGTAGGGGAAAGGGCCTGTCTTTCCGCCGCGCGGAGGCAAAAAATGGAACCGCAAAAACACGTAAGCGCGTCATACTGAAAAGTGAAAACGAAAAGGATCTGCGAAAATCGAGAGATACTCGCAGATCCTTCGTTTCGTTCAGGATGACTTTCTGTGTTTTTACGGTCGGTAAAACGCGGGGCTTTTTTATTTCGCTCTCTTTTTCAGAATGTGGAAGACAACGAACAGCCCGGTGAAGAGAAGCACCGATCCGCCGAGCACCGCGTACAAGGCGGGGACGGATACGCGAGTCCCGAAGAAGTAGATATTGTAGTCCACCCCGTCTTTTATGCCCGTCATGACCTCCGGCGGGAATCCTATGCTCTCCATCTCCGCGAAAACTCCGCGCATCATGTGAGTCTTTATAAGGCAGGTGCCGTAGGTCCCGGGCAGGAAGGAGAGTGCCTTCTGCAGTCCCGTTCCGAAGCTGGAGATCGGCATATACGCTCCGCAGATAAATCCGTAGCCCGCGCTGATTATCGTCCCCACCGCGGACGCCTGACCGTTCGTGGTAAGGAAGAAATTGATGCAGGATGAGAGCGCCGTGCCGAACAGGGTCAGAAGGAATACGTCGAGTATTACGAACATCACGTCGGAGAAGGACATATACCAGCCCTGGGTGGCGAGATAGCCGAGACTGACCGCGAGAGCGGAGAAGGTGACTATCAGCGTGCTCGCCGCGGAGGCTATGTAATATCCCGCCGCCAGCACCGATCTCCTGACCGGGGTGACGGTGAAGTCGCGGATGCTGCCGTTCGCCTTGTCCTGTATCATAAGCAGGTTGGCGCAGAAGGAAACGGTCACGCAGGAAACGGCGAGGAGCGCGGAGATGAGCTGGCTCACCACCGTGCCGTCGAGCAGGGCGTCCGGTATGGTCACTCCCTCCGGAAGCGCGTTCGCAAAGCTTTCGCGGTACAATTTCGCAAGAAAAGTGGCGTAAAGGACAAGCAGTATCAAGGGGGTGATAAGGGAGGAGAAGAACATCCCCTTATCCTTGAAAAACAGCTTGAGATTTCTGCGTACTACGTTGATCAGTATCTTCATTTGCGCATACCTCCCGGAAGATTTTTTCCCGTGACGGAAAGAAAAACGTCGTCCATTTTCCCCTTTATCACCTCAAAATCCCGGAAAAGCTCGGGATGCGAGGCAATAAGCTCGGTGACCGCCGCGGTATTGGGAACGGAGACGCGCACGGCGTCGCGGACCGTCTCGTAGGGCAGACCGAGCGCGGCGGCGTCGTCGCCGGTGCAGCCGTAAAGGGTCACGTAGTCGCCGACGTACTTGTTTTTCAGTTCGAGCGGAGTGCCCTCTGCGGCTATCCTTCCGCCGTCGATTATGACGACGTAATCCGCGTCCGCGGCTTCCTCCATATAGTGGGTGGTAAGGAATACGGTCATTCCTTTTTCCTTGCGGAGGCTTTCCACCACGTCCCACAGAAGTCTGCGCGTCTGCGGATCGAGTCCGGTCGTCGGCTCGTCGAGGATAAGTATCTCCGGCTCGTGGATCAGCGCGCGGGCAATGTCTATCCTGCGCTTCTGACCGCCGGACAGCTTGGCGAGCGGGCGATCTGCGAATTCGCCGAAGTCGAGGACGGCGGACAGCTCCTTGAACCGCTTTTCAAAGGTCCTTCCGGTCAAGCCGTACAGCGCAGCGCGGCTGCGCAGATTGTCACGCGCGGAAAGCTGCGCGTCGAGCGCGGAGGTCTGAAAGACCACGCCTATTCGCCGGCTGACGTCCTCGAAGCTCTTTTCGATGTCGCATCCGCACACGCTGACGGTCCCGCTGTCTTTTTTCAACTGTCCGCATATCATTGAGATGGTGGTCGATTTTCCCGCGCCGTTTACGCCGAGAAAGGCGAAAAGCTCGCCTTTTCTGACCGAAAAAGACAGATCATGCACGGCCTTTACGTCGCCGTACGATTTATTGAGATGTTCTATTTTGATTATCGTTTCCATATCGCATCCTCGATTTTATTTTTATTCAAATAACTGCCCCGGCAGCTTGAGCTTTTGCTTCGGAGGAAAGTTCAGATCGAATTTCTCCGTCTCCGCGTCGTTCACATAGTAGCCTTTCGGCGTTTGATAAATCCCGGTCACGCCGTCGAGGTATCCGGGGATAAGCTCTTTACAGAGGAAGAAGGAGGAGTCCGCGCCCTCAGGAAGATCGTGATATCTTACGCCGAATTTGCTTGCATAGTCAAACCCGCTTTTGCCGTAGAACGCTATATTGCCCTCAAACAGCACGGCTCCGAAGCCCATCTTCGCCGCCTCGGAAAGGGAATAGTCCAGCAGCTTTTTGCCGTATCCTTTGCGTTTCAGCTCCGGCGTTATGCAGATCGGACCCATGGTCAGCACCGGGACGTCCTTTCCGTCGTCTCCGTTTATAACGGTCTTCACAAAAACGTTCTGACCGATCAGACGTCCGTCCTGCTCCATGACAAAGTCGAGCTCCCGGACGAACGCGGGATCGCCGCGCAGAACGTGCATCACGTAATGCTCGCTGCATCCGGGGCGGTATACGTTCCAGAAGGACTCCCTTATCAGGTTTTCAACCTCTCTCTCATCTTCTTTTCTCTCTGCGCGGATCATAAAATTATTCATCTTTATCCATTCCTCCTTGGTGATCCGGGTGAAGTGTTCGGTCCGCTTTTCGCGCATAAGCGGGACATAGACGTCCGTTTCCGTCCGCTGATACCTTAATCCGATCTTTTCCTGAACGCGTTTAGAGTTGGCGTTCCCTTCGAAATATCCGCACCAGACCTTTGACATACCGAGATCCTCAAATGCGTGACGCAGCATCTCCCGCGCCGCCTCCGGTATGATCCCTCTGCCCCAGAACGGCTTGCCCAGCCAGTAGCCGAGCTCGCACTCGTCGTCTTTCGACGCGAGGGCGGTGTGTCCGTTGAGCATCAGCTCTATCGCGCCTATCGGACGGAGTTCGGGCTTGAGGCAGACTGCGTAGCACTCTTTTCCCGAAAGGACGTTCTTTATCACGTCGAGGCTCTCTTCCGCGTCTTTGTGCGGCTGCCATCCGGCTATCGGACCCACGTCCGGGTCCTTCGCGTATTCATAAAGATCCCCGGCGTCGCTTTCACTCCAGCGGCGAAGGATCAGCCTTTCCGTTTCCAAAATCATGTCGTTTCTCCTCGGTCATTTCTCTACGATCTCGCCGAAGACCGCGTTTTTATCGTAATCGCCTTCGGAAAGACCGGGTATCTCTTTGTACGCCTTGCAGACGGAAAGGCTTATCTCCCTCCCGACGGCAAGCATCTCCTCCGTGGTGTACGGACAGTTCCCGGTGACTATGAGTGTGGCGAAGCTGAAAGCCGCAAGCCATACGTCTCTGAAAAAATTATCGGCGGTCCGGGCGTCCATATGATACACGCGCATTATCGACTCGCGGGAAAGCTCCTGCGAGAACTTCATCGCCTCGATAGCTCCGCCGGAGGAAGCCCCCGGACGGGTGAGGAAAAGCAGACGGTACAGCTCCGGCTCGGTCTGAGCGAAAAGCAGATACTGCTTCCATACGCCGAGGAAGGGGAGCTCTTCCGCCAGCCCCTTTTCGACGTAGGCGCGGTATTCGTTTTCCGCCTCCACGAACAGATCTTTTTTCAGCCCGTCCATCGAGCTGTAGTAAGTGAATATCGGGCGGGTCGAGACTCCGAGCGCTCCCGCCACCTCGCGCGCGGTCACAGCGTCTATCCCTTTGCTGCGGGCAATGTCCATCGCCGCGCGTACGATCTCTTCTTTTTTGAATTTGACCTTCGGAGGCATATATATCCTTCCTTTCAATGACTGATGTTGCATATCTTTTGTTATGCAACATATGTTATTATACGCGCGGCGTATTCGTTTGTCAAGTATTTTTTTAGAAAAGCGTTGACTGTTTGAGATAATTATGAGATAATAAAAATACATTCAATTACAGAAGGAGATACGATATGACTTTTGAGAACAAATACGCGCGGTTTATGAGAAACACCGGCCCCGCCAGATTTTTTATCCCCGCCGGCATCATCCTGATCGTCGTCGGAGTGCTGTTCCTCGGATTTAAGACCGACGGTTTCATCGAAACGTCCGGAAAGATCACCTCCGTGACGGAGAACATTCCCGATCAGGACGGGCAGGTCAATTACGACGTTGAATTCACCTATACCGCAAACGGCAAGGAATACGCCGGCTCATTTTACAATATGAGCAAAAAGTATGACAGCGGCGACACGATCAAACTGTTCTACGATCCCGCCGATTCAAACAGGATCACTAACAGCAAGACCGGCGTCATCCTTCCGATCGTACTGTTGGCCGCCGGCGCCGCGGCACTGGTATACGGCGTGTACAAGACCGCAAGCGGCTTCCGGAAAAGCAGGGAGCTCGACGACAAGACGGGCAAATTCCCGTCCGAGGCGTTTGAGGGCTACAAGACCGCGCCGGACGTCACAGAGCTCTATTTCCGCTATGACGGAAATACTCTCAAGCCCGGCTATATTATCGAGGACGCGGACAGAAGGGCGCTCTTTGAGGGCAAGATGCTCAAGAACGCGCTCGTCGGCGCCCGCACGTTTGAGTTCACCGATCATACCACCGGCGCGGTAAAGACCCACGAGGTCGGTCACACCGTGACCCAGTCGTATAACGATGAATTGTTCTCTGCAAGATCCTGGTTCAAGTTTGACGGCAAGAACATATGGGATCTGCTCCATGAGCGCGGAATACGCCTTTCGACCAATATGCACAGCAAGTTCCCCTACGTCATTTACGACGCGGCAAGAAACGGCGTTCCGTTTGCAAGGATAGAGACCTGCAGTATGTACGTCCATGAGGACGAAGAGGCGCAGCACAAGATCAAGATCCCCACAGGCAGAATGTACTACCGTTTCTGGACCAACTCGAGCGATCTCGAGTCTCTCTTCCTTACCATCTTCGCCGTTTCCGAGTCGGAACAGGCGGTGGCGGAGTAGCTTTCCGACAACCCGAGATCCGAATAAAACGCGCCGCCCGTCTGCATTTCAGACGGGCGGCGTTGTCTGTAAACCGGAAGCTCAGCTCTTCGCCTCGGCTTCGAATATCAGTTCTTCAAGCGTTTGATACAGATGCTCGGTCTCGACCGGCTTTGTGAGATGCGCGTTCATCCCCGCCTGCAGCGAGCGCTGTACGTCCTCGTCAAAGGCGTTCGCGGTCAGGGCGATGATCGGGACGTTCTTTGCGTCCGGTCTGTCGAGCGCGCGTATGGCTTCGGCGGCTTCAAGTCCGTCCATCACCGGCATACGGATGTCCATAAGGATCGCGGAGTACGCACCCGGCTCGCTTGCCGTAAACAGCTCGACCGCTGTCTTTCCGTTCTCGGCGTGATCGACCGTTACCCCTTTCATCGAAAGTATCATCATCATTATTTCCGCGTTGACCTGAGTGTCCTCGGCGAGCAGCACTCTGCGTCCGGTAAGATCCGCCCGCTGGTTCTTCTTGAACAAGCTCATGTTGTTGCGCATGGCGATACGCTCGAAGTTCTCGATGACGTTGGACGCGAGGAGCGGCTTTGAGATAAACCCGTCGACGCCCGCTTCCGTTGCTTCCTCTGCCACGTCGTCCCATTTGAACGAGGTCAGCATGACGACGGTGGTATCGCTGCTGAAGCTCTCGCGGATATGCTTGGTCGTTTCGAGACCGTTCATGTCCGGCATCTGCCAGTCCATAAGCACCAGATTGTAAGGCTTTTGCTTGCCATGCTGGAGCTCTATCATTTGCAGCGCCTCCCTGCCGTCGTGACAGACGTCGGCGCGTATCCCGACCTCGTCGAGCACCATCCTCGCGTGCTCCGCGGTGATCTCCTCGTCGTCGACGATCAGCACGCGCAGATCGCCGGGATCGAACGATCCCTTCTGCGCCGCGCCTTTGCGGAGGCTGTTTCTCAGCGTTATGATGACCGTGAACTCCGTTCCCACGCCCTTTTCGGACTCGACGCTGATGGTCCCGTTCATCATCTCCACTATGCTCTTGGTTATCGCCATTCCGAGGCCGGTGGAGCCGTACTTGTTCTTCCGGCTGCTGTCCTCCTGCGAAAAAGCGTCGAAGATCTTGGGTATGAACTCCTTGTCCATACCGATACCGGTATCCTTGATGCAGAAGCGCAGGGTGGTCTGATCTTCAAATACCGCCGTGCGCTCAACGGTAAGCGTAACGCTTCCCGGAGCCTCGGTGAATTTGATGGCGTTGCTCAAAATGTTGATCAGCACCTCTTTGAGCTTCATATCGTCGCCGATATAGTAATCGTCTACCTGACCGATGATACGGCACTCATATTTTAAACCCTTGTCGCCGCACTGCGACATGACCATGGTGTTTATCTGCTCCAGCATACCGCTGAAGGAGAAGTCCTCGCGCTGCAGTACGATCTTTCCGGACTCTATGCGGCTCATATCGAGTATATCGTTGATAAGGCCGAGCAGATGACGCGCGCTTTCGCCTGTCTTTACTAAATAATCCCTTGTCTGCGGGGCAAGCGTTTCGTCGTGAAGGGCAAGATTGTTGAGTCCTATTATCGCGTTCATAGGGGTACGGATCTCGTGGCTCATGTTGGAAAGGAAGGCGGTCTTTGCTACGTTAGCCTCCTCCGCCATCGCCAGCGCCTCGGCGAGCGCCTGATTTTTATTGAGCGTCTCGCGCATCTCTTCGTCGATGACGGTCAGACCGAGGCCTATCGCGTGGACGGTGTGATCGTCGCGCTCTTCTGCGCGGCGCACGCCCGCCATGCGGATCATTTCATAGTATTCCCGCTCATCGCGCTTTGCCAGATACCGATAGGCGACGATCGGATTGGTCGCCAGGCTCTCGCGGATGTTGTCCGGCTCAATAAACTTGAGAAATCCCTCGCGGTAGCTGTCGGTAACGTATTTCTCGGCGTAATATCTGAACCTCTCGAGGAAGGGGAAATGCACCCCTCTCGGAGTCTGATCCTTGTCCGTGGGGTCGGAACGGTAGCACACGCCGTCATTCTCGTCGATGTTGACGTGATAGACCGCGCGATAGTCGGACGCCATCGCGGTTATCATCGCGTTCGCCTGGGTCGTCGAATGTGAGATATAATTCTTGAGGTCGTCCTTGAGCTCGGAGATGTGGTTGCTGAGCGCCTGTATATCGTCAATTCTCGCGGGGGCGGTCTCCTTTTTTTCTTCCCCCTCGGAAAATTCCGAGGAGAGCGAGTCGAGGTCCTCCGCGAGATCCTCGAGGTCTTCCTTTATGATCTTCATCTCACGGGTATACTGATGGGTAAGGAAGACGGTCGCCCCTATGGAGATCGCCAGAAAGACGACGCTTGCGATAAAGATCGTGATCTGGTTTTTATCTGTTTGGGCGTCATACCATTCCGCGTTGAAATCCGCGGTAACGACTCCGGCGACCTTGCCTTCCGAATTGAAGACCGGGCTGAACGCGCTGTAAAAACGGCCCCATTCGTCCTCATACGGCTCTTCGTCTACAGAGGGCGTACCGAGACTCGCGGCGTAAAGCGCGTCGGTGTATACCACCGGAGAGCCGAATTCGCCCGGGGCTTCCGGGTCGGTATCTATACCGAAGGTGAAGTTCTTGCTCCCCTCGTCGCGCACGTAATAGATATAATCCAGATTGATATTGTCTCGGAACCATGCAAGCGTATCGTAAACAGCCTGATATTCCGCGGTCCCCTTATCCTCGGCTGTCAGATGGTCGAGAACGTCGCCGTCGAGCATCGAGGCGGCTGTGTTGACTATATCCAGCATACGCTCGTTGATCTGCGTCTTGGTCGCGATGCGCGATTGATGCATCAGGACCGCGCCGAGCGTAAGGATCGCTGACAGCATAATCGCAGACACCAAAAGGATCGCCTTTACCCTCAGACTGATTTTTTTCCGGCTCATAGTTGGTTCCTCTTTCTGAACATTACAAGTCAATTTTAATTCT
>JAFSSR010000204.1 GCA_017450885.1 Clostridia bacterium | reverse complement strand
AGATCCCCGCGCTCATCGTTTTGCCCGACTTGATATCGGAGATCATTTTTTCGGTGTTTTCCGTCGAGGTCTCATACCCGGAAATGAGCATGACCGCGTCCACGTTGTCGGAATATACCCGCAGCGTTCCGTCCTCTTCCGTGTATTCCGTGACGTTTATATCCTTGTAAACCAGTTCATCTTCGGAGATCGGTCTGGTCAGATAGAGCATAGTTCCTAAAAACAAGGCGATCATACCGAACAAAAAGACGGAAGGGCCTATCATCTTTCTCGGGTCTACGACGACGCCGTTATAGGTCTTGTATTTTTCGGGACGGACGGGAATTTTTGTCCTGTGCCTCTCAAAGTATTCTTTTCTCGCCTTCAGGACGATCTCTTCATAGTTTAAGTAATAATCGGCGACGATCTTCTTGTTACGGAAATACAGTATCTTTCCGTCTTCGTCCGTCTCGGTAAGCTCATCCCATGCAAATCTGCGTACCTTCCTGAAAAAACCGCGTTTTACGATAAAGTCGTCATCGTATTCAATAAAGCAGTTATACTGCGCGAGTATCATAATCCACCCGGAGAGGCTGAAAGCCGAGAAGAGGAGCTCGCAGTACCACCCGGCGCTTGATATCGCCGAGGCGAGCGCGGCTCCGGTAAACAACGTCCCGCTGATCCCGCCGATAAATAGATACGCTGCCGGCAGGAAATACTTTTGCGGCTCGTCCGGAAGACCGTTCCTTTTTGCAAACCTCACGAAAGAGGCCGCAAAGAAAAGAAGCGCGACAGAATACAGCGATATTCTGATGATCCTGAAAACAGTCATTCTTTTCGCCCCTTTTCCCTATGTAAATCTATAGATCAGCTCCGCCAGCCATTCGGGCAGTTTATCTCTGTGTTTTGAAACTATCAGAGCGCAGATCAGATGCAAGGTGCATACTGCGGCGGCGGCCGCGAGAAAGCCCAAAGAGCGGGACTCCTGATTTCTGCGTATCTGATTTGTCAGCGTAAGGTCGGCGTACACGCTTCCGTCCGGAGAAGACAGCTCATAGATATCCGCCTCTTTATCTTTGCCGTTCTCCGTATAAACCGCGTAGCCGACGCGCATCCTCTGGTCCTTGCGCGAAAGGGTCATAAGCATGGAGTCGGTCGTGTTGTATGAGTACTTTTCATAATCGCAGAGGACGAAGGGCTGAACGACGCCCCGCGCGGTTATATAGAGATCGTCTCCTTTTATCTCGTATTTCTCGACCTTGATATCCATGTATTTCAGGTCGTCCTTTTCGTAAGGTCTGCCGGAGACTGCGAAGAGTATGATGCACACGGTCAGCAGAGCGTACACGGCGGCGTATGCTTTGTAATTCGGCTTAAGCTCCCGCTTCGGGGAATAAACGGCGTCCGCTTTCGACTTTTTCGGGATCGCTCGCCCGTCGTGGGTCGAGCGATACGCTTTCTTCACGTATTTGCGGAATTCCGCGCTTCCTCTGTAAGCCGGTCCCGCTTTAACGCTTCTGCTCCCGAAACGGAGCGTGAAGCATCCGCCGGATTCATCGCAGGAGGTTATGCCGTCGTATTCATATCTTTCTTTTCTTCCGAATATACCCGTGCGGGTAAACCCCTCGGCGTCGTAATCAATGCGTTTATTCAGAGAGGCGGCGACCGGCAGGAAAGCGCAGGCGAGTATCACTATAACAGTGACAAGCAAGGAGGTATCTATCTCTTTTCCGGATATGCCGGTGAACAGCAGCGGCAACGCGGCGGGGAGCGAGACGACGATACCGAGCAGAGAGAAATACGGTGAGAAGAACGCCTCGTTCTCTCCCGGCTTTCTCTTGCGGTTTTTGAGGAATTCTCTCATTGTTATACAGTCGATCATCAGCGCCGCGGCAGCGGCGATCACACACACCTGCCTTGCCATATCTCACGCCTCCTTTATCGCGTTTATCAGATTATAACACGCAGTCATATGATTGTCAATATGATACGGACCGGATTCAGACCAGGCAGATGGTCGTTCATACCATCTGCAAAACCGAGCCCAAAAACAAAACACGTCCGGAAAACCGGACGTTTTATCTTTTGGATCAGTT
>JAFSSR010000203.1 GCA_017450885.1 Clostridia bacterium | reverse complement strand
TCTACCTTATAAGCGCCCTTCGTCGCGAAGCGATGAGGGGACCCAATTCCCCACGAAGCTCGGCAGGCTCGCTTCGCCGGGGACCCCTTTCGGGTCCGCTGTCGCGCGAACAGCGCGACTGAGGGGAGCAAAGTCCCGCCGCCTTCTTCGTCGCCGCGCCCCAACGGCGTTCACGCAAAGCTCCTTCCCCCACCGCAGGTGGGGAGGGGGAGCTCCCGGCGGAGCCGGGTGGGGGGAGGGGATCCGCTCGCGGCGGAGCCGCGAATCTCGCTTGCGCCGCAAGGCGCAAATCTCGCTTTTGCGGATGCAAAAATCTCGTTTCACCGAAGGTGAAATCTCGTTTAAACCGTCGCCGCAGGCGACACCTTAATTCCTCATTCCTAATTCCTCATTTCTCCTCCCTCGCTCTCCCCATCGTTTCTCCGACGCAGAGCCGTCCGTAGCCGGACCGAGGGTCCGGCCAGCCGGTCGGGCGCGATCTCCGCGCTCCGGCGCGCAAAAGGGCGCGCAGTCGTTCCCCGTACAAAAAAGGCGAATTGCCCCGGGTAATCCCCCACTCCATGAGGAGCGCGGCGGAGCCGCAGACGAACGGCGCGGCAAAGCTGGTCCCGGTAAAAGCGTCGTACCCGCCGCCGGCGCGCGGGGCGAGTATGTCTACCGCGGGAGCGGCGAGATCGGGCATCGGAAACCCCGGAGAGCTGTTTCCCACGCCGGAAAACGAGGCGGGGGAGCCGAGGCGGGAGTCGTATCCGGCGACGCTTATCACCTTTTCGGCGGTGGAGGGGATGGTCATACTGCCCTCGGTCTCCGCCCCGGCGAAGTAGGTGCCGGGGCCCGCCTCGCCGGAGGTGGGTAGCCAGACGTCGAACGCGCCGTTCGGAGCCTGACTCGCCGACAGGCGGAGCGTCCACACCCCCTCCGGGATGAGCGCCGCGGGGTCGCGCAGGTCGAAATATACCTCCTGCCGGACCGAATATCTTGTCGGAGCGCCGTATACGACGGCGATCTCGGTGCCGCCGATCTGCGCGTACGCCGTCCCCTCACCGACCGGGCCGACCGACCTTCCGCCCGGCGCGATCAGCTCGACGGTGAACTCGTCGGCAAAGTCCTTCCAGAGCGAGAGGTAGAGCCGCGAAAGCCCCGCGCCGGTAAAAAAAGCGATCTCCGTTTGCTCATCCGGCGATATCCTGCCGGAAAAGTGACGCCCGGACGATCCCTCGTTCCCGGTCGGAACGGTGATCGAGCACTTCCAGGTGGACGAGATGTCGGTTATGTAGGTCTCAAAGAGGCTGTCGCCCCGGTGCGAGCCGTCGTTCATGCCGAAGCTGATATTAACGCAGAGGGGGAGATCCTCCCGCCGCGCGGCGTCGGTCAGGAACTTCAGCCCGCGCATTATGTCGGTCGTCGGCGAGCCGCGTCTCGTCCCTCCGCTCCGCACCCGGACCGCCATGATCCCCGCCCCCGGAGCTACGCCGGAATTGCCGGCGGCTATCCCGCAGACGGCGGTCCCGTGACCCGCCGTGTCGGTGGGCGGGATGACCGCGTAAGGGTCGGGCGAGGAGAGGGCTGCGTCGAAGTCGGCGGCGGTGTACTCCCGCCCGAAGGCGTAGCCCGCGGGCGGATCTCCGCCCGCCTGCTGATCCCACATAAGGGCGATCCGCGACCTGCCGTCTCCGGATATGAACTCGGGGTGGGCGTAGTCTACGCCGGTGTCGATGACGCCGACGATCACCCCCTTCCCGGACAGCCCGTAGTCTTCGCGGACTTCGGGAACGCAGGACGCGCGTTGAGCTGAAGCGTCGGAGATGAAAAGCTCCTTCGGCGGCTCGACGTCCTCGACCTGCGCGGCGCGTATCAGCGCCCCGTAGTTTTCCCGCGGGAGGGTGAGTATCGCGTACCCCTGACCGAGGTCCTCCGCCGACGCGCCGACCGAGGCGGCGAGCGCACCGAGGTCGCCGTGATACTTGACCACCGCCTCGATCCTGCCGTCCCCGCCCGCGAAAAACCCCTGCGTTTCAGGCTCCTCCGCCTCGAAAAATTCGAGCGGCGCGTCCATCAGTAGTACCTCTCAACCCGCCCGACCGGAAGGACGCTCCTCACCCACGCGCCGCCCGCCTTGCGGTAGCCGTCGAGCCGCCCGTTCCGACATTCCCGGACGTAGTACCAGTATTCCCGCCCGCCCTTTTCCCATATGTAGACAAGGCAGCCGCGCAGATTGCATACGGTCGCGGCGTCCCGGCGGGGAAGGGCGTCCTCGCCGGGCGGGACAAATCCGAGCTCGTTCTTTTGCGCGGCGGTCAGGGGAAGAGTGTTTCTCATGTTTCCTCCCGGATCTTTATGTAAGTTTTTTATCAGTATATGACGCCGAAAAAAAGGTGTGAATAGCCTTATATCCATTGACATCCCACCCGCGGTTTGTTATAATACGAACGGATGAACGACCCCGTAACGGGGAGAAGAAAAGGAAAAAGAAATGATAAATATCGGAAGCAGAAGAGAACTGTTCACAGACGACTATCTCATCGATACCGGGCGCACCGGGGTCCCGCAGGTGCAGTGCAGACCGATCCGCCGCGAGAAGGCATTCACCTTCGACGCCCACTGGGAGTCGCTCGACTCGGTGTTCCACAGCATAGTGGAGCTGCCGGGGGGCGGATACCGTATGTACTATAAAGCGGCGTACAACGGCTGGAAGCCGGACGGCGCCTTCGCCATGATCCGCCGCATCTGCTTTATCGAGAGCGGGGACGGCATCCATTGGACCCGTCCGCGTCTCGCCATCACCCCGCTCGACGGCATAGCCGAGGTCAACAACGTCATCTCCGGACTGTACGACTACTACGACGCGCTCTACGTCTTCTGCGACACCAATCCCGACTGCCCGGAGGACGAGCGCTTCAAGGGGGCCTACGGCGGCTGGGGAGACGGGCTCTACCTGTACAAGTCGGCGGACGGCGTACACTTCCGCTTCTATCCCGATAAGGAGGAGGACATAGTCCGCCCGAAGAGCACCTTCGGTGAATTCTATCCCATCGGCGACAAGCGCCGCCCGACCCCGCTCCTTATGTCCACGCTGGAGTCGCACTGCTACTTCGACACACTCAACACCATCCGCTGGGACCCGAACAAGAAAAAATACGTCGCGCTGGTCCGCGGCTTCCACGTCGGCGACGAGCAGTTCCCGCGCGATCCCGACGTTCCGGACGCCGTGCGCGACATCCGCTACAGCGAGAGCGAGGACCTTGTCCACTGGTCCTTCCCGGTGCAGGTCAAATATAACGACGGCGACGACTATCAGCTCTACACCAACGCGGCGGTCACCTACTACCGCGCTCCGCACATGATGTTAGCCACCCCCACCCGCTACACCGCCCGCGCGGAATGGAACGACTCCTTCGGCAAGCTCTGCGGCGGCGTGACCAGAGGACCCTTCGGCCGCAATCAGTCGATGACCGACGCCATCTTCATGTCCAGCCGCGACGGAGGTCAGAGCTGGTACCGCACCGGCGAGGCGTTCTTCCGTCCCGGCCCGGAGCACGGCGGCAACTGGGTCTACGGCGACGCGTACCCCTGCGTCGGCATGATCGAGACCCCCGGCGAGCTGCCCGGTTCCGACCCGGTGATCTCGATGTACTGCAAGGAGTGGCACAAGGACGAGCCGACGTCGCTCTACCGGTACGAGATCCGCGTCGACGGCTTTACCTGCCGCCGCGCCGCCTACCATCCGCAAATGCTGGTCACAAAGCCCTTCATCTACGACGGAAAAGAGCTGGAGATCAACTTCTCCACCTCCGCCGCGGGATATATAAAGTTCACCCTCCGCTGCGAGGACGGCCGCGAGATACATTCGTCGCAGGTCTTCGGCGACAAGATCGACCGTATAGTCGGCTTCGACGACGGAAGCCCCGCCGACTTCGCCGGAAAGCCCGTCACCATGATCTGCGAGATGTCCGACGCCGACTTCTACTCCTTCAAGTTCAATAAATAACAAACGACGCCATACCCGCGCGAAAAGATCCGCTCGGGTATGGCGTTTAACGCGCCGTATTCGCGCCGCCCGACGG
>JAFSSR010000202.1 GCA_017450885.1 Clostridia bacterium | reverse complement strand
TCATCCCTCATCCCTAATTCCTCATTCCAAATTTTTTCCGGAACGGATCGTCCCGCCGGCGACTGCCGGCGACCGACTTAACGAGATTTCGCCTGCGGCGAAACGAGATTTTTGCTGCCGCAAAAGCGAGATTTGCGCCTTGCGGCGCAAGCGAAATTCGCGGCGAAGCCGCGAACTAAAATTCCCTCCCCGCCTGCGGCGGAGAGGGAATTTTATGTTATCACGTATGTTTTTCTTTTTCAAACCCGTGGACCCAGTCGGAGGTCTTATAATATATCAGGTATATCACCGAGCTTATCCCCCACGTGATGGGATACGCCCAGTAGATCAGCCGAATGTCGTGGAAGAGGTTGGTGACCGCCGTGATATAGATTATCCTGAAAACGCACCAGACCGACAGCATGACCAGCATCGGGACAAACGCCTTGCCCGCTCCGCGGCAGACCGCCGCGACTGAGTGGGAGAAGGCGAGCAGGCAATAGAACAGGGTGGTGATGTGCGCCTGCTGTTCGCCCAGCGCCATGACCGCCTCCGAGCCGTCAAAAAAGCCGGTCAGCGCGCGGGCGTTGAGATAGTAGATCACGCCGACGAGCTCCGCCATCAGCACCGCTGCGAGTATGCCGAAGCGCGCGCCCTTCTTTGCCCGGTCGTACTTTTTCGCTCCGAGGTTCTGACCGATAAAGGTGGTTATCGCCATATTGAAGCTGTTTATCGGCAGGAAGGCGAAGCCCTCGATCCTGGCGTGGACGCCGTAGGCGGCGGTCGCCACCTTGCCGAAGGCGTTGATCTTTGATATGACTATCGTGTTGGCAAAGCCGATGACCGAGTTCTGTACGCCCGCCGGCAGGCCGTAGCGGACGATCTGCCTGACCATGTCGCGGTGGAAGCGGATCTTCTTCAGCTCGATCGAAACCATCCCCCCCTTTTTGAAGAGGTGGACAAGGCAGAGTACGACGCTGGTCACCTGCGAAATGACTGTGGCGACCGCCGCGGACCACACTCCCCAGCGGAAGACGCCGATAAAGAGGAGGTCGAGCAGCACGTTCAGCACGGACGAGACGATAAGGTAGACGAGCGGACGTCTGCTGTCGCCGACGGCGGTCATAATGCCGCGGCAGACATTGTACATGACCAGTCCGAGCGCCCCGCCGAATATGCAGCGGAAGTATTCCGTCGCCCCGCCGAGCACCTCCGGGTCGGTGTTTATCAGCCGCAGGAGGGTCGGGGTGAACAGCACGCCCACGACGGTGAGGACGGCTCCGCTCGCAAGTCCGATCGCAAAGTCGGTGTGCACCGCGCGGGAGACGCCCTCCTCGTTCTTCTCCCCGAAAAAGCGGGAGATCAGCACGCCCGCGCCCATAAAGAGCCCCTCAAAGAAGCTGATCATCAAAAAGATCAGCGTCCCCGACGCGCTGACCGCGGCGAGGCCGTCGGTCCCGATGAATTTGCCGACTATCAGGCTGTCCGCGGTGTTGTATAGCTGCTGAAAGATCTGACTTATCAGCATTGGCAGGGCGAATTTCGCGATCAGCTTGCAGGGGTTGCCCACGGTCAGATCGTACCCGCTCGGTTTGGTCACGGTTTTGTTCATTGGCGATGCAGTTCGATCGTTTCGATCTCTCGTTTTCTTCGTTGTATCCAAGTCTCTTTCGATATCTCAGGTTTAGTATATCATAAACCGCCGTCCAACTCAATAGCGATAAAAAATAATTAACAAATAAAATACGTCTCAATTCAGACGCCATTCAGTCGCCGGCGTGGCCGGACCAAAACGCGCCTCGCGGTCGGTTCATACTTATTCACCTGCGGCACGGAATCGGGTTTTCATAGTGTTTAACCCGCTTTTCACCGGCGTGGCCGGACCAAAACGCGCCTCGAGGTCGTCCCACCCAAACGCCGTTTCAACCGGTAGGGGCGGGGTCCCACCCCCGCCCTAAAGGATACAGTCAGCAACCGATCTCGTTTCCGCGCTCCGCGAGCTCCTCATCCGTCGCCTTCGGCGACACCGCCCTTAGGGGTCCCCGGCGAAGCGAGCCTGCCGAGCTTCGTGGGGAACGGGTCCCCCGATGGGGAAGGCGACGGTAAATGTCGCTCTGACGCACCGTA
>JAFSSR010000201.1 GCA_017450885.1 Clostridia bacterium | reverse complement strand
CCCCTCGGAGACACCCCCTCCGAGTCCATGATGACAAGATGCCGCTTTGCGCGGGTCATCGCAACGTAGCAGAGCCGCCTTTCCTCCTCCAGACCCGCCTTTTTCCGCTGTTCTATAGACTTTGACGACGGGAAGATCCCCTCGGTAAAGCCGAGGACGAAAACGGCGGGAAACTCCAGTCCCTTCGACGCGTGTATGGTCATCAGCTTGACCGCGTCGCGCGGCCTGCCGCCGTCCTCCGCCGACTGGAGCGCGACCTGGCGCAAAAAGCCCGCGAGGTCCACCTTTTCGCCGAAGCCGCGTTCAAATTCGTCGGCTATACGTTTGAACTCGGTCAGGTTGTCGAGGCGTTCTTCGTCGCCGAGCTGACGGATGTATTTTTCGTACCCCGAACGCTCGCAGGTCAGGCGGACGAGCTCGGTGAGCTGAAGCCCGGACTGCTCCCGCCGCATTTCGTCGACAAACGCGACGAACTCCGCCGCTCCGCTGCCGCGGAAGGCGGGGGCGTCGATATGCTCCTTCAGCGCGCGGTAGAGTGGGAAGTCCTCCGGCTCGCTCATCCCGCGGGCGCGCGCGTCCTCCTCACGGAAGGCCTCCAGCGCCGCCATCTTCACCCTGCCGAACTTGCGACGCGGGGTGTTGATTATTCGTTTGAACGCCGCGTCGTCGTCCCGGGCGATCATGCGAAGATACGCGACCGCGTCCTGCACCTCCATGCGCTGATAAAACTTGACGCCGCCGTATATCTCATACGGTATGTTCTCTTCGACCAACCGTTTTTCGACCACGCGGGAGAGGAAGCCCGCCCGGTAGAGCACGGCAAAATCGGAGTACTTCGCCCCCTCCGACTTCATTATACCCTTGATCCTGTCGGCTATCTCGCGGGTCTCGTCAGAGTCGGTCTTCGAGTGGACGTGGAAAACGTCGGCTCCCGCGGGCGTGCGGGTATACAGCTCCTTCTTCAGCCGCAGCTCGTTCTTGTCGATCAGCTCGTTGGCGCACTTGAGTATCTGCGGGGTCGAGCGGTAGTTGCGGTTGAGGAAGATGGTCCGGGTCGGATCGTGGGTCTTGTCGAAATCGACCAGCAGTCCGACCTCCGATCCGCGCCATTCGTAGATATTCTGATCCGGGTCGCCGACGATCATCAGGTTTTTGTACTTTTCGGAGAGTACGTCTATAAGCAGCATCTCGTCGCGCGAGCTGTCCTGGAACTCGTCGACCTGGATGTAGTTGAGCCGCGTCTGCCACTTGTCGCGCACTTCGGCGTCCGACTGTAATAAATGCAATGTAAAATACATAAGATCGTCGAAATCGAGGGCGTAAAGCGACTTCTGGCGCTGAAGGTAATCCTCCATTATCCTGTCGTCGAGCGAGCCGACCGACGGCATGATCTGCCTCTTCGCGGGATCGCACATCCGCAGGACGTAGCCGTTGTTGGGATCGCCCTTGAAGGAGCCGATCTTTTTCAGCATCCGTTCAAAGCTCGCGTGATCGAGCTTGAGCTCGTATTTCTGGTAAATGTCGGCGAGCAGGACCTTCTGCTGGGGCGGGTCGATTATCGTGAAATCCCGCGAGAGAAAGAGCTTTTCCGGGTCCTCGCGCAGAACGCGGGCGCAGAAGCCGTGATATGTGCAGATAAGGGCGGTGTCGTACTCCTCCCCGATCATCGCGCGGATGCGCCGCTTCATCTCCCCCGCCGCCTTGTTGGTGAAGGTGACGCAGAGTATATTCGCGGGGTCTATGCCGTATTCGCGCACGAGATAGGCGTACCGGCTGACAAGCAGGCAGGTCTTCCCGCTCCCCGCCCCGGCGATGACGCGAACGTACCCCTCCGTCGCCCTCACCGCTTCAAGCTGTTTATCGTTAAGTCCGGTCAAAATCCCCATATTAACCCCCTGATTTTCTTTTTTTAAGTTCAGTTTATCACACCCGATAGCCTATTTTCGGCGCATACCTCGCGAACAAACGTTCAGCATGAGACAAAAACAGCGCATAAGGCGCGATAAAATGTTCTCACAAAGAAAAAACGGCGAAACGCCGGGAGGTTATAATATTATGGTAAGTTACGGAGAAACGTCCCGCGTAAAGGGGCGCGGAACGCCGTCCTTCCTTTTCGGAAGAAAAAAGAAAGACCTCGCCTTTCCCGTCGAACGGATACTGACGCCGAGGCAGAAGATCGAGGCCTGCATAAATGAGTGCGGATGCGACGGACTTGAAAGCGCGATCCGCTGCGCGAAGAAAAGCATTGCGATCATGCGGACCGCCCGCACCTTCGCCGAGCTCGACTCCTGCGCCGCCCTGCTCTCGTCCAGGCTCGGCATAGCGAAAGAAATAATCCTCGACGAAGCGACCGGAAGGTGCCGCTGTATGTGACGAACAGCGCCAATGGTGACCGGCGGCGTATTACGCAAAGCTCCTTCCCCCGCGTAGCGGGGAGGGGGAGCTCCCGGCGGAGCCGGGTGCGGGGAGGGGAATACGAAGTCGGCTGCTGACTGTATCCTTTAGGGCGGGGGTGGTACCCCGCCCCTACCGGTTGAAACGGCGTTTGGGTGGGACGACGACGAAGGCAGGAAAACGGATTGCCGCGTCGTACCTTCGGTACTCCTCGCAATGACAGCGCTTGGGTGCTGAAACGTCGAAAGACGCGCTCAACCCCGTAGGGCGGGG
>JAFSSR010000200.1 GCA_017450885.1 Clostridia bacterium | reverse complement strand
TCTCGGCATGACGGGCGAGCTCCGCGACTGCGCGGAGAAGGCGGGGATCGACTACGTTATGGACATCTTCACGCCGCATTACGGCACCGACGGCGACGCGAGCGTCGTCGCGGGATACGACATCCGCCACGCGGCGATCGGCCCGGGCACGGCGAACAGCCACGGCTACGAGCGCACCCATGTCGAAGGACTTCGCAGCACATACGCGCTCCTCTGCGCGTATATCGGAAAATAATAATCCAAAAAGAGATATTATCCCGTATATCTTGATAAATAATTGACTTTTTCACAATGTGATTATATAGTAAAACCGATAATAAAAAAACATGGAAGTATATTATGAATAGAAAGAAGATTGATTATAGGTGATAATAATCCAAATCAATCGTCGAATTGTTTAAATAGAATAATTGGAGACCGGAAATGAAAAAGATTATCCCTATATTGTATATTATTAGCATCGTTATTTGCATCGGTTTGTGCTCATGTAAAGACAACCCTAATGAAAACAATGAAAAAGATGCATCAGTTGTAATAAAGAGTTATTCTATTATTTGGAATGGCAATGATATCACGTCCAAAATGCCCATAATCGAATACTTTTGCACTCAAGATAACAAAAAATACGTTTCTTTACCTCTTTTTGCAATTTGGAGTCGCTTGGGAGCGGAGTATCATTGGACAGATGCTAATAATTGCGATATTGTTTTTTCTGATCGTTCTTATGTATTGAACTCTCAAACGGGTTTTATATTTGATCGTGATAATTATTATGAACTTTACGGTGAAAAGCATTATCTCGGATATCAGTTGTTTTCCACAGACCAGTCGATATATCCGGATTATACAAAAGCACTCAAAATCTACGACGGTGATGTAATGATTGATTGTGAAAGAAACCGGTCTTTCTTTAGAGAGGTGATGAATCTGTCGATAGAATACAACTATAATGAACGGGTTATAAGTTTTACAGAAAACAACTAAACTGCCAGATTTGATGCATTATTTTGTATAAAACATGGGAGCGATTAATGTAAAGGTTGTTAAAAAAGAGATTGTTTCAAGAAGAAATGATTTAATAAGAATGAAAGGGCAGAGTATGTCAAATAAAAGACTTGTTCTAAATAATAGAATAAAAGAATGGGCAACTGATTCTGGTTTTATTCAACTGAATAAACGTCCTGGATATATACGTTTGAGTAGTGACGGGGTTCTTCAAGGTCTTTCTTGGAATTGGTCGCCTTTCGGAGGACATAATCTTATTACTTGGTTCAGAAGTATATGGGAATATCCCGACTATCTATTCAGGCCTTATGTAACTGAAATCACAGACTGTGCGCCATTTTCTTATCCGCAGGATTTTAATAGGATGTTTGCATACATAAATGCAAAAGAGGATTTAAGCTTCGAACAAAAGTCGGAAATGGAGAAAAGAATCTTTCTCGGTCAATTCCTGTTCGTTGAAAAAAACACCGATGAGATGTCTTTATTTGCAGAAAAAAGAATTCTTCTTTTGTTAAATGATCACTTTACAATGGACAAATTATATGAATTGATCGTTGACTACGATAAAAAGGTTGGATTATTTTGGCAGGATCCGATGTATCTGAATTACGAGTTATATTTCGGAAACAAAGAAAAGGTGATTTCCAGATTGGAAAACCGCATCGACTTTCTTAGTGAAGAAATAAAAAACGGCACAGATAACGACTCGATCAAATCACAGCTTGAGTATTATTATTCGATCAGATCCATCCTATATGGCAAAGTAAACGAATTGAACGATTATCTGGAGAATTGTAAACTGCAAAACCTCAATGACCTCAATTCAATGATTGGATACAAAACGGTATTTACGGTTGGATAAAATAATATCTCGCATTTATCGAAGCAAACGATGTAAAGAAGTTTATTATTATTTGAGTATGCAAGGACCGGAACAAGCGTATCTTACACCTACAACAGCGACGATCTGCGTACGAGCAAGACGGTAAACGGCGTAGTACATAACTACTTCTGCAACGGCACGCCGTCGTCTGCCCGTACATCTGCCTTCACAAGCTGTTCAAGGCAACCAACGCCGTCTCGCGGACTACAACGCAAGAGGATAAGATACGCGTAAAAAAAAGAAGTCCAGTCTTATATACCTATAGGATACAACAAAAGGGATAAAATGGTAAAATAATATGGGAATAAGCATTGATACATTATTTGAATATCTTTCGCGGAAAAACAGCGAAGATGTTCAAAAACTCGGAATCAGTATAGCCAGAAAAATAAAGAATTTATCTGTTCTAATAATGCCTATCGAGGATAAGTCTATTTGGGAAAACTGTGCCAAGATATTGTGTGAAAAAAGTGATGAAGAGTTAGAATTGTATTTTTTTGACCTGTTTGAATGGCTAAAAGATATGAATTGGCCGGGGGCATATCAAATCTATGACAGACTTCTTTGTGTTGAAAAAGAAGATTTTTTGTATATATTTGAGACTGTTTTCTTCACGGCAAAACAGTTGCAGGATAATGTTTGGGTTTCTGCTCTTCAGGTTTTTTTATCCGAGTATTCTCTGAAGCATTCAAAATGTATTATCCCGGATAGATTACAAAACCTTTTGTAAAAAAATATGTCAAATTCAAGATAATGATAACCTACTCCTACAACGGCGACGATCTGCGGACGAGCAAGACGGTAAACGGCGTAGTACATAACTACTTCTGCAACGGCACGCCGTCGTCTGCCCGTACATCTGCCTCCATAAGCTGTTCAAGGCGACCAACGCCGTCTGCGCGGACTACAACGCAAGATGATAAGCGACAAGCGCTTGTCTTATGATCAATAACAACGACCGGCGGTCCCGAGGGACCGCCGGCCGTTGTTATTATAAATACTTTCAGTTGGTGTAGTTGTCGAAATAGCCCTGGACGAGCACGACCGGGGTACCCTTGTCGCCCGAACCGGAAGTCAGGTCGCATAGCGAGCCGATCAGGTCGGTGTACTGGCGGGGGGTGGTCCCCTGCGACGCCATATTGCCCACGAGGTCGGCGTCCTTCTTCTTTATGCTCTCGGAGATGGCGGCCTTGAGATCCTCGCCGGAGAGGTGCTTGTAATCGTTGTCGGCGAGGTATTTGAGCTTGAGCTCGTTTGGCGTGCCGACCAGTCCGTCGGTGTAGGCGGGGGAGACGACCGGATCGGCGAGCTCCCAGATCTTGCCCTGCGGATCCTTGAAGGCGCCGTCGCCGTAGACCATGACCTCGACCTTTTTGCCGGTCGCCTCAAGGACGCGGCGCTGTATATCGAGGACCAGCCCGCCGCACTCACGCGGGAAGAGCTTGACTTTATCCTCGGTCGACTTGTTGGAGCCGAGCAGCCCGTACTTTTCGTTGCAGCCGCTGCCGTTGACCGGCGCGTTGAGGATCTCGTCAAGTCCGCGGACCGTCTTCGCCCCGGCGGCGAGAAGGAGGCGCTTGGTGCGGGCGCGGGTGTGGATGTCGCAGTTCAGGACGACGTCGGTGTATTTGAGGATGGCGCGGGGATCGTTAGCGAAAACGATCTCGACCTCGGCTCCGCTCTCGCGGACGAGATCGCCGTAGTACTCGACGTAGTCTACGCCGGTGAAGGGATGGCGGTTTACGCCGAAAAGCTCCCTGTATTTTTCAAGAGAAAGCACGTCGGAGAAGGGATTGACCCCCGCCTCGTCCAGCTTGTCGAGGCTGACCAGCTCGTTGCCCACCTCGTCGGAGGGGTAGCTGAGCATGAGGACGAGCTTCTTCGCGCCCTTGGCTATTCCGCGGAGGCAGATGGCGAAGCGGTTCCTCGAAAGGATCGGAAAAATGACGCCTATCGTACCGCCGCCCAGCTTGGCGCGGACGTCGGCGGCGATATCGTCGACCGTCGCGTAGTTGCCCTGCGAGCGGGCGACGACCGACTCGGTGATCGCTATGACGTCGCGGTCGCGGATGGCGAAGCCCTCGGCGTCCGCGGCTTCAAGTACGCTTTCGGCGACGATCGCGCCGAGATCGTCTCCCTCTCTTATTATCGGACAGCGGATGCCGCGCGATACGGTCCCTACCCTGCGTGCGTTATCTGACATTTATTTATCCAAACCTTTCCGGCCGGCAAGCGGCCAATTATTTCATTATTCGACTGAATAATTATATCACACGGCGCGGATTTTTTCAATAGCTTAGTTGACCCGCCGCCGGCGATAATAACTGCCGCAAGGCGGCTCATAACTCGCAAAGCGCCGGCGGCGTCCGCTTTGCGCGGCCATTTTCTGTCAATACAGAGCGGTACTTGACAAAACTACGATTTTATTATATAATATTTTTGAATAATAGTATTAATTAAAAATTTTTTAGGTATGATATGAACAGAAAAGACATTTTGGACCGCCTGAATAAAATGGACATGGAGGCGTATGCAACGATCGGCGCGCCGCAAAATTTCAGAATGGTCATCGTGGGCGGAAGCGGACTGGTATTGCTTGATACCATAGACAGGGCGACGCGCGATATCGACGCGATAGACGCGTCCGCGAAGATCCGCGGTCTTATGGAAAAATACGGCGCAAATCTTGACGTTTCGGCGTATATGCACTACTTTCCGTACAATTACGAGAGCCGTCTGCACAAGCTGGACGTGGGCGGCAGAAAGGTCGATTTTTATACCGCCTCTCTTGAAGACATTGTTATAGCAAAGCTCTTTTCCGAAAGGCCTCAGGACAGACAGGACATCATCTCCGACGAGGTGAGGAGCAAGATAAACTGGGATATCCTTCACCGTTTGGCGACCGACGAGAATGAAGTCAAGGCGTCGGTTTTGAACGAGAGGAGCTATCGCGATTTTCTTTATAACTACAACGAATATGTAAGGAGGTACGGACCGGATGAGGGAGTTGACCTTTAGAGGTTTTTTAATGCAATACGTTAAGGAACTGTCCGCGTCAGGCACTCTGAGTATCAGGTCGCTCGCGGCGGAGGCCGAGGCGGGAAATCACAGATTGAGCGCGCCTTTGGCGTTATACGCCGCGGTATCCGGGAAAGGGGCGCTTCTTTCCCGATCGCTCGGCAGGTCCTCCGCTGCCGACGAGATGCGTCGGATCCGGGTGTTTTTTATGTCAAACGATCCGGAAAGAATTCTTAACGAAGGAAACGCGCCGCGTGACTGTCTGAAAGTGTGGGAGGCTTTTCTTACGGCAAAAAACGCGGCTGTAAGAGACAAAGATCTGAAAGAAGCGATCCGGAAAAAAGTGATCCAACTGAAAAAATGCGGGAACTGCTCGAACTATCGCATCTATACCGATCTCAAGCTCAATCCCGGCAACGTGAACAGCTGGCTGAAAAACGGCGACGGCAGAAAGATCAGCTGCAAAAACGCGGAACTCATTCTGGACTATGTAAGGAGCAGATGAACTGTGCGCCTGTTTATCGGCGCTGAAAAAAACGCGCCCCTTTTCGCGTTTTGCGAAAAAGGGGCGCGTATTTTTGACGTCAGTCATTCCCGCCGGGCGAGGCGGGCGCCGGCGAATGCGGCTCATAACGCGGCGCGTCGGGCGGCTCACTTGACTCTGTAATACTCGAAGACGTCCCAGTCGATATCTATGCCGAGACCGGGGCGCTGCGGGATCTGAACGTAGCCGTCGCCGTCGATCTCAAAGATGGGCTTTGTAAGCTTCTGACGCAGCTCGGTATCCTGCTCGCAGAACTCGAGATACCACGCCTCGGGCAGCGAGGCGATGTATTGAAGCGTAGCCGCCATGAGGATGTTGGTCTTGAAGGCGTGCGGAACGACTGTCACCTTGCGGAGCATAGCCATGTCGGTCAGCTTCTTTGCGACGGTCAGACCTCCGCACCGGCTGAGGTCAGGCTGGACGATATCGACGCAGCCGCGCCCGAGGAGATCGTCGAACTCGAACATGGTGCCGACCTCCTCTCCGCCCGAGATATGGCAGCTCGTGCGGTCGCGCAGGTATCTGTAGCTGTCAAGATCGTCCGGGCGGAAGGGCTCCTCTATCCAGAAGACATTCTCCTTTTCGAACTCCTTTGCGGTGGAGACCGCCATCTTGACGTCCTTCCAGAGCATACCGATGTCGATCATCAGCTCCTTGTCGTCGCCGAGGTACTTCCTTGCCCAGCGGACGAGCTGAACGTCCTTTTTGTAATCCTGCGCCAAAGCGCCCCAGCCGAGCTTCATGCCCTGATATCCGCCGTTCATATGGCGGCCGATAAGCTCCTTTATCTCCTCCTCGGTGCCGGGCATCAGCACGCTGCAGTACGCCTGGATCTTTGTGCGGAAGGTGCCGCCCAGCAGCTTGCTGACCGGAAGCCCCAGCTTTTTGCCGATGGCGTCCCAGATAGCCATGTCTATGCCGCTCATCGCGTGGATGGCGACGCTCCTGCGGCCGTAGTAGTAGCTCTTCTCGAACATCTTGTACCAGATCTTCTCGACGTCGAAGGCGTCCTCGCCGACGACGACGTCCCGCAGTCCGATGCACGCCATGTGCGACGCGGGCGACTCGATTATCTGCTTTACGACGTAGGGGTTGGAGTCGACCTCGCCGATGCCGGTTATCCCCTCGTCGGTGCGGACCAGCACGACCACCGTGTCCTGGCTGCCGTCGCCGATCATCTCTATGTTCTTCTGCTTGAGGACTACCGCCTCAACGTCGGTGATTATCATCCTTTGTACTCCTCTTTATCTCCAGGGATAGACCACGATCTTGATCGGGTCTTCTTTTTTGTCCTTCAGCATGGCGAAGGCATCCTCTATCCGGTCGAGCGGGAAGGCGTGCGTCACCATGTCTTTAAGGTTCACCCGCCCGGACGCGACCAGCTTGACAAGCGGCTCCCAGACGTAGGGATTGTTCTCCACTCCGCTGACCTCGAGCTGCTTCATTATGATCGTCTTGACCGGGAAGGTTATCGGCGCTCCCTCTTCCGGAAGCCCGTAAAGGAGTATACGCCCCGCGTTGGCGGCGAGCTCGGCGGTCTGTTCTATGATCGACGGCGCGCCGGTGGTCTCGCAGACAAGGTCCGCTCCGCGGCCGTCCGTCAGCTCGGCGATCCGCCCGGCGACGTCTTCCTCGGAAGAGCATATTATCTCGTCGGCGCCGAAGCGCAGAGCGCGCTCCAGCCTCCTGCGGTTGCGGGCGATCGCTATGACCCTGCCCGCGCCCATCGCCTTTGCGGTCTGGATGAATGCGAGCCCGGCGGGTCCCACGCCCAGGACGGCGACCGTCTCTCCCAGTCTGACGCCCGCCTTCAGCAGTCCGCCCGACGGACAGGCGGCGCTTTCGAGTATCGCGCCCTCCTCGTCCGAAACGCAGTCCGGGATGGGGACTACGTTGGCGGCGGGGACTTTAACGTACTGCGCGTAGCCGCCCGAATGGGGCGCCGTGCCTATCTCCTCGCGGACGGCGCAGAGATGGCGGTCTCCGCGGCGGCAGGCGGCGCATTTTCCGCATCCCACCGAGGTCTCGACCACGCAGCGCTGTCCGATCTCAACGCCGGAGACGTCCTCGCCCAGCCCGCAGACCTCTCCGCAGATCTCGTGTCCGAGTATGTGCGGCGGCTTGCCGTAGAGGAACATCCCCGTATAGACGTGCAGGTCGGTTATGCAGACCCCCGCCGCCAGCACCTTCAGAAGCACCTCGTTTTTGCCGGGGACCGGGTCGGGGACTTCTTTTACTTCAATTTTACCGTAATCTGTCCAGACGGCGGCTTTCATCTCGCATCCTCCCAACCTGATTTAAGCAGAATATCTCTCATCTGTTCCTTGACCTTCAAAAATCCCGCCATCCTCTTTTCGGACACCGCCTGCAAGTATCTGCCGAAGTTCATCCTTCCGGACGCCTCGCCGAGCAGCCTGTATCCGAGCGGGTAGGGGAGCGAGCCGGCGAGCTGCGCCAGCTTTACGACCGTCTCCTGGACGGCGAGCCCCTTTTCGTTGTCAAGGTTGGCGTAGATGGCGGCGATCAGTTCGGGATAAAGGAAGCCGATGGCGGTGAAGCTGCCGTCCGCCCCGCTGTTGACCAGCGGATATATGCTCTCGTCCGAGCCGGTCAGCACCGCGAAATCGCGGCGGGTATCGTTGCGTATTGCGATCTGCTGCATGATCTGAAGTACGTTGCCGCCGCTGTTTTTCAAGCCCTTTATCCGCGGGAGCTTGAGAAGCTCCTTATACACCTTCAGCGAGACGCCGCTGGTGCACTGCGGGATGTTGTAGGCGATAATGGGCAGCTCGCCCGGAGCGGACGCGATCTCGGTGTAGAAATCGAGCACATCGTCGTCGCCGAGCGGGAAATAGTAGGGCGGCGCGGTCAGGGCGCCGTCGGCGCCGAGGTCCTCGATGAATTTGAGGAGTTCTTTGGTCTCATGGCAGTTAGCCGCCGTGGCGCCGCATATGAATTTCTTTTTTCCGCCGACGATCTTCTTTGAAAAGCGCATCATCTCGCGCGTCTCTTCGCGCGAAAGATAGGTGAATTCGCCCGTCGAGCCGCAGATCACAACGCCGGTGATCGCCGACTCCGAAATAAAGCGGAGCTGCTTTTCAAGCTCGGCGTAGTCGACCTTTCCGTCCGCGCAGAAGGGGGTCAGGACTATGGCGTATCCTCCGCGGATCGCCGGTCTTTCATCTTTCCCGATCAAGTATAAAGTCCTCCGTTTTCAAAGTGTATCCGAACACGTTTTCCCCGCCCGACGGGGTGACGCGGTAGTTGTTTTCTATTCGCATACCGAACCTGCCGGGAAGATAGATCCCCGGCTCCAGCGCGACAAGCATATCTTCCTCAAGTACGGTCCCGCACTCCGCGACGAAATACGGATCCTCGTACCAGCTCCGCTTCAGACCGTGGCCCGCGTGATGCGCAAGTCCGCCGTAGCCCTCTTTTGCAAGAAGGGAGTCCATAAAACGGAATATCTCGCACGCCCTGACGCCCGGCTTGAGCAGCTTGCTCGTCTCCTCAAGCGCGAGGAGCAGGACGCCGTAGGCTTTTCTCTGCTCGTCCGTCGGCTCGCCGCAGAAAAATGTGCGGGTGGTGTCGCACCAGGCTCCGTCAACGGCGCAGAGCGCGTCTACGATGACCGTGTCGCCCCTCTCGATGACCTTGTCGGTCGCGGGGCCGTCTATGCCGCAGGTGCGCAGGCCCGAAATGAAGTCGCCCTGATACGCGACCTCCTCCCCGCCCTCGGAGCGGTAGACGTCGACCACCTTATCGTAAAGCTCCTTTTCGGTGCTTCCGGCGCGGATCTCGCGCCTTATCCTGTCGTACGCCTTGACGTTCAGTTCCTTTACCCTCGCGTACCTCTGCCAGAAATCGCTCATTGTGTTCCTCCGAAAACGCCGCCGAAGGAGGCGGATTTAGAGT
>JAFSSR010000199.1 GCA_017450885.1 Clostridia bacterium | reverse complement strand
TATCACTTTATAATCGGTAAGATCGTCGGGAAATTCGCCGCCCGACGTGAAGGAGTATTCCGGCTTAACTCCGGCGAACGACTCGATCCATCCGGGCATTTTCACGCTGCCGATGTCGTTGCACTGACGGTGATGGGTGCATCCTTCGGAGATAAGCACCCGGTCGCCGTCTTTCAGTTTGGAAAGGGCGGCGGCGCCTTTTACCAATTCCGTAAGGCTGCCCTTGTAGCGGGCGAACAGTATAGAGAACGAGGTCAGCGGGATACCGTCGGGCACGTCGCGGGATACCCTGCCGAACGCCTGTGAATCGGTTATGACCATTCGCGGCTTTTTCGAAAGCCCTCCAAGCGTTTTTGCAAGCTCGGTATCCTGACAGCAGACCACCGAACAATGCGCGTCAAGGACGTCGCGTATCGTCTGCTGCTGCGGGAGGATCAGCCTGCCTTTAGGGGCTGATTCGTCGATCGGAATGACCAGCACGACCGTATCTCCCAGGGAGAGGAGGTCGGAGACTATTTTTTTGTCGCTTTTCTTGTCCTTTGCAAGCTCGCCCAGCATATTTTTGAGCGCGCCTATGTTTTCTCCCGTCACGGCTGAAACGTATATCGCGTTTTTGACGTCCGTCTTCCGGTCCCTCGTAAGATCGCACTTGTTCAGGGCGACGGCGTAAGGCGTCTTTCGCTCTTCAAAAAGCGAGATGAGCTGTCTGTCAAGCTCGCCTATACCGGCAGTAGAGTCGACGACAAGCACGGCGATATCTGTCTTTGCAAGTATTTCGCGCGCCTTTTTTACCCGCTTTTCACCGAGCTCCCCCTCGTCGTCAAGACCGGGGGTGTCGATTATCACGACCGGACCGAGCGGTAAAAGCTCCATCGCTTTTCTCACCGGGTCGGTGGTGGTGCCCTTGACGTCGGAAACGACCGAGAGCGACTGCCCCGTGACGGCGTTGACTACGCTTGATTTTCCGGCGTTCCGCATACCGAAAAAGCCGATGTGTACTCTTTCCGCGGAAACTGTATCGTTAAGGCTCATATCAGAATCTGAAGTCGCGGCGGTTGGAGGAACGGATGTTCCTGATGTTCTGCTCCGCTATAGCGCGCACCTTGTCCTTGGGTATGCGCTTCAGCTCGCGCTCGATCATCTCGTAACCTACTTTTTTTGTCTCCGGGGAGGCGTAATCCTCGAGATATTCGGACAGGGTCATAAGCGCGTTCGGATGGCAGCAGTTGAGAATCTGTCCGCTCTTGCAAAGGCTCATAAAGCGGTCGCCCGTGCGCCCTTCGCGGTAGCAGGCGGTACAGAAGGACGGGATATGCCCGTTCTCCATCAGCCAGCGTACCACCTCGTCGAGAGTGCGCTGATCGGAAACGTCGAACTGTTCGGTGTCGTGGGGGCGTTCGGTCTCGGAGTATCCGGCGTATCCGCCCACCGACGTGCGCGAGCCTCCGCTGACCTGCGATATGCCCAGGCGGAGCAGGCGCGAGCGCACCGCCTCCGTCTCGCGGGTGGAGATTATCATTCCGGTGTATGGAACGGCAAGGCGAATGCAGGCGGTTATCTTTGCAAAGGTGTCGTCGTCGATGCCGCCGTCGAACTCGTCGGGGTCGATATCGTCCGCGCGCTTGACGCGGGGAACGCTTATCGTGTGCGGACCGACTCCGTGCACCGCCTCGAGATGTTCGGCGTGCATGAGCAGTCCGGCAAACTCGTACTTATACAGCTCAAGTCCGAAAAGTACTCCCAGACCTACGTCGTCAATGCCGCCGTCCATCGCGCGGTCCATCGCCTCGGTGTGGTAGTCGTAATCGTGCTTTGGTCCGGTG
>JAFSSR010000198.1 GCA_017450885.1 Clostridia bacterium | reverse complement strand
CACCGGACCAAAGCACGATTACGACTACCACACCGAGGCGATGGACCGCGCGATGGACGGCGGCATTGACGACGTAGGTCTGGGAGTACTTTTCGGACTTGAGCTGTATAAGTACGAGTTTGCCGGACTGCTCATGCACGCGGAGCACCTTGAGGCGGTGCACGGCGTCGGTCCGCACACGATAAGCGTGCCGCGCGTAAAGAAGGCGGACGACATCGACCCGGACGAGTTCGACGGCGGCATAGATGACGACACCTTTGCAAAGATCACCGCCTGCATCCGGCTCGCCGTCCCCTATACCGGAATGATAATCTCCACCCGCGAGACCGAAAAGGTGCGTTCGCGTCTTTTGCGGCTCGGCATATCGCAGGTGAGCGGAGGCTCGCGCACGTCGGTCGGCGGCTACGCGGGCTACTCTGCGGACGAACGTCCGCACGACACCGAGCAGTTCGACGTCTCCGACCAGCGTTCGCTCGACGAGGTGGTCCGCTGGCTGATGGAGAACGGGCATATCCCGTCCTTCTGCACCGCCTGCTACCGCGAGGGGCGCACGGGCGACCGCTTTATGAGCCTGTGCAAGAGCGGACAGATACTCAACTGCTGCCATCCCAACGCCCTGATGACCCTCGCCGAATATCTTGAAGACTACGCGAGCCCGGAGACCAAAAAGATCGGCTATGAGATGATCGAAAACGAGCTCAAGCGCATCCCCAAGGACAAGGTCCGCGCGATAGCGGCGGAGCACATCAACGATATCCGCACGTCGAACAGGCGCGATTTCAGATTTTAACGGAGCAAGGACCATGAGTTTGAACGACACCGCTTCGGCGGACCGCATCCACATCGGCTTTTTCGGGCTGCGCAACGCCGGCAAGTCCAGCCTTGTCAACGCCGTGACCGGGCAGGCGCTTTCCGTCGTTTCCGACGTAAAGGGGACGACGACCGACCCGGTAAGAAAAGCGATGGAGCTTCTCCCCCTGGGTCCCGTGGTAATAATCGACACTCCCGGTCTCGACGACGAGGGAGAGCTCGGCGAGATGAGGGTAAAAAAAGCGCGCGAGATACTTGCAAAAACGGATATAGCCGTGCTTGTCACCGACGCGCGCGAGCCCCTTTCGCCGCTCGAAAAGGAGCTTGTCGAGCTGTTCAAGGAGAAAAAAACTCCGTACATCATCGCGCAAAACAAATCCGATCTCGGAAGAGCACGCGAGGCGGAAGAGGCGGGAGCGATACTCGTTTCGGCAAAGACCGGCGAGAATATCAACGCGCTGAAAGAAAGACTGGGCGGACTTGCGAAGCTGAAAAAGAACGATAAAAAGATAGTCTCCGATATGCTGTCGCCCGGAGATCACGTCCTGCTCGTCATCCCGATCGACGAGGCGGCGCCCAAGGGAAGGCTTATCCTCCCGCAGCAGCAGACCATCCGTGACGTACTCGACGCGCATTGTTCCGTCACCTGCTGTCAGGATACCGAGGTCGCAAAGACGCTCGCGCTGTTCGACGGCAAGACGAGGATGGTCATAACCGACTCGCAGGCTTTCGGCAGGGTTTCAAAGGAGGTCCCCGCCGATATCCCGCTTACCTCTTTTTCGATACTTTTCGCAAGGTATAAAGGCAGTCTGCCGGAGCTTGTCCGAGGTGCGGCGGCGCTGTCGAAAATCGAGGACGGCGACCGCGTGCTCATTTCCGAGGGGTGTACTCACCACCGTCAATGCAATGACATAGGGACGGTCAAAATGCCCGGATGGATAGAGAGCTTTTCCGGCGCGAAGCCGTCGTTTACCTTTACTTCCGGCGGCGAATACCCCGACGATCTTTCGGATTTCAAGGTCATTGTCCATTGCGGCGGATGTATGCTCAACGAGACGGAGATGCAGAACCGCATAGAGCGCGCGGTAAAAGCGGGCGTTCCGATAGTCAACTACGGCGTCGCCATCGCGCATATGCACGGCATATTGAGGCGCAGTCTCGAACTGTTTCCCGACGTACTGAAGATACTCGGCAAGTGACCCCGTTATAAATTTATAATAAAAGAAAAAGGCGCTGATCTTGTTTCAGCACCTTTTTTACGTACGCTTATTATCGCGCAAACGCTTCCGCCGCGCGTTTGAGGCGGGACATACCGTCCTCGACGGTCGAGCGCGGACAGGCGAGATTGATGCGCAAGAAGTTCTTTCCCTCTTTCCCGTATACCCCGCCGTTCGAGACGAAAAGCCCGGTAGTGCGGCGGACGAAGGCGGCGAGGTCAGCGTCGCCGTCCGACAGTTTTCCCCTTGACAGCAGCTCCGAGGCGTCGACCCACATAAGATAGGTCGCCTCTCCGCGGACGGCTTTCATACCGGGGATCTCGCGGTCGATATACTCCTCGGCGTACCTGCGGTTGGCGAAAACGTATTCCCGCATCTCGTCCAGCCATTCCCCGCTCTCGCCAAAGGCGGCGACGGCGGCTGCGACGGCGAAGGAATTGGGCTCGGCGACCTCGTCGGTATTGAGTCCGCGCCGCACCTTGTGGCGAAGCGTTTTGTCGTGAACGTAGACGGCGGAGGTGTGCAGTCCGGCGAGATTGAACGCCTTCGTGGGAGCCATCAGGCTGACGCTGACGTCGCGGCAGATATCCGAAACGGCGGCGAAGGGGATGTAGCCCTTGCCGGGGACGGTGATATCGCAGTGTATCTCGTCCGAGATAACGGTGACGTGATGGCGCTTTGCAAGCTGTCCGATCTTCATCATATCGCCGCCCGGCCAGATCTTGCCGACCGGATTATGCGGATTGCAGAATATCATCAGGGTGGTCTGCGGGTCGGCGAGCTTGCGGTCGAGATCGGCGAAGTCGATCTCGTACTTCTCCCCGTCGTAGACCAGCGGGCACTCCAGGACGCGGCAGCCGTTGTTGACTATGCTGTTGAAAAATATATTGTATACCGGCGTGAATATAAGCACGTTCTCGTTAGGCGTAGTCAGCTTGCGGACGATGGAGGAGATAGCCGCGACGACGCCGGTGCAGAAGGTCAGCTCTTCGCGTTTCATTGCCAGCCCGTGACGTTCCGCCCACCAGCTTATATAGGCGTTATACCAGTCGCCGGTGACGTCGCAGTAGCCGAAAACGCCCTGCCTGATCTTCTTTTCGAGCGCGTCGAGTATAGGCGGCGCGGCGGGAAAATCCATATCCGCCACCCACATGGGCAGCTCGTCTTTTTCGACCGCCCACTTGATCGAGTCGGTGTTCCGGCGATCGACAGGAGTATCAAAATCGTACTTCATATTTCACCTCAAGCGTTGAAATTCACAGAATTCCAGTCCATCACGTCGGACCGCTTTTCCACGTCGCCGCAGACGACGCGCACCTTTTCCGGGTCGATGCGGTCGCGCTCGATTATCAGCTCGCCTATCGACGGAGCCGTTATCGTCCCGCCGCGCGGATTGAATACGCTGTCGATACGGGTGCTGATCTCCGCCTCGACGGTCGAGTATTCGAACGCGAGCGTGGTGTTTATCAGCTTGCAGTTCTTCATCACGAGATCGTCTATATAGCACATCCCCTGCAGGCTCTCGACCGTGCAGTTAATAAGCGTGAGGTTTTTGGAGTTCCAGCCGAGATATTCGCCGGTTATGAACGAATCGTAGACCGTGACGTTCTCGCTGTTCCAGAACGAATCCTTCGTGATAAGCCTCGAATTGCGGATGACCGCGTTTTTCAGTCCGTCGAAGACGTAGTTGCCGTTGACCTTGAGGCACTCCGCCTCGACGTTTTTGCAGTTCATTCCGAAGTAATGACCGTTTGCCGAGACGCGGTTTATCTTTACGTCTTCGCAGTTCCAGAGGGTCTCCTCGGCGTTTGTAAAGCATACCTCGTCGAGCGTGAGCCCCTTGCAGCGGCGGAAGTTCTTGGGAGCCTGGATGTAGGCGTCGCGGACGGTGACGTTCTCGTCGTACCAAACCCCTGCGCGGGCGGTCTCGTCCCAGGTCGAGCCGGTGACCGTGATGTTTTTTGAGTACCAGATCGGATACTTCCAACTGAAGCGGCAGCATTCGAGCTCTACGTTCTCGCACTCCTTTACCGGCGACTCGCCGCGCTCGAAAACGCAGTCGACAACCCTTGCGCCGTTGACCGAGTAGAGCGCCCGTTCCTCTGTAAATACCTTTTGTCTTATTTCTTCCATATTACCCTCCCGTGGCAGAGATCAATTCCTACCGAAATACTATATAAAGAATACCATATTTTATCCGGCGATGTCAATGCTTATTTTCTGCGCTCATCGTTTCGAAAGAACTTGACTTCGCGTTCCGGATGCACAAGCTCTGTCCTGAAGAATTCAGGGTAAACGGTCAGCGGCTCGTCAGGGGCGACCCAGCGCAGGTATTCCGTGTGGTCCCCCTCGGTAAAACTGTCGCAGGGGAGCGAAAAGTCCTCCGGGGCCTTCATATAATAGTAAAACGATATCTCATATATCAGCTTGTCTTTCGCCGAAAAGCCGTCGGCATAAAAATAGCTTTCATGAATGAAGCCGAGCCGGTCGACCTCCATACGTACGCCTGTCTCCTCGTACACCTCACGGACAACAGCCTCCTCGGCGGTCTCGCCGAACTTCAATCTGCCTCCGACCGAAAAATAATAATCCGGATGGGCGTCGTTCCACGCCATGAGGAATTTCCCGCCCCTGATTATGATCGCTCCGACGCGAATGTTTATCATCCCGTCCCCGCAGGGGACCGTCATATCATGTTCCATTTTTTGATCCGTTTACCCGTCGATTATACCCGTACCGTACGTCTGCTGCGAAAGCAGCTTTTCATAAAACGAGATATAGTATGACAGCCGCTCTCTCCAGAGCTCTTCCGCGGTCTTCGTCCCCATCTTGAGGTCAAACAGTTCGCGGAGCCTTGCAAGACGCTTTTCGAGATGGTCCTTTCTCTCTTCCGCGCTCATATCAAGGAAGCCTTCCCGGCTGAGCGTTTCGTGGATGCGAAAGGCGTCAAACCTGTCGATATTGTCCGCGTCGCCGACTGTCAGCGCGAGCGGCGTGCGTTCACCCTCAAAGTCCGCCTCGTCATCGACGTGGATGGCGATGCCGTAGAGGATCTCGTTTATGAGGTCCTGCGGGAGTCCGAGCCCGCAAAGGAACGGACGCGCTATCGCAGCGGAACGCCGCCCGTGTTCCCGCCATCCGCCTTCTCCCGGTCCCTCGCAGTAGGCGACGTCGTGGAGAAGACAGGCGACGACCGTCGCCGTCTGGTCCAGCCCCTCGGCGCGGGATATCTGCAGACCGATATTTGCGACCCGGTAGGAGTGTTCGAGCCGGTAGGTCTTTTCATCCTCGTGGGAAGAAAAGTATTCGCTTTCGTCGAATTTGCGTTTGAGGAATTCCTCTGTCCGCGCGATAAGCCCGGCGTCCGTGCCCGGCTTGTCTTCCCTTTCCTCTTCGGGCGACCAGGAGGGCTGTACCTCGTCGATATGCAGAAAGCCGTCCACCCTCGCCGCGATCTGATATTTGTCCTCGTAGACGATCTCGCCGGGGGTGTTGGTGTAGACAAGATAATACGGGCAGTCGTACCGCTCCAGCAGCCAGAGCATAGGGCGGATCATCTTCATCATCTCGTCCGAGTTCTCGGTCTTAAACCAGCAGATCACCGGCTCCTGATTCCTGCACTGCGGCGGCCAGGGCAGATTTTCGGAGAACCAGTCGCTCAGTTCGTTATAGAGCGCCGTATCCTCCTCGTCCATCACCTCGTTTTGTATCAGCTTGGCGAACATACTGAATATGCCCTTGGCGTGCATGGTGTTCCTTGCAAACTCTTTGCCCTGTATACGAACGTATCTGAAATCGGGTCTGCTCATATCATTTCTCCCCGTTAGGCTTTGCGGTATTTTTTCTCCTTAACAGTACCCTCGCGGAATCGCGAAGACGCTGATGGACTATAGCTGTCGCGTCGAACCTTACCGTCCGAAAGGCAAGCTGCATGATCGGCCCCGCGCCGAAGGCGCAAATCAGCGTCCCTATACCGACCGGACCGCCGAGCAGCCATCCGATAAACGTCGCGGTCGAAAGAAGCGCGATACTCACCGCCCCGATAGGGAGCTTTTTCAGCCGCCTGGCAAGGCCTACGAGCAAAGTGTCGCGCGGGCCGCACCCGAGCGAGGCGATCATATACGTATATTGCGTGTAGGCGATGACGAAAAGCCCGGCTATCATTACCGGAATTCCGACGAACACGGACTTGCACGGCGGGACGACGTTCAGCTTGTTGAAAAGATCGACCGACTTCCCTACTACCACCGCGTCGATGAACATGGCTATCCCGATCGGCTCGCGCAGTATGATATCAATAATAAGTATGGTTATCGAAATGGCGACAGAGGCGTTCCCGTAGAGGATCCCGAGCGTATTCGAGACTCCTAACCCAAGCACGTCCCACGGACCTGCGCCGATATTGGCCTGTATGGTCAGATAGACTCCAAATCCGTTGACGAAGAGGCTGACTGCGGCTATACAGGCGTTGATCGCGATCGCCCGCGCGCTCGAATTGGCGCGCAGATCTTTGATTTGCATAGGTTTCTCCGTTACCGGCGCCGATCTCCCGCGGAAGGGTCGGGACGGTCGGGCTTGTCTT
>JAFSSR010000197.1 GCA_017450885.1 Clostridia bacterium | reverse complement strand
AGCGCGGAAACGAGATCGGTTGCTGACTGTATCCTTTAGGGCGGGGGTGGGACCCCGCCCCTACCGGTTGAAATGGCGTTCGGGTCCGGCGCCCCGCCGGCGACCGGCGACTGAAATATCGTACCGGGCGTTTGTGGTCGCACGAGTCGATATACGCGTTTTTGGTCCGGCCCCGCCGGCGACTGGCGACTATATGCTATCTTTGAACTTTCAACTTTGAACTATTCTTCTAACTGCCACAATGAACTACCAACCCGAACTATCAATAAACGAATTCATACGTCTTCCGACGACGGTCGATCTGATCGTACTGCTGACCGACAATTTCCGCAGGTACATAGAGGAACGCCCGTGGATACGCATAGGCGCGGAGCTGGACGGCGGATACGCCGTGCTCTACGTCGACACCCGGGATCTCGATCAGATAGTCGAGGATTTCGGCGGCGGGACGATCGCCTTTTTCCCGCGCATAATGTCCCCTCTCGACAGCCGCGCCAACGCGGCGGCGGGTATCTCGCAGGTGACCGATCAGCCCTTCCTCGGCTATGACGGGACCGGGGTGCTGATCGGGATCATCGACACCGGGATAGACCTGACCCTGCCCGCCTTCAGGCGGGAGGACGGCGGCTCGAAGATACTTTCGCTCTGGGATCAGACCGCCGGAGACGACGCCGGGGACGACGACGGGGACGGGAACGGCGGGGACGGCGGAGACCGTCCGCTTTTCGGCAGGGTCTACGGCGCGGACGAGATCAACGCGCTCGCCGCGGACGGAGCCGCCGCGCCCGGCTTTCCCGGCTATGACGAGAACGGTCACGGGACCTTTCTCGCGTCGGTCGCCGCGGGGATCGAGCCGGGGACCTACGAGGGGGCGGCTCCAGGCGCGGATATCATAGCGGTAAAGCTGCGCCGCGCGAGGAGCTTTTACGTCAACAGCTATCTCCTGTCCCCCGACGACCCCTATCTCTACGAGTCGAGCGACTTTATGCTGGGCGTCGATTTCGTTATGCGGGAGGCCGGCCGGCTGGGGCGTCCCGCCGTCGTCTGCGTGGGGCTGGGGAGCAATTTTTCCGCCCACGACGGCAACACCCTGCTGGAGGACTATATGTCCTTCCTCTCGGAGCGTCCGGGCCGCGCCTTCGCCTGCGCCGCGGGCAACGAGGCCAACGCGCGCCATCACACGCAGGGGCGGATAGAAAGGACCGGCAACACAGGGACGGTCAGTCTGCGGGTCGGCAGGCGCGGGGCGTCGTTTACCGTCTCGCTCTACTCGGACGCCTTCGAGAAGATGTCGGTCAGCGTCTCCTCCCCGACGGGAGAGGTGCTCCCGCGCGTTCCGTTCCGCTCCGGACTGTCGATCTCGACCGACTTCGTGCTCGAAAACTCGCGGATATTCCTGCAATACTTCCGCGGGTCGAGCAACTCGATCATTATCGGCTTCAGGGACGCGACCGAGGGGGTGTGGGACATAACGGTCTACGGCGACTCGATCGTCGGGGGCGAGTACCACGCCTGGCTGCCCGTCACCGGGCAGGTGGACGAAAGCGTCGAATTCCTGCGCCCGGTGCCGGAATACACCGTCACCTATCCGGCGACCGCCATGCGGGTGGTCACCTGCGGCGCATACGACGACGCGGACGGAGGTCTGTACGTCGGCTCGTCGTGGGGACCGACGAGACTGCCCCGCATCTCCCCGGATCTCGCCGCTCCCGGGGTCAATATCCGCGGGGTCTACCCATTCGGCTACGGGACGATGACCGGCACGAGCGCAGCCGCCGCCGTCACCGCCGGAGCCGCCGCCCTCCTTATGGAATGGGGGATAGTCGGCGGCGCGCTCCCGCAGATGAGCGGCGACATGATCCGCAGTATGCTGATCGGCGGCGCGCGGCGGGAGAACGGGATGTCCTATCCAAACGTGCGGTGGGGATACGGCGAGCTCGACCTCTACGGCGCGTTCGAGGCGTTGAGGGAAACGAATACGTGAGCGGGCGGCCGGTCGGGGCGTCCGCTCCGGCGGCGAAATGTATGATCCCTTATTTTCCCCTGCTCCGAGGCGGGGAAGCTATATTACCGAACAAGCGTTTTTACAACCTATCTGCTGTCAGAACGGAGGCAACGTATGAACTACAACTACAACACCGAGCCGGTCGTCAACACGACCGGCGGGACGGGAAAGTTACGGGTAAGGGTCGATCTCGGCAACGCAGCGTCGCCCGCGGGAGGCGCGAGGGTGAGAGTGACCGATCCCGAAAACGGGCGCACCGAGGAGGAGCTGGTGACCGACGGCGAGGGGCTGACCCCCGAGATCGAGCTCGCCGCCCCGCCCTACGAATACTCGCAGGAGTACGGGAACCCGCGGCCGTTCAATCAGTACGATCTGGAGGTGGAGCTGGAGGGCACCGACGGCGCGTTGATCGAAAACGTGCAGATCTATCCCGACGCCGCCGCCGAACAGCGGGTCACCCTCTCGCCGCGCTCGCCCGACGAGGTGGTCATCCCCTACCCCGCCCTGTGGGGGGATTTCCCGCCGAAGATCCCGGAGGCGGAGGTCAAGCCGCTCCCCTTCCCGGACGGGACGGCGGTGCTGCCCGAGCCGGTCGTCCCCTCGGTCATCATAGTCCACGCCGGTCGCCCCTCCGACTCCTCCGCGCCGAACTACACCGTCAACTTCCGCGACTACATCGCCAACGTCGCGTCCAGCGAGATCTACGCGACCTGGCCGCGCGAGACCATCAAGGCGAACGTCTACGCCATCCTTTCCTTTACCCTCAACCGCGTTTATACCGAGTGGTACCGCTCGCGCGGGTACGGCTTTACCATCACCAACTCGACCGCCTACGACCAGTCCTTCACCTACGGACGGACCCTTTACAAGGAGATCACCTCGGTGGTCAACGAGGTGTTCACCACCTATATCTCCCGCCCGGGGCTAAATCAGCCGCTCTTTACGCAGTACTGCGACGGCAGGCGGGTCAACCGCGCCGGATGGCTTTCGCAATGGGGCTCGAAGGAGCTGGGCGACCGCGGTTTTTCCGCTTTGAACATCCTGAAAAACTACTACGGCGGCAATATCGTGCTCCGTCAGGCGGCCCGCGTCGAGGGGGTCCCGTCCTCCTATCCCGGACTTCTGACCCGCGGATCGCGGGGGAGCGGGGTGAGGACTCTGCAGAATCAGCTCAACGTCGTCTCACGCAGCTATCCCTCGATCGCGCGGCTGTCGGTCGACGGGATATTCGGTCCCGCCACCGAGCGCAGCGTCCGCGAGTTCCAGCGCATCTTCGGGCTCGCCGTCGACGGCAAGGTCGGTCCCGCCACATGGTATGAGCTGTCGCGGGTGTACACCGCGGTCGCCGGCCTCGCGTGACCGGCGGGGCGCCGCGCCGGCTTCCGCCGTATGCGTTACGCGCGCTTATTCCGTATGCGGAGCGTTTGTTTTAACGTATAAAAAAACACCTTTCGCATATAATATTGTAAAATATTATTTGCGAGGTGTCATTATGCACAAGATCAAAATAAAACCGCTTCTCTTCTGGACCCTCTCCGCGGTGGCGGTCGGCGCGCTCTCCGGCGTGCTTACGATGCGCGCCATGGATCATTACGCGAACGTCAAACAGCCGCCGCTTTCGCCGCCTGGGTGGCTGTTCCCGATCGTCTGGACCGCGCTCTTCCTCCTTATGGGAGTCTCCGCATATATAATCTGGACAAAGGACGACGCGCCGGAAAACGAACGCAAGGAGGCGATCATTTTCTATTGTCTCCAGCTCGCCGTCAACTTCTTCTGGCCGATCGTCTTCTTCAATGAGGAAGCCTATCTCTTCGCCCTTATATGGCTCGTTCTGCTCATCGTGCTGGTCGGGGTGATGATCTCCCGCTTCCGCGCGCTCTCCCGCGCCGCCGCCAGGCTGAATATACCGTATTTTATTTGGCTGCTCTTTGCGGCGTACCTCAACGCCGGCGTGTGGTGGCTGAATAGGTGATCGCTCCCCCGCCGTTCGCGCGGCGACTGTCCCCAGTCGCCGCGCAGTCGTTCGCCGCGCAGCGGCGAATCTCGTTCCCGCCCGCAGAGGGCGGGAATCTCGTTTTTGCGGCAGCAAAAATCTCGTTTCGCCGAAGGCGAAATCTCGTTAAGCAGGTTGCCGGCGGAGCCGACACATCGTTTCCGTGCCCAAGCGCTGTCATTGCGAGGACGCCTACGGCGTCCGCGGCAATCCGTAATCCTGCCTTCGAAGCCGCAGCACCCGAACGCCGTTTCAACCGGTAGGGGCGGGGTTCCATCCCCGCCCTAAAGGATACAGTCAGCAACCGACTTTGTTTTCACGCTCCGCGAGCTCCTCATCCGCTTTTTGCAGGCGTT
>JAFSSR010000196.1 GCA_017450885.1 Clostridia bacterium | reverse complement strand
CCGCAGGACATCGAGTTCGTGGTCGCCAACGGCAAGCTGCGCGACGACTTCGATATAGCCTCCACCCATATGCTGCTGGTCGAGCGTGACGTCCCGTCCCGCGACCGCCGCGCGATGATAAAGGAAATGGAAAACGCGGACGGCGTCAAGTACGTTCTCGGGCTCGAGACCGTCGTCGGCGCGGGCGTCCCGGACGAGATGATCCCCGACTCGGTCGCCTCGCTCCTGAAAAGCGACAAATGGGAGCTGCTTCTGGTCAACTCGGAGTACGCTCCGGCGAGCGACGCGGTCAACGCGCAGATCGACACGCTCAACTCCATACTGAAAAAATACGACGGCGGCGGTATGCTGATCGGCGAGGCGCCCTGTATGAAGGATATGATCGAGACGACCGACAGCGATTTCCGCAGGGTCAATATGATCTCTATAATCGCCATTTTCCTGATAATCGCGCTGGTCGAAAAGAGCTTCTCGCTCCCGTTCATACTTATAGCCGTCATAGAAACGGCGATATTCATAAATCTCGGACTTCCGCACTATCTCGGGCAGAACCTGCCGTTCATCGCCCCGATCTGTATAAGCACCATCCAGCTCGGCGCGACGGTCGACTACGCGATACTGATGACCACCCGCTACAAGGCGGAGCGGATCGGCGGAGCCGACAAACGCGAGTCGGTAAGGACGGCGCTTGCTTCCTCCATCCCCTCGATAATCGTCTCGGGGATGGGGCTGTTCGCCGCCACCTTCGGCGTCGCCGTCTACTCGGACATCGACATAATCAGCTCTATGTGCATGCTGATGGCGAGAGGCGCCGTGATAAGTATGCTTATGGTCATATTCATACTGCCCGCTCTGCTGATGCTCTGCGACGGGCTTATCCGTAAGACGACACTCGGTATGGGCAAGATTAGTGATAAATGAGGTAATAACGATGAAAAGTAAGATAATTGCATTGATCTCGGTAATACTCGCCCTCGCCGTCACGGCGGGCGGGATAGTTTACGCTTCGGATAACGGAAAGGCGTCCGACGGGACCGCCGGACAGAACGGGACGGAAAATGAGCTTCCGGGCGTCCCGGAGCTGATCTCCGCCACGGCGGACGGAACGGTCGCCAAGGAGGAGACCGTCTATATCTTCACCTCGGCTGACGGCAGCGCGGAGAAGACGGTCGTCAGCGATCACATTGTCAACGGCGCGGCGGCCGACGAGATCGAGGACGTGACGACCCTGAAGGACGTGTACACCCTCGGCGGAGACGTCGCCTTCTCGGAAGGGAAGGACGGCGCCCGCGTCTGGAAGGCGAACGGCAGGGACGTGAGCTATCAGGGCACGACCGACGCCGAAGCGCCGGTAAAGATGAAGGTGACTTACAGGCTCAACGGCGACGAGATAACTCCCGAAGAGCTCGCCGGCAAGAGCGGCAAGGTCACCGTCCGCTTCGATTTTGAGAACACCGCTTACGCGATCAAGAAGGTCAACGGCTCGGACCGCAAGGTGTATATCCCCTACGCCGCCGTTACCGGACTTATACTCGACAACGAGATCTTCTCCGGCGTCGCCGTGAAGAACGGCCGCGCGATCAACGACGGCAGCCGCACGATAGTCGCCGGGCTTGCGCTCCCCGGTATGCAGGAGACCCTCGGACTTGACGTCGGGGATATCGAGCTGCCTTCATATTTCGAGATCACCGCCTACGCATCCGGCTTCAAGCTCGGAATGACGGTCACGCTCGTGACCGACAGACTGTTTACGGAGCTTGACGGCGGTCTGTTCGATAAGACGGAGGGGATCTCCGATTCGCTCGCACAGCTCACCGACGCCATGGGCAAGCTGCTCGACGGCGCAAAACAGCTCTCGGACGGACTCGTCGCTCTCTACGGCAAGACCGGCGAGCTCGCCGACGGGGTCGGCAAGCTGGCGTCCGGAGCCTCCGCTCTGAACAAGGGGGCTGCCGGGCTCTCCGACGGTGCGTCAAAGCTGTCGGGCGGCGCAAAGCAGCTCTCCGACGGTCTGGGCGCGCTCGCGTCCAAAAACGACGAGCTGACGGGCGGCGCTCTGCAGGTCTTCAACGGACTGCTCAACACCGCGTCCGAACAGCTTTCGGCGTCCGGGCTCGACGTTCCCGCGCTGACTGTCGGTAATTACGCAAAGACGCTCAACGGCGTCATCGCCTCCCTCGACGAGACCAGCGTTTACGATCAGGCGCTCAAAGCGGTCACCGCCGGCGTCGAGGCAAAGCGCGGCTATATCGAGGAGCAGGTCGCCGCGGCGGTCCGCGCCGAGGTCGAAAAGGGCGTGACCGCCGCCGTGCGCGAGCAGGTCGCCGCCGGCGTAACGGCAGCCGTCCGCTCGAACGTTGAGGAAAAGGTCGCCGCCGCCGTGCGCGCCGGGGTCGAGGCTAAGGTCGCCGCCGCCGTGCGCGAGGACGTGCGCGGCAAGGTCATCAGGAGCGCGACCGGAATGGAGCCCTCCGCGTACGACGCCGCGGTCGAGGCGGGAGCCGTCGACGAAGCCGTTCAGGCGGCGGTCAGCTCCGCGGTAGAAGCGCAGATGGCGACCGACGAGGTCAAAGCGACCATAGAGAAAAACACCGACGCGCAGATGTCCTCGGATGAGGTCAAAGCGGCTGTGGAAAACAACACCGACGCCCGTATGGAGACGGAAGATATCAAGTCGACGGTAAAAAGCAACGTTGACGAGCAGATGAAGTCCGAAAAGATAAAGAACCTCATCGCGTCCAACGTCGAGGCGCAGATCGAAAAGGCGATCTCCGAAACGATGGCGGGCGAGGAGGTGCAGTCCAAGCTGAAAGCCGCCTCCGAGGGGGCGAAAAAGGTCATCTCCCTCAAGGCGTCTCTCGACGGATACAACGCATTCTATCTCGGGCTCAAAGCCTACACCGACGGCGTAGCTGAGGCGGCAAAAGGCGCCGCGTCCCTCAAGTCCGGCTCCGTCTCCCTCGCCGACGGCGCAAAGAACCTGGCGTCCGGAGCCTCCGATCTGAACAAGGGAGCCGCCGCTCTTAACGACGCGATGCCCGCGCTCACCGAGGGGGTCGGCAAGCTCAACGACGGAGCCGCCGCGCTCAGCGCCGGACTGTCCGAGTTCAATTCCAAGGGGATACAAAAGCTGACCTCCCTTCTCGATAAGAACGTCGGAGGCGTCGTCGACGCGCTCCGCGCCGCGACTGAAGCCGCAAAGGAAACGCGCGGCTTTTCCGGCATCGCCGACGGCATGGACGGCACGGTGAAGTTCATCTACCGCACCGCCGAGATCGGGGAATAAAATCGTCAGTGAGAAGAAGAGAATAAAGGTAAAAGTCATAAGACATTAGGGATCGGCGCCGAAACGACGCAAGACGGTCCCTACGGGGCTGGGTGCGACGAAGCAGCGTTTAGCGTCGCCTTCCCCATCGGGGGACCCAATTCCCCACGGACCTCGAGGGACCTCGGTCCGCCGGGGACCCCTAGGGGCGGTGGCTCGCGGAGCGAGACGAATGAGGGGTCGCGGAGCGCGAAAATGAAATCGGCTGCTGATTTATCATTCAGGGGCACGGATTGCCACAGCCCCTTCGGAGCTTCGCAATGACAGCGTTTGGGTGCGAAAAAGATGTGTCGGCTCCGCCGACGATCTTAACGAGATTTCGCCTGCGGCGAAACGAGATTTTTG
>JAFSSR010000195.1 GCA_017450885.1 Clostridia bacterium | reverse complement strand
TACGAGGCGTATATCACCGATCTGCTGAACTACGTCGGCTCCAATATCGACGTCGACGACCTCAAGGACTGCCTCGACAAGGGCGAGAAGTCGGAGAAATACAACGAGCTGCAGGCGTTTATCGACAACGTAAAGGACACGCACAATATCGACTTCCTTTACGTCATAATCCCGATCCATCCGGGCGAGCGCGACAACATCATGAACGTGATAGCGGCGATGTCGGAGTACGAAAAAGAGTTCGAGCCGGAAAACGAGGTGCAGCTCGGAGAGCTGACCGGGGACTCCTATCCCGCCGAGACCGCCGAGAAGTATTACAACGCCCTCAGCGCCGACGGAGTGGTCTTCTTCGAGGAGGTCGCCGAGTGGGGGGACGACTACACCGGCATACTCCTGCTCCGTACCTCCGACGGCTCGGTGTTCGCCGAGCTGTGCGTCGACCTGCCCGTACAGGAGATACACGACACCATAAAGGGCCATATGATGATCAGCATCTCGCTTATCCTGGCTCTGGGCGTGCTGTTCATGTCGGGCTTCGTCATCTGGATCACCCGCAGCGTCGCCGACCCCATCGCAAGGCTGGAAAAGAGCGTCGTGACCTTCGCCTCGCGCGAGCACGGGACCAAGCTCTCGATGAACGATCCCGACATACACACGCACAACGAGATAGAGTCCCTCTCCCGCTCGGTCATGAAGATGGCGGACGACATAAACAACTACGTGAACGAGGTGATCGAGGCGGAACGCGCCGTCACCGAGATAAGCGAGCTTGTCAGCAAGGACCAGATCACCGGCATCAGAAACAGACTCGCCTTTACCTCATATATGCAGGATCTCCAGGAGAGGCTCGACCGCGGCGATAAGATAGAGTTTGCCGTCGGAGTCTTCGACTGCGACGACGTCCTCGGCATAAACGAACGCTACGGGCATGAAAGGGGCGACGATTATCTGCGCTCGGCGAGCCGTCTGATCTGCAAAGTGTTCAAGCGCAGTCACGTCTTCCGGATCGGAGGCGACGAGTTCGTCGTCATACTCCGGGGCGACGATCTCACCGACCGCGCCGAGCTTCACGACCGCTTCTACAGCGAAAGCGACAGGATAAACGCCGAAGCGGAAAACGAGTGGGATCAGGTGCACGCCGCCGTAGGCATAGCCGGCTTCAATCCGCAGATAGACAAAACGGTCTCCGACACCGTCCGCCGCGCGGAAAAGATCATGTACGACGGCAAGCGGAGCAGAAAGGAGCCCGACGAGGACAGACAGCATTCCTACTTCGTCGACAGCGACGACGCCTACTGGAAGGAACAGTATATCATCGACAACTTCAAGACCGCGCTCGATCAGCGCTGGATCAAGGTCTACTATCAGCCGGTCATGCGGATAGAAAGCGGAAAGCTCTCCTCGCTGGAGGCGCTGGCGCGGTGGATAGACCCCGTCCGCGGAATGATGACCCCCAACGAGTTCGTCTACGTCCTCTCGCGTTACCACCGCCTGTATATGCTCGACCTCTATATGCTGGAGGAGGTCTGCCGCGAGTTCGGAGTCAGAGGAGAGGCGGGTCTTCCCCTCGCCCCGGTATCGGTCAACTTCTCCGCGCAGGATTTCGACTGCGAGGACATCCCCGCGAGGATCAAGGAGATAACCGACAAATACGGGCTCACGCCCGACGATATAATCATCGAGATAACCGAGCAGGACGTCGCCGAGGGGACCGAACGGTTCAAGGACGCTCTGAAACAGATACGCGACTGCGGCTATAAGCTGTGGATCGACGACTTCGGAAGCGGATATTCCTCCCTCAACGTGATCAGCCGGTACGATATCGACCGCATCAAATTCGATATGGATCTTGTCCGACGCCTGGACGAAAACAACGGCGCCAACCGCAAGATCCTCGACGCGATGGTCAAGGTCTGCCGCGATCTCGGGATCAACACTCTCGCCGAGGGGGTGGAGACCGAAGCCCAGCTCGAGTTTCTGCGGACGATCGGGTGCGATATGGCTCAGGGCTACTATTTCTTCAAGCCCGAGCCGGTCGACGTCTCCATATACAAATTCAATCACCGCAGCGCCGACATCCCGCACGAGATCGACGATAAACGTCCCGCCGCGGGCCGCGGTCCCGAAAATCCACAGCCTCCTGCGTCGAAGCCCCTCGCTTGATCGCTCGCTCCGCCGCGGGCCGGGAAGATCGAGCACAAAAGATCACATAAATTATTTATAGGTATAACAAGGAAACAAAATGAAGATCTGCGACCTGCACTGCCATTCCACTTTCTCGGACGGAACGTTATCCCCATCCGAGCTGGTCGCCCTTGCCGTCAGGCGGGGCATATCCGCGCTCGCCCTGACCGATCACAACACGTCGGGCGGCCTCGGCGAGTTCGTCCGGGCGGGAAAAGAGCACGGACTGATCACCGTCCCGGGATGCGAATTCTCCACCGAGCACGAGGGGCACGAGGTCCACGTGGTCGGGCTGTTCTTCGACGAGAAGGCGTGGCCCGAAATAGAGGACTTTGTCGAGCATATGCACGAGGCAAAGCGGTACGCGAACAAGAAGATGATCGCCGCCCTCGCCGCCGACGGATACGACGTGACCTACGAGGAGGCGGCGGCGCTCACCGAGACCGGCGACTTCAACCGCGCTCACGTGGCGCGCGTCCTGCTCGAAAAGGGACAGGTCAAAAGCGTCGCCGACGCCTTCGCCACCATCCTCGCCGAGGGCGCGGGCTATTACGTCCCCGCCCGCAAGCTGAGCTCGATCGCGACCATCAGTTTTATCCGGCTGTACGGCGCGGTAGCCGTCCTCGCGCATCCCTTCCTCAATTTCGACGAGGAGGGGCTGACGCGCTTCCTCCCCGAGGCGAAAAAGGCGGGGCTCAACGCCATAGAGACAAGCTATACCGAGTTTACGAGAGAGCAGACCGCTCTGGCGGAGGAGCTCGCCGACCGGTTCGGGCTGCTGCGCTCCGGCGGATCGGATTTCCACGGCAGTACAAAGCCCGACATCATGCTCGGCTGCGGCAGGGGCGGCATGGAAGTGCCGTTCGAGTATTACGAGAAGCTGGCAAACGCCGCCCGGAATGAACGCCATTTCAACCGGAAGGGGCGGGGGCGAGGCTCGCTTCGCTCGCAATTAGGAATTAGGAATGAGGAATGAGGAATGAGGAATTGCGGTGTCGCCCGCGGCGACGGCCGCGAGCCGCGGCTCCCAAAATCCGCAGTTCGTTTGGTGATATAGTATTCAATAGGCGCCCGCTCTGCGATTGAAAACGTAAGGGCGGGAAAACGATATTAGGTGCACCGAATGAACAAAACGCACCCGACACCGTACGGCGGGGTTTTAACCCCGCCGCCCTCGTTATCGTCCCACCCAAACGCTGTCATTGCGAGGAGTACCGAAGGTACGACGCGGCAATCAGTAATCCTCCCCTCTGGGTCGTCCCGCTCTAACGCCATTTCAACCGGTAGGGGCGGGGTCCCACCCCCGCCCTAAAGGATACAGTCAGCAACCGACTTTGTTTCCGCGCTCCGCGAGCTCCTCATCCGTCAGCTAACGCTGACACCGCCCCTAGGGGT
>JAFSSR010000194.1 GCA_017450885.1 Clostridia bacterium | reverse complement strand
TCGACAGCGCCTACGAAGGACTGGAAGCAAACGTCATCAACGTGTCGGGCGGCAAAACGACCGTCGCGGCGAATGACGACGGCGTGAATGCGACGAAAGGCAATTCCACGGCGCAGATCAACGTGACGGGCGGATATCTTGACGTGACAGTTTCTCCGAGCGCCGACACCGACGGCATAGACTCCAACGGTACGTATAAGCAGACCGGCGGCGTGGTCATCACCCGCGGTCCGAACAATCAGAACATGGCGGCGATCGACGCGGACGGCTCGGTCAGCATCTCCGGCGGCACGCTGATCGTGCTCGGCTACGGCAGAGTGAGCGCCTCCGGCGGCGTAAAGACCTGTTCGCTCTCGCTCCATTCGGCGGGAGAGCATACGGTGACGATAGACGGCACGGCGTACACCTTCACGAACGCATATTCTTACGGCGGCACGGCATGCTACAGCGACGCGACCGTCTCGTCCTGAGACAAATGAGGAAAGATAAATGAAGATTTTATTTGCGGCGCCGGACAGAGATCTGCTCGAATGTTACAAACAACTGCTCGAAACGGGCCTCGGAGAGACTGTCACGGCGTTCGACGGAACGCAGGTTCTGGCGCTGCTGGCTACCGAAGACTTTGATATCCTTATCCTCGACCGGAAGATACCCCGCGTCGATCATAAGGTGATAACCGAACGCGCTAACGCAAAAAACGTCCCGGTCGTCGTGCTCACCGACGAGCCCGCCGGGGCGAGGCGTCGGGAGGAAGAGTCTCTGCCGAACGGCAGGATGTCCTATCCGTTCACGTTCGCGGAGATCAAAAAAACGATACTCGATACGCTTGAAAAGCGCGGGACCGAAGAAAGGAAAGGACAGGTGAGCGAAGATGAATAAAGCGGAAAAGAAATTCAGGCTGTACGCGATCCTCGTGATCTTTGTCCTTCTGACGACGCTGCTTGCCGTCATCAACGGGGTGAACTTCACGATGGCGGCGGGCGACGCCGACGTGCTGACGCAGACGCTCGCCGATAAGCAGGGCTCTTTCGAGCATAAGGAAAACGCGCCGGGCGGGACGCAGCCCCGGCAGGATCAGCAGAAAAACAAGGATTTCAGGATGGGTCCGATGGGCCCCGATTCGCCTGAAATGAACGCCTCGCTGCGATATTTCACCGTCGCTTTCTCCGAAAACGGCGAAAAAGCCGAAACGGTCGCGTTCCGTATCTCCGCCGTGACGGAGGAAGAAGCCAAAGAATGGGCTTCGGGGCTTCTGAAACAGGATACCGGCTGGACGAGAGGGACCTACCGCTACAGGGTGTATAAGGATCACGGCGTGACCTACGTTACCGTCATCGACCAGGGGCGAGAGCTGCTCCCGTCCTTCCGAATCCTTATCATCTCGGCGATCGGCGAGGTGATGGTCCTCGTGATCGGCTGGTTCGTGCTCCTCGCCATCGGCAGAAGGATATACGCGCCTCTCGAGGAAGCGGACAGAAAGCAGAAGAACTTTATCGCGAACGCAAACAAGGAATTCCGTATACCGCTTACGGTGATCGACGGGAACACCGAGCTCGCCGAACGCATATACGGACCGGACGACCGGACGCGCTCGACCCACCGTCAGGTCGCGAAAATGAACGAGCTTGTCGATAAGCTCGGCTCGGTCGGGATCTTTGATGAGGAAAACATGAGCGCCGCAGAAATATCTCTTTCGGATCAGCTTACCGCCGCGCTCGACCGTGAAGCGGAAAACTTTTTCGCCCGCGGAGTCGCGCTGACGGCTGAAATTGCGCCGGACGTTACGGTCAAAGCCGATCCGGAAGGAATGAGCAAATTGACCGACGAGCTCGTCGGGAACGCGCTGAAATTCGCCTTGACAAAAGCGCATTTCAGGTTGAACAGCGAAAACGGCTCCGTCCTGCTCGAAGCGAGCAACGATACCGACCTGCCGGACGGACCCGCGGATCAGGCGTTCGACCGTTTCACGACTCTTGAAAACGCAAAAGAAGGCGGCGCGGGGCTCGGACTGTCCTACGTCAAGCAGACCGTAAAGGCGCACAACGGTCGCGCGACGGCGGCGGTCGCCGGCGGAACGTTCACGATCCGCATCACTTTATGACGTCGGAGGCGATACCATGGCGATCACGGTAATGAAGCGGTATGAGCTGAAGTATCTGCTCACCGCAAAGCAAACGGATTTCCTACGGGAACGTCTGAAAGGTCACATGGAGGTCGATCAATACGGCAGGACCTCGATCGCCTCCCTGTATTACGATACCCCGACGTATCAGCTTATCCGCACAAGCGTGGAAAAGCCGGAGTTCAAAGAAAAAATACGCCTGCGTTCATACGGCGTCGCGACGGAAGAGTCGCCCGTATTCCTCGAGCTGAAGCGGAAGGCGTACGGCGTCGTATATAAACGGCGCGTTCAGACCACCATCCCGCTGGTACATAAGTTCTTCGCGGGAGAGGGCGACATCTGCGCTCCCGGGCAGATAAACCGCGAGATAACGGCTTTCCGCGACTATTATAAAACGCTCGTTCCGGCGTGCCTGATAATATACGACCGGACGGCGTATTTCGAGCCGGGCGGCGATCTTCGGCTGACGATAGACGAGGACCCCCGCTACCGCCTCGACGATCTCACGCTCACGAGGTCGATGGACGGGATCTCACTTCTCGACGAGGGGTGGACGATCCTTGAAGTCAAGGTACAGGAAGCCGTTCCGATGTGGCTTTGCAGTATCCTTTCCGAAGGCATGATCCGTAAAAGCAGCTTTTCAAAATACGGAGAAGCCTACCGCCAACAGCTTCTCAAGGCGCAAAACTATTAAGAAGAAGGAGAAATCGTTATGTTTGATTCGATCTATTCCGCCACGGTCACACCGTCGCAGTTTTTTATAATGGCGTCCGCCGCTCTTCTGACCGGATTTCTGTATTCCTGGATCATGAGCTTCCGTATTCGCTCGACCAAGCGGTTTTTCATCGTCACGGCGCTCATCCCGTTCATCGTCGCCGCCGTCATCACCTTCGTGAACGGCAATATCGGCGCGGGAGTCGCCATCGGAGGCGCGTTCAGTCTGATCCGCTTCCGTTCGGCGCAGGGCAGCGCGGACGAGATCGCCGCGATCCTCGTGGCGATGGGCTCCGGCATCGCGTTCGGCATGGGGTATATCGGCTACGGCGTCGTTATCCTTGTCGTACTTGCCGCGCTCTTCCTCCTTCTCGGTCTCGCGCCTCTGTTTGAGCATAAAAACATGGCGGCGGATCAGCTCCTCCGCATCACCATCCCCGAATCGCTCGAATACAACGGAACGTTCGACGGGATCTTCTCGCACTATCTGAAGAAGATCGAAAACGCCGGCGTCAAGACGACCGGAATGGGCAGTATGTTCCGGCTTTCGTATAAGGTACAGCTTAAAAATCCGGCGGAGGAAAAGGCGTTCATCGACGAGCTCCGCACCAAAAACGGCAATCTCGAGATCGCGCTTCTGCCCTACACGGAAACGCAAAATCAGCTTTGACCGGGTCTGCCGATCCCCCCGCCGTAAAAAAGCAGGGCGGATCGGCGACTGCGACGCCCGCACGCGGGGAATTCTCCCGCAAAGGGCAAAAACAACGCGGCCGGTCGTCAGATGAAATAAGAAGGCGCCTTTGCGCGGATAAGCGCGGAGGCGCCGTCTTTTTTGGGGAGCCTCGGTTGATTTTTTTCGAAAATAGATTTATAATATGATCGGAGAAACCGTTTTGAGAGGAGAGAGTACGATGCCTTTTTATCTCGGCAGAAAAGCCATAAGGAAGATACCGGGGACGGTGATAAAAGCCGCGCCCATCCCCAAGCCGGAGCTTATCGAGGGCTTCGGGAAAAGGGACCGTGTCGGGACCATCTGCGTAAAGTCGGGATTTGAGTCGGCGCTTATCGTGACGGATGAGACGCTTTTCGGACTGGGGCTCCATAAAAAGGTCGCGGCGTCGCTGATGAAAACGACGCGGAAGAATGCGCTTCCGACAAGCTGATCGCGGCGATCAGGGAGCTTCTCGAACGCTGCGGACTTGAAAACGGCTGTCCGGAGATTAAGGAAAAGGATTACGATCAGCTCACTCGCATGATCGACGCGGACTCGGTCAACTATTCTCCGTCGAGGGCCTTGACGGACAGCGAGATAAGGATGCTGCTCGATCAGATAAGGAGAGGGTATTGATATGGCATACACGAAAGAAAGCATACATGAGACAGTCGCCGCCCAGCGCCGCTTTTTTCGCACCGGAAAAACGCTGGACGTCAAATGGCGGATAGAGCAGCTGAAAAAGCTCAAGCAGGCGGTGATCGACGGTCAGGATATGCTCAAGGACGCGCTTTACGAGGACCTCGGCAAGAGCCCGACGGAGGCGTATCTGTGCGACATAGGGCCGGTCGTCGTCGAGGTGAACGAGATACTGCGCGGACTTAAAAAATGGGCGAGACCGGAGAGGCATTTCAGCGGACTGATGTGCTTTCCGAGCGCCTGCACAAAGGTATATAAGCTGCCGTACGGCGTCTCGCTCGTCATAAGCCCCTTCAATTTTCCCGTACTTCTGACGCTCGGCGTCCTTGCGGCGAGCTTGAGCGGCGGCAACACCGCGGTCATCAAGGCGAGCTCCAAATCCGCGGCGAGCACACGCGCCCTGAAAAAGCTGATCGCCGACGTTTTCCCGGAGGATTACGTTACGGTCATCGACGGGGTCACGACATAGCGGATATGTGTCTTGCCGAGAGGTTCGACAAGATATTCTACACGGGATCTCCCGCCGTGGCGAAGCACGTTCTCGAAGCGGCGGCGCAAAATCTCACCCCGGTCGCATTGGAGCTGGGCGGCGAGACCGGCAACTGGGCGGTGGTCCGTAAGGACGCGGATCTGAAGGACTCCGCGCGCAAGATCGCGTTTTTCAAGCTCTGCAACGCGGGTCAGATCTGCATCAACGTAAATCAGATAGCGGTCGCGGAGGAGGTCGCCGACGCCTTCCTCGCCGAATTGAAGAGGGAGTTCGTACGTCAGATCGGCGAAGCTCCCGAGAAAAACCCGGAGTATCCCAAGCTGATCACCGACGCGGTCTACGATAAGTGCGTCCGGCTGACCGAAGAGTACGGGGATCGCGTGATCTTCGGCGGCGCCGGCGACAGAGAGGCGCGCAGGTTCGCGCCGACCGTCATTTTTCCGGTAGACGAAAACGAGGATATAGTCCGGCACGAGCTCTTCTGCCCGATCCTCCCGGTCGTCCCGTACAAGGACGCGGAGATCGACCGGATGATGGACGTCATCGCGGAGCGGGAGCATCCGCTTTCGATGTACGTCTTTACCTCCGATATGAAGTGGGCGAAAAAGGTCATGTCAACACAGCAGTTCGGCGGCGGGTGCATAAACGAGGTCTGCATCCACATGATGGTCAAGGGGGTCCCCTTCAACGGGACGGGACACTCCGGAATGGGGGCGTACCACGGCGAGTGGGGATTCAGGGAATTCACCCATCCGCAGACGGTGCTGAAAGGGAAGACCCGCTGGAACCTGCCGCTCAGGGAGCATCCGTATTCCGGTAAAAGCGGCGAAAAAAAGATGAAGCTCCTGAAACTGTTTGAAAAATAGGACAGGATAAATATTTGCGGGATCATTGACAATCCCGCAAAACAGGAGTAAACTGTCGGTATGAAAATCTCATGATCTACGGGAATTAATATGAAAAGGAATGGTTTTGTAAAGCTCGCCGCTCTGACGCTTGCGCTCGTCATCTGCGCCGGAGCGTTCATCGCCTGCGGCAGCGAGGAAAAGGCCGCCGCAAAGTCCGACGGCGAGTTGTACGCCGAGGCGGTGCGCGACGCGGTATTCGCCGACGAGGAAGAGATACTTCCGCTTGTCAACATAACTAAAGAAGACAAAAACGTCATCTGGGACGGCGACAAGGTGCTGGTCGCGTTCCTGCATAAATACCCGGACAGCTATCCCGACGGCGGGGATGTCAATCTCCAGTGGGGCAACGTCTGGGTGGTCTCCGCGGGCGAGCTTTTCAACTGGATAGCCGCCAACGGCGAGGGCGTGACCGACTGGGACCTCCGTCTCCATCAGCTTATGGGGATGCCGGCGGGCAAAGCGACGTCTGTGACCGCAATGTGGGTGGACGCCGACTTTCTCTACCGCCCGGCGTACGTGACGGACAAGACGTCGGAAATGAAGAACACGCTCGAAACGACGGGAAACGAGGAGTTCGATACCATGTATAAGACGTGGTTCGACGGAAATATCATCTGGTCCTATTTCGACTCCGCCTACCCGTGGACGCGGCTCGGCTATACGTACGACTGGGCTGACAACGGCAGGGAATACGGCTTAAGCGAGTTTTTGATCTTCTCCGGAGCCGACGCCGTGATAGATAAAACGCTCGGCTTTGACGAGTTCGTAAAATACGCCGCGGACTATAAATGATCTTTAAATAAGACAATGCCCTTTGAAACGGTCTTTCAAAGGGCATTGTCTTATTGATCTTTACGATCTTCTTTTTCTCAAGGCGTTGATTTTCATATATTATGTGTGTTATAATATAAACTGTTAAATTATGCGAATTTCGCGGAACTGACAAATTGTGTAAACAACAAGCGGAGAATATCATGTTTTATTTGAAATCTTCGGAAGAAGTATTGAGCGAATTACATACCGGCGCCGCGGGGCTGAGCTCCGCCGAAGCCGGAAAGCGGATCGAAAGGGACGGCAAAAACAAGCTCGCGGAAGCGAAGAAGGAATCGCTTGCGCATATGTTCCTGCGTCAGCTCGCCGATCCGATGATAATAATACTGATCGTCGCGGCGGTCATATCCGCCGTCATAGCGGTAACGCAGGACGAGTCGTTTGCCGACGTTATCATCATCGGCGTCGTCGTTATACTCAACGCCGTGCTGGGCGTCTATCAGGAGAACAAGGCGGAGGCGGCGATAGAGGCGCTCCAGCAGATGACCGCCGCCACCTCAAAGGTGATACGCGACGGGGTCCTTCGCATCGTAAAGAGCGAGGACGTCGCGGTCGGAGATATAGTAATACTCGAGGCGGGCGACTCGGTCCCCGCCGACGCGAGGATCATAGAGTCCGCCTCGATGAAGGTCGAGGAGTCGGCTCTGACCGGCGAGTCGGTCCCGGCGAACAAGACGTCCGAGATCTTGCGGGCGGGCGAGAACGGCGACGTTCCGCTCGGCGACCGCGTCAATATGGTCTATATGGGCTCCACGGTGGTTTACGGGCGGGGCAAGGCGGTCGTGACCGCGACCGGGATGAACACCGAGATGGGCAAGATCGCCGACGCGCTGGCGAAGGCGGAGGACGGAAAAACTCCCCTCCAGATAAAGCTCGCCGAGCTGTCAAAGATACTCACCTTCCTCGTCATCGAGATAAGCGTCGTCATATTCGCGGTGACGGCGATCAAGGACGGCAATTTTATCGCGGATATTAAAAGCGGCGAATTCAAGCCGGTGATAGACACTTTGATGGTCGCGGTCTCGCTGGCGGTCGCCGCCATACCCGAGGGACTTGCCGCCGTCGTGACCATAGTCCTTTCGATAGGCGTCACCCGTATGTCCAAAAAGAACGCGGTGATAAGAAAGCTGACCGCCGTCGAAACGCTCGGATGCACGCAGATAATATGCTCCGACAAGACCGGCACGCTCACCCAGAACAAGATGACCGTCGTGCGCGAGTTCACCGGCGACAGCCGGCTGATGGCGCAGGCGATGGCGCAGTGCTCCGACTCACGGCTCGGCGAGTCGGGCGAGGCTGAGGGCGAGCCGACCGAAAACGCGCTCGTCAACTACGCCCTTAAAACGGGGGTCAACAAGACGGAGTACGATCTCAAGTTCAGGCGGATAGGCGAGGCTCCTTTCGACTCGATGCGGAAGATGATGTCCACCGTCCACGAGTACGGCGGCGAGTATATCCAGTTTACAAAGGGCGCTCCCGACGAGCTTTTGAAGAACTGCACGAGGATGGTCAAAAACGGCGGGATCGCCGAGCTGACCGACGCCGACCGCCGCCTCATCGCCGCCGAGAACAAGGAGATGGCGGACAAGGCGCTGCGCGTGCTCGCGGCGGCATACAGACCGCACGGGTCGCTTCCCGCGGATTTCGGAGCCGACGCGCTCGAGACCGATCTGATCTTCATAGGCCTTTACGGGATGATAGACCCCATCCGTCCCGAGGTGCGCGCTTCTATCGACGAGTGCCGCAGGGCGGGGATACGCCCGATAATGATAACCGGAGACCACGTCGACACGGCGGTCGCCATAGCTAAGGAGCTGACGATAATATCCGACTCCTCCGAGGCTATCACCGGGACGCAGCTCGACGCCATCCCGGATGAACGGTTCGCCGAGGACGTAGTAAAATATTCGGTCTACGCCCGCGTCCGTCCGGAGCACAAGGTCCGCATAGTCAACGCGTGGCGCGCTCTCGGAAAGATAACCGCCATGACCGGCGACGGCGTCAACGACGCCCCGTCGATAAAGGCGGCGGACATAGGCGTCGGTATGGGCATAACCGGTACCGACGTCACAAAGAACGTCGCCGACATGGTGCTTGCCGACGACAATTTCGCCACCATCGTTTCGGCGGTCGAAGAGGGACGGCGGATCTACGATAACATCCGCAAGGCGATCCAGTTCCTGCTCTCCTCCAATCTGAGCGAGGTCATTTCGATCTTCGCCGCCACGATGATAGGCTTCTCCATACTAAAGCCGGTCCATCTTCTGTGGATCAACCTGATAACCGACAGCTTTCCCGCGCTCGCGCTCGGCATGGAGATGCCGGAAAAGGACGTGATGTCGCGTCCTCCGCGGGACCCGAAGAAGGGAATCTTCTCCGGCGGAGTAGGCGCGGACATACTGTATCAGGGGATAATGGTGTCCGTCCTGACGTTCGCGTCCTATCTTGTAGGCACGGCGCTTGACGGCGGACTCCGGTTTGCCGACAGCGGCGTCGGGCTGACCATGGCGTTCATCACCATGTCCATAGCCGAGACGCTTCACGCCTTCAATATGCGTACCGTCAGGCGCTCGGTCTTCTCGCTCAAAAAGCAGAACAAATTCCTGCTCGGCTCGATGGCGTTCTCGTTCGCCCTGACCACCGCGGTCGTCTTTGTGCCCGGCATCCGTTACGCCTTCGGATTTGAAAGCATAGGCTTTGTCCGCTATATCATCGCCGTCGGCATCGCCGCCCTGGTCATCCCGATAGTGGAGACGGTAAAGCTGATACAGAGGAAGACCCGCCGCAAAAAAACGAAATGATCATCCATAAAGGAGAAAAGATATGTTCAACGCAGAAAAAATAAAGGACGAATGTGTATCCTGGATACGCGATTTCTTTGAAAAGAACGGCCCCGGCTGCAACGCGGTGGTCGGGATATCGGGCGGAAAGGACAGCTCCGTCGTGGCGGCGCTCTGCGCCGAGGCGCTGGGGCGCGACCGCGTGATAGGCGTGCTGATGCCCAACGGCGTCCAGCACGATATCGATATGGCAGAGCTGCTCGTCAGTCATCTCGGCATCCGCCACTATACCGTAAACATCAAGGACGCGGTCGACGGGCTGACCGCCCGCATCCCCTTCGAGCTCTCCGAGCAGTCGCGGCAGAACCTCCCGCCCCGTATCCGTATGTCCGCGCTTTACGCCGTCTCGCAGTCCAACAACGGCAGGGTAGCCAACACCTGCAATCTGTCGGAGGACTGGGTCGGTTACGCCACCCGTTACGGCGACGGAGCCGGCGACTTTTCTCCCTGCTCCCGCCTGACCGTTCAGGAGGTCAAGGCGATAGGACGGGTCCTCGGTCTGCCGGACATTCTGGTCGACAAGGTCCCGATCGACGGGCTGTGCGGCAAGACTGACGAAGACAATCTCGGCTTCACCTACGCCGAGCTCGACCGCTACATCCGGGAGGGAATCATGGACGATCCGGAAAAGAAGGAAAAGATCGACCGCCTGCACAGGATTAACGCCTTCAAGCTCAAGCTCATGCCCGTATTCGAGCCGAGCGAGGTGTAAACGGAGGAAGGTATGCTCAATCAAAGCGTCGCGCTCGCCTGTATAGTGCTCTCGCTGTTCGGTATCCTTCAGTCGGCGTTCGGCACACGGGTGGACAAAAACTCCGGACGGCACTTCATTTTCTTCTTCTCGGTACTGCTGATCTTCGCGTCCGCGGACCTCGCCACCCTGCTCATCCAGGGCAAGCCGGGTCGGGAACTGCGGATCGTACTCAGCATGACCAGCTATTTTGAATACTGCTCGCCCAGCCTGCTCGCGTATATAGTGTCGCATTACCTTCTGTCGATCGTCGACGCGAAGCACGAACTTAAAAAACTGCGCGTCACGATGATAGTCATGGTCTTCGTGCACAACCTCTTCATAACGGTCTCGCAGTACACCGGTATGATCTACCAGGTCAATTCGCTGAACGTTGTAAATATAGGAAAGCTCTATTCGCTCGCTTACGTTATGAACGCCGCCATGCTGATAATTGACTTCGTACTTCTCGTCAGACGGCGCGGAATGCTTTCCAAGAGTGAGAAGATCGTGTTCGGCATATTTATGACCGTTCCCAGCGTTGCGATAATACTCCGGATCTTCGCCGTAAAGGACGGCGTTATTATCGTCGGCGCGATGGCTCTGACCGCGTTCGTGATGTACGTTTTCACTCTCTCCGATCAGACCGAAAGGTACAACCGTCAGCAGCAGCAGAATTCCAAGCTGAAGATCGACATAATGCTCAGCCAGATACAGCCGCATTTCCTGTACAATTCGCTTTTGGTGATACGTCAGATCTGTCTCTCCGATCCGACCAAGGCGGCGTCCGCGATAGACGATTTTGCCAAGTATCTGCGCCACAATATGGACTCGATAACCGAGAACGCCCCGATCCCCTTCGAGACCGAGCTCAAGCACGTCCGGCAGTACGTCCAGCTCCAGCAGCTCCGTTTTGAGGACGATCTCGACGTGAGATACGATATTGAGTGCTCCGATTTCCGCATCCCCACACTGACCCTCCAGCCGCTTGTCGAAAATGCCATCAGATACGGCGTCCGCAAGTCGGAGGACGGGCGCGGCACGGTAACAGTCCGCACGCGCGAGTACGACGACCGCTACGAGGTCTCGGTCATCGACGACGGACCCGGCTTCGTCCCCGAGTCGGTACCGCAGGATAAAGAGAACGCCAGCCTCGGACTGCGCAACGTCCGCGAGAGGCTGGAGATGACCTGCGGCGGCGAGCTGGTCATAGACTCTGTCATCGGAGAGGGGACCAACGCGACCATAGTGCTTCCGAGAAACGAGGAGGAATAAATATGCTTATATTCACTCTTGACGACGAGACCGTGCTTTTGCAGCAGTCTGAATCGGTCATAAAAGAGGCGGTCCCGGACGCCGAGGTCATGGCTTTCCGCCGCTCCGCCGACGCGCTCGAGGCGATATCCGGTAGGGGACTCAAGCCGGACGTTGTATTCAGCGACATAGAGATGCCGGGGCTCAACGGGCTTGCCTTCGCCGTCAGGCTGAAGGAGCTTTCCCCGGATACCGAGATAATCTTCGTCACCGCGTATTCGCAGTACGCCCTCGAAGCGTTCAAGGTACACGCCCGCGGATATGTGCTAAAGCCTCTGGACGCCGACCGTGTCCGCGAGGAGATCTCCGCGCTCATACCTGATGGAGCGGGACAGCCGCGCAGAGATCCCGACAAGCTGCAGGTGCGCTGCTTCGGCCACTTCGAGGTCTTCTGGAAAGGAGAGCCGCTCATCTTCGCCCGCAGGCAGACAAAGGAGCTCTTCGCTTTCCTTATCGACAACGACGGGCGGACCTGCCGCGCAGAGGAGATCATAACGGCGATATGGGAGGACGAGGTCGATATGGCGGCGGGGAAGACCCGCCTGCGCAATCTGGTCTTCGACCTCAAAAACACCCTCGCCGCCATCGGCATGGAGGACGCCCTGATCCGCCGCAGCGGGCTGATCGCCATAAGAAAGGAAATGGTCGACTGCGATTATTACCGTATGCTCGAGGGCGATATGGAGGCGGTCAACTCCTATCGCGGAGAGTATATGTCGCAGTACAGCTGGGCGGAGGTCACCGCCGGATCGCTCTATTTCAGACGCTGAATAAAGAAAAAACGCACGTTTTTAAAAATTTTTTGAGTTTTATAAAAAACGTGCGTTTTGTGTTACGGTTTTGAACGGGAGGGCGGATATAATAAGGGTGTCATTTAAAGTTCTCTAAAGGAATTTCGGTTTATTCTCTTTAGGAAATTGATTTCAAAACATGCGGTAAGCGGCATCCTCACCGGAGACGGAGGGGGAATGAGCCGACAAAATGGCCGAGGGGGAAAACGGTCGTC
>JAFSSR010000193.1 GCA_017450885.1 Clostridia bacterium | reverse complement strand
CCGCTGTTCGTACCGCTCCCGAGCGGATTTACCGTTCCGCAGTCCTTGAACATTCCCGTGAAGAGGCAGGTGGTATACGTACCGCCATTGCCGGAAAGCCCGCCGGCTGTGGTCCCCTGCACGACCGCGGTCGAATAGCAGTCGGTGAGTGTACCGGTGGAAGACATGCTTCCGACCAGACCGCCCGCGTAAGTCGGAGTTGCGGTGCCTGTGCTGGACCCGACGTTTCCCATCGCGGCGGAGGTGCTGATAGAAGCCGTTCCCGCGTCGCCTGCGATCATTCCGAGATTTGTAGCGGCGTCTGTCTTTATAGTATCGACGTTTCCTGAAACGAGGCAGCCGGAAACGTTAACGGGTGTATTATTCGGAACGTTGACCTTACCGATAAGGAGCCCGGCGTTGGCAAAGCTGCCGGAGACCGTTCCGTTTGCGATATGCAGTCCAGATATCGTCGCCGCGCCGGTAACCGTGCCGAAAAGCCCGGCGTCGCTTCCCGGGCAGGATAAAGCGTTAACGTTGAGTCCGGAGATCGTATGGTTATTCCCGTTGAAAATTCCCTTAAATCCAATGATCGGCGCAAATTGAGGCAGACCGGAATACGGATCGGCAGACGAGAGAGATATATCGCTTGAAAGATTAAAAGTATACGCTCCGTCAAGGCAGTACAGTCTTACGTTATCGAGCGTTCTCCTGTCGGTCACGCTGAACGGAGCGGCGGCAGACGAGAAATACGGGTTGTCGTCGGTGACGTGGACCGTGATGGTGCGCTCATATCCGCCCGATTTCGCGGTAAAGGCGACGTCGCCGGTGTTGACAAAGAGATATTTGCCGGAACTTACGTCGTAAGTGTTGCCGGACAGACCGTTTATCGTTCCGCCGTAAGCCGTTTCGGGAGCGGAGCTCGGATCGAAGAAGTACTCGTCGATACCGCCGGATATCTCCCAATCGAAGCCAAGGTTTCCTCCGTGCGAGAGCGTCGCGAAGCTGTAGGCGGTCGCGGTCGAGGGCTTCATAAATTCCCTGCCGGTGCTCCCGGTAAGGAGATCGGACGTCCTCGGCAATTCAAGGTCGACCCTTGCGCGGGAAATAAGAGCAAGGTTGGAAAAATTACTATTGAGATCGGTCAGACCGGGATATAGTTGTTCGCTGTAACTAAATCCGGAAAGCTTGGTCCCGATATTTGAGGTCGTGATCGATGCGATATCGTATGCGTCATCAAGGTCGCCCTGACGTTGTAAAGATATCGATTTGTCGTAATAAACGTTGGAAAATGTTCCGTTTCCTATCGCCTTTACCGTATCAGCGTAGGCGTTTTTGATGAAAACTGTGGTATACGCGTTCGAGATCGAAACAGACGAACTGCCGACCAGTCCGCCTATATAGTTAGATCCTTCGTTTTCGATCTTGCCGGTGGAATAGACGGTACCGACAGACCCGGAGTTGACATTTCCGACCAGACCGCCGACGTACGAGCCGTCGGTGTAGATATCGACCATGGAGAACGAGTTGGAGATCGAGGCGCCGTTATTGACGCCGACAAGTCCGCCGATACCCGAAGCAGAGCCGTAGACCGCGATCTCGCCGGCGACCGCGCAGCCGCTGATCGTGCCGCCGCCCACCTTGCCGAACAAGAGACCATAACCCTCGCCGGAAGAAGACATGTCGATAACAGAGCAGTTATACAGTCCGAGATTGGATACGGCACATGATGATACTTCGGAAAAGAGTCCGCGGGTGGTCTTTAAATTCTTAATGATATGTCCGTTGCCGGTAATGGTGACGCTCCCGGCGCTTTGAGACGTAAGAACGCCCTGAGCCGACATATCAATATCGCTCGTAAGAGCAATATTGGTGACGCTGCCGTTGGAAAGAGCGGTGAAAAGGTCCCCGGCGTTGCTTTGACTGTACTCTGTTGCCGAAACGGTGACAGACATGACCGGTATGCAGGATATAACGATAACTACAGCGAGTATCACGCCTATGACGCGTTTTTTGCTGTTCATATCTGTCTCCTTTCTTCGGCGATCAATGACGCCTCTTATTTTTCTTTTTCCACTTGGGCTTGCGCTTTTTGCGCGCGGGGCGAGCGGTGACCTCGCCTTTGCGCTTCTTTTTTCGCTTGACGCGAGCTTCGGGAACCCGCTTTTTGCGCATATCCGGAGCCGTCTCCGTTTGGGCGGGCTGTTCTCCCGCTTCATCCGGATAGGGCTTATAGATATTGATTATCAGCTCGATAAGGCTGTAGAGCACGATGACCGCAAGCGGTACGATGGTCAGCACAAAGAGCAGCGTACGGTTGGACAACGCGCCGAACACCTTCCCGAGCGTCTTGGAGTGCGATACCACGACTCCGGTGATATCGTCCGGGCGGACCTTGTATTCGTCCGGTACCGGATTTGCGGTCCCCTTGGTGGTGAACAGCAGTCCCTGTTCGTCCTCTTCTATCGCGTAGACCGCGTGGGTGTTGATGTTCCCCGCTATCGCGGGATCTGACGAGATGAACGAAATAACGTCGCCCACCTTTATGTCAGCGGGATCGGTCTTTTTGACAACGGCGATACTGCCCTCTGCGATGTCCGGCTCCATGCTCCCGGTCGAGATATAGTATATCCTGTACCCGAACAGATACGCCTTGTTGTTCTTCTGAAAAACTATGGAGGTTATCAGAAGCGAAAAGGCGATGACGAACAATATCGCCGACAGTATCCAGACTATTTTTTTTGATCTCTTTGTCTTTTTGACCCGATTATTTCCCATTGACGGAGATCGACCTTATTCCTCGGTTTTTTCTTCGGCTGCCTCCGCGGTCGTTTCGACCGCAGGTTCCGCTGAAGCCTTTACCGGTTTTTTACCGGACGCTTTGGCTTTTTCTTTAGCGGCTTTTTCTTTGGCCTTCGCCTTTTCGCGGGCTATGCGCTCCTTTTCGAGAGCCGCCGCCTTTTCTTTCGCCGCTTTTTCTTTGGCCTTCGCCTTCTCGCGGGCTATGCGCTCCTTTTCGAGAGCGGCTGCCTTTTCTTTTGCGGCTTTCTCTTTAGCCTTCGCCTTCTCGCGGGCTATGCGCTCCTTTTCGAGAGCCGCCGCCTTTTCTTTTGCGGCTTTCTCTTTGGCCTTCGCCTTTTCGCGGGCTATGCGCTCCTTTTCGAGAGCCGCCGCCTTTTCTTTATCGGACTTTTCTTTGGCTTTCGCCTTTTCGCGGGCTATGCGCTCCTTTTCGAGAGCGACAGCCTTTTCTTTTGCGGCCTTTTCCTTTGCTTTCTGCTTTGCCTTCTCTTTGGCTACGCGCTCTTTTTCAAGCGCCGCGGCTTTGGCTTTCGCCGCCTTTTCTTTTTCACGCTGAGCCTTCTTCTTGGCGAGCGCGGCCTGTCTTTCTCTCTCTTTCTTCGCCTCGGCGCGCGCCTTTTCGCGGGCTATGCGCTCTTCTTCTTTCTTTCTCGCGGCCTCCTCGCGCGCCTTCTGACGCTCGATACGGCGGCGTTCCTCTTCCTTCTGCCTTGCGATCTCCTCACGGCGCGCCTTTTCCGCCTCTTCTTTAGCCAGCTTTTCGGCGGCAAGCGCGTCCCTGACCGCCTGAGCTATGGCGGCCTCCTGCTTCTCGCGTCTCTTTGCGGCGCGGGAGATCTCGTCGAGGAAGACCTTCTTGATCTCGACTTCGGTTATATCGTAGTCGTCGACTATCTCCTCCACTATGTTCTTGACGAACTTCGGGCGGAGCTGCTTGCGCTTCTTCTTGCGCTCGGTATCGACCTCTTCGTCGGTATCGGAGCTCTTTTTCAGGCAGATATAGTTGAGGGCGAGCGCGTTGTAGAACGCAAAGACCTCGGCGTCGCTGAGCTCCTTATACTCGTTGATCAGATCTATGGTGTATCCGACCTCGTCATAGGTCTCGATGAACTGCCACAGAACGAGGCACTTCTTGAAATTGGGGTCCTTGAGGATAACGTTGGTCCTCATTATCGGGGGACGTACCGGCGCGCTGCCCCGCATGGTCTTTGCGAACGGAGAGCCCATGAACTCGCGGATGATGCGGTCGAGGCGGTCGATACGCGCGAAGACGTTCATATGCTTGGTGTCCATTTCGAGATACGACTGCTTTTTGAGGGTCGACATCTCGAACTTGTAGGTCACCTGCTCGTCGCCGTTGTTGAAGGCGCCGTCCATGCCGAGCTCGGCGATCTCCTCGTCGTCCGTGATCGAGAAAAGCACGTTGCGTCTCGACTCGACGAATTGCGAGATCTTTCCGAGGAGGGTGTAGATAAAACGGTTCTCGTAAATATCGAAGCTCTCCTCGCGGTAGACGTTGAGTATTTCGTTGGGGGTCACGTTGTCGCCCTCGACGCGGGCGATAAGGCTGGTGTGCTGGGCGAGGTGGCGCACGGACTCATTGGTGATACGGCGCGCCTTCTCTATCGGCACGATCTCGTCCTCCTGCACGATAAAACGGCGGGGATTGCGGATGATGGTGTCGAGAGGGATTATACACTCCTCGATCTGCTCTATCCAGCGCTGGTCGATCTTTTTGTCCTTTTTCTTATGGTAGAAGGAGATCTTGTTTTTCCCCGCGCCTATGTTCTCAAGGACGTAGTTATAGAACTCGTCGCTGTCGATGGTCTCGACGAATTTGTCGTAATAGTCCTTATAAACCTTATCTATTTGCTGTGACAATGTGGTTTACCCCCGGGAATAATTTTCGGGTCAGATTTGCGGACGACCGTCCGGCGATATCAAAACGCGTCGGCGTCGGCGGTCATTCGCTCGGAATAAAGCGTGGAAAACGCGGCTCGCGGCTCAGAACAGCTTCTTCAGACGGAGCAGATACTCCTTGGACTCCTGCATATTAGCCTTGCCGAACAGACGGTCCATGTAGCTTATCAGGCCGTCGATCTCGTCGCGGATGAAGGAGAGGTTGAGGCTCTCGAACTTGCGGAAGACCTTCTGCTTCAGGACGTAGTCGAGACCGTCGATCTCGGTTCCGCCGCATCCGACGTAAGCGGGAACGAAGTCCTTGAGCTGTTTGACTATACGGTTACCGAAAGCCAGGCGGAAGTGCTCGATTACGTAATCGTCGAGCATGGCGATCTTGTCAAGGCTGTCCTGGGATACTCTGAACTTGTCCTTCGCCTCGTCGAAGAGCGCCTCGAGGTGGGTGAAGGAAAGCGAGAGATTTTCGGTATACGGCGCGTCGAAATACTTGCCCTTGGTGTTGATGTCGATCGGCATAGCGCGGTCGTACACCTTGTCGGTGATGGCGAAGGTCGAGTCGTCGTTGTTCGCGGTACCGATGTACCACATATTTTCAGGCAGCTTCATTCTGCCCTCGACCACCATCTTGGGGTCGTTGGGCCAGGCGGAGGGAACGAGGTCGACCACCCACTCGTCGCGGGTAGGCATCTCGAGGATGGAGAGCAGCTCGGCGAAGTAGTACTCCACGCGGGCGATGTTCATCTCGTCGAGGATGGTGACGTACACGTCGTCGGTGTACTTCGCCTCGTACATCTTCTTCAAGACCTCGGTCTCGTTGAAGCGCTTGGTGAATTCGTTGAAGTATCCGAATATCTCGGTTCGGTCACGCCAGGACGGCTGGACCGATGCGATGGTCGCGTCCTTCTGCAGGAACTTGCCGAAGGCGTAAGGCAGCGAGGTCTTACCTGTACCGGAGATACCCTGCAGTATGAGCAGTCTGGTCGACGCGAACGACGCAAGGAAGAGACGGATTATCTTTATCTCATAGAACAGACCCATGCGCGAGCAGGCGAAGTTGCGGAACATATCGCATATCTCGGGCAGTCTGATCTCGTTGTTGTATACCGGCGGGACGTAGCCCTCGTAGGCGCGGTCGACCATCTTGAGCTTGTAGAAGCGGCCGATCTCCTCGTCGGTGAGGATCTTGCGGTCGATCTCCTCGCTCTTCTCTTCTCCGGTCTTCTCCCCTTCTTCGGAGCCTTCCTCGCGGAGCTCCTCCTCGTCCTCGGGACGCAGTCCGAGCTGCGAGACCTTCATGGCGAGGATCTTGTCCTTCTCCTTTGTCAGCTTGATTATCTCGCGGTTGAGCCTGCCCATCTCGTTGAGCACCTCTTCCTTGGAGACCAGCGACTCGCGGAAGCGTATGTACTTCCTTATGAGCAAATACACAAGGAAGATCAGCCCCAAAAGCAGCGCGAACGCCACGATAGCCACAAGAATGGCAAGTATCCACGCGCCGGCGTTGAAGCCGCCGCTGTGCTGCTTGAAGACGTCGATATACGCAGGTATATTGAACATCTGCGCGATGCCGCCGAATATACCTTTAAAGATGGCTACAACGCCGTCTATCAGCACTCCTATGAAATCTTTTATGAATGTAGCTAAGCTTGCCATATCTCATACCTGCTTTCAGGATTTTTTATAATAAAGCCCTT
>JAFSSR010000192.1 GCA_017450885.1 Clostridia bacterium | reverse complement strand
AAGGAGCTTTGCGTGAACGCTGTTCGGGCGCGACGACCTTGAAGACGGCGGGGTTAAAACCCCGCCCTACGGGGTTGGGCGCGTCTTTCGACGTTTCAGCACCCAAGCGCTGTCATTGCGAGGAGTACCGAAGGTACGACGCGGCAATCCGTAATCCCGCCTTCGAGGTCGTCCCACCCGAACGCCATTTCAACCGGTAGGGGCGGGGTCCCACCCCCGCCCTAAAGGATACAGTCAGCAAACGACTTCGTTTCCCCTCCCCTCACCCGGCTCCGCCGGGAGCTCCCCCTCCCCACGGCTGCGCCGCGGGGGAAGGAGCTTTGCGTGAACGTCGTTCGGGCGGGACGACAACGAAGACGGCGGGGTTAAAACCCCGCCCTACGGTGTAGGTGCGTCGAGGTCGAAGACGGCGGGGTTAAAACCCCGCCCTACGGGGTTGGGAGCGTTTTGTTCATTCGGCGCACCTGATATCGTTTTCCCGCCCTTACGTTTTCAAACGCGGAGCGGGCGCCTATTGAATACTATATTACCAAACGAGCTGCGGATTTTTGCTCCGGCCACGCCGGCGACTCGTCTTTGAACTCTCGTCTTTGAACTTTGAACTTTTCTCCCTTGCATACTTTCCCACTTTGTGTTATAATATATACCGACCGCGAAAAAGCGGAATACACAAAGAAAGGAGGAGAGGGCAATAGGATTATTCAGCGGACTTTTCAAAAAAATGACTCCGGTGAGCATGAAGCCGAAGGCGGTGGCGTTTGTCGATTTCGAGCACTGGTACATATCGCTTGACAAAATGCACGACCACACGCGTCCCGATTACAAGGCGTGGTACGCCGACGTATCGTCGGAATACGATATCAGCGAGATTTATTTCTTTGCGGACTTTTCAAATCCGTCGCTGCGGAGCGAGATCCCGCGCATACGCGAGATCACCAATTTCATTATCGAAACGCAGAACTCATCCCCGCATCACAAAAAGGATTACACCGATTTTATCATGCTGGACCACATCTACCAGCGAGCGATGACCGGCGGGGACATAGATACCTACATTATCTTTTCGGGAGACGGACATTTTTCATCCGTCGTCAACTTCCTCTGCGTCAAGCAGGCAAAGAACGTCGGCATTTACGCCGTGCGCGACGCCGTGAGCTCGACGCTTCGCAACGCCGCGACATGGCTCGTCGAAGTCCCGCTCGTCGACCGCGAGGCGATGCACAGATATCGCCTGATAATCGGCAATCTCCGCACGCTCGAGGACGCGCAGAAAAAGAAGAACAAAAAATCGCGCGCCGCCTTTTGGCCGACCGTCGAGGCGGTCAGCCGCCAGCACGGGCTCGACCGCGAGGAGACCGCCGACGCTCTTCGCAAGCTGATCGACCTCGGCTACGTCTACCAGACGTCCGAAAAGCTCGGCGGCAAGACCATCAAGGTCCTGCAGGTCAACTGGGACAAAGCGAAAAAGGACGGACTTTGCTGACGCAAAAAAGCTTCCGCGTAAGCGGAAGCTTTTTTGCGTTTTGGGGAAGGAGTTTTGCGCAAGCGGCGGCGATCCGTTCCTTATTTCAAAGCGTTACGGTGTTCACGTTCTCGTCGCACTCCGCGGCGATGGCGGAGTCGCGGGACTGGCTGGTAAAGAGCAGGGTCTGCACGCCGCGGGAAGCCATCTGCGAGACGACCCCGACCACCCGGCGGAAGCGTTCGTCGTCGAGACGGGAGAAGGACTCGTCAAAGATGAGAGGCGGGTTCTTTCCGCCGTAGAGCAGGTCGATCAGGGCGAAACGGAGGGCGAGGTAGGCGACGTCGCGGGTCCCGGCGCTCATGTACTCGACGCCGTGGGACTGCTCGTCGCGCTCGTACGCCAGCTCGAGCGATCTGCCCACTCCGAGGGAGTCGTACTTCCCGCCGGTCATCGAGCCGATAAGCTCTCCGGCTGTGGCGGCGAGGCGGGGGGATACGCTGTTGCGTAGATCGTCCGCCGCCGCCTCCAGCTCGTCGCGGGCGAGGACGAGGGCGTCGTGTTTTCGGGTAAGCCCGGCTATCTCCTCGTCGAGGGCGGCGACCTTTGCGGACAGCTCGTAAGCCGGCTCGACGGTGGCGTTCAGGACGGCGAGGTCCTTTTCCAGCGCGTGGAGCTTTTCGTTCAAAGCGTCGTTCTGCTTGCGGTAGAAGTCGTATTCCCGCTTGATGCGGTCCTCGGCCTCGGGGGTGATCTCCTCGGAAGCGTCGTCCGGAACGGCGACAAGAGCCGCGAGAGCGGAGGAAAGATCGGTTATCCCCAGCTCGCCTGCGAGGGTGTCGCGGGCGAGGGCGTACTTGTCTGTCTCGCGCTGAAGCTCGGCGCGCGCCTCGATCGACTCGGCGGCGTCGGCGGCGACGCCCTCGAAGCTCAATCTGCCCCAGGTCTCCGCTAAGCGGACGCCCTCGTTCTCGGCGTCGGCTTTTTTTGTCTGCAGGTCGCGGATGCGGTTTTCGTATTCGGTGACGCGGGAGTCGTGGATGCGCAGGCGGGTCTCGTCGAAATTGAGCGTCGCCAGCCTGTTTTCGAGCTCGTTTTCGCTGTCTACGTCGAGATCGCAGAGCAGCTCGTTTATCTCAAGCCGCGCCCGGGAGCGGGAGACGACGGCTCCTATCCCGCACAGCAGGAATATCAGCCCCGCCGCGCCGCCGATCAGTACGGGAAGAAGCCCGTCCGAAAGGAAGGCGAAGGGCTCGGGAAATTTGATAAAGTAAGCGCAGACGGCGAACGCCGCGCAGAGGGCGGTCAGGCAGAAGAAGAAGGCGGAGAGCCCCTTGCAGCGGGACATACGGGCGTGGAGGGCGTCCAGTCTGCCGGACACTTCTTCGCCGCCGCCCGCGTTTTCGAGCCTGTCGTTGAAGGATCGCAGGCTCTCGACGTCGCCGCAGCGTACCATGTACGCGGAATACTCCTCGTTCGCCTCATCCAGCGCCTCGGAGACGCGGACGAGGTCGCGCTCCGCCCACTCCGCCTCGGCGGCGTAGGCGGCGTCCGGCATGAAGCCGCGGTATTCGTCGCGGCGGCAGCGGTCGTCATATTCGGCGGTCAGCTCGTCCACCTTGTCGGAAAGCTCCTTCAGGCGGGTCAGGCTCTTGCGCCTCGCGGCGGCGTCCAGCCGTTCGAGCCCGTTTTCGGCGTCGGCGAGACGAGCCTTGTTTGTCTCGAGCTGAGCGCGGGTCTCGCCGACCGCGCCCTCCCGCTCGACAAGCGTCTCGTTTGCGCGGCGGGAGCTTTCCAGCCGCAGGGAGAGGGCGTCGCGCTCCTCGGTAAGGTCAAATATCCTGCCTCCCTTGCGCGACTTGTGGTATAGAAGTACGCGCGCTTCGTCCAGCTTTTTGACGGCGCGTTCGGTGTTGGTCGCCTCGTCGCCGGAGAAAAGGATGTTCTCGATGGCGGCGGAGACCGCCTCGCCGTCTACCGATCCGCCCGCCGCCTGTCCGATAAAGGCGGTGTGCGAGAAGATCTCGGCGGGCACGCCGAGGAAGACCTCGGCGGGGTCGCGGCCGTCAAAGCAGGGCGCGCCGGTCTCGAGGTCAATGATGCGGATCTTGTCCCTGCCCGGACCGAGGCATTCGCGCTCGATGCGGTAGGATCTGCCGCCGTCCTCGACCGTCATGCTCCCGGAGGCGGAAAGGCTCCCCCAGGAGAAGTAACGCGTCCGCTCCGCCTTGTCGGCGAAGCCGTACAGCATGAATTTTATGAACGACGCGACGGTCGTCTTTCCGCTCTCGTTGGGGCCGGAGACGACGTTGAAGCCGGGGCGGAAGCTGACGTCCCGTCCCTTCGCGCCGGAGAAATCGGTCATGTGGAGAGATCTGATTATCATAGCTACCTCAAAAATCCACGAATTCGTTACCGTCGAGCGCGGCGAGTCCGTAACGCAGCGCGGCGGCGGCGCGGGCGCGCTCCTCCGGGGTCCCGTGTTCGAGATCGGGGCGGAGGCGGCGGTAGAAGGCGCCGCGGATGGTGGAGTCGCGCTCCAGCTTTTCGCGGTCGAAAAGCGGGACGGTCGCGTCTATGGGCTCAAAGGAGTAAAGTCCGTCCGCCGCGACGGAAAGATCGCTCTTGCTGACGGAAAACGAGGGCGAAACGCTCCCCTCGAAGGTGACGCGCAGGAGGGTGTCGGAGCCGTAGCCGTTCCTTGCGATCAGGGCGGAAAGCGCCTCCGCCGCCTCGGCGGGCTCGGCGGCTCCGGTGACGTTCAGGCGGTCGTCGGCGTAGCGGCGGCGGGAGAAGCGCATCCCGCGAAGTGAGACGGAAAGCAGTCCGTCCCGCTTGTCGAGCGTGCCGGTGATGGCGCCCTTGTAGCCGCTTTCGCTGTAGTCGCGGCCCTCGAGAGCGCCGCAGTAAGCCCAGTATACGTTCCCCTCGTGCTTGATGCCGCGGCTGTTGTGGATGTGTCCGAGGGCGGCGTAGTCAAATCCGCAGTCGACTATGTCGCGTTCGGTCATCGGGCAGTACCTCGAAATCGGCGATGAGGTGTCGGCGTGGGCGCAGAGGACATTGATCCGCGAGGGATCGTCGGGGCGCACGCCCTGCATCGGGTTGCGGTCGAGATACGGCGCGGTAAAGGCGAAGCCGTAGACGGTGCAGCCCAGCTCCGGAAAATCGAAGGAGGAGGGGGCCGTCTCGGTAAAGACGTAAACGTTTTTCGGGAAACCGCCTCCGGCGTAAAATCCGTCCGGGCGGTAGTAGTCGTGATTGCCCGGAGCGATGACGAACCGGCAGCCGGGGCAGGCGGCGAATTCGGAGGCGAGCAGATCGGCGGTCTCCTTTGTGGCGTAGCCGCGCTCGGTCAGATCGCCCGCCATCAGGCAGAGCTCGATCCCCTCGTCGCGTATGTACGCGGTCAGCGCCCGGAAGGACTCGCGCAGCTCGTCGCGGCGCTCTCTCGCGCGGGAGGGATCCTCCAGCGTAAACGGCGCGTCGAGGTGCAGGTCGCCGGTGTGGATTATTTTTATCATATGTGGGTCTCCTTTTATTGCTCGCCGCAAAGCGGCGAATCTCGTTCCCGTCCGTAAGGACGGGAATCTCGTTTTTGCGGAAGCAAAAATCTCGTTTCACCGAAGGTGAAATCTCGTTATTATTCGTCGCCGCAGGCGAAACGAGGTCGATTCCGCCGAACGATATTCGCGGCTTCGCCGCGAGCGATCTACTCCGTAGGGGCGGGGTCCCATCCCCGCCCTAAAGGAAACGAGCCGCACGATTGAAGCCTTCAGCCCGCCCGAGGAAACGCCCCTAACTGTCATTGCGAGACCAGCCCGCAGGTTGGTCGCGGCAATCCGTATTCCCCTTTGACGAAATTACTGCTAAAATATCAAATAGGAGAACGGATTGCCACGGGCTCCGCCCTCGCAATGACAGCGGGAAGAGCCGCCTTGGGCGAAACTCAGTTCATTTGTGCGAACTCCTCGTTTTGAGTCCGGCTCCGCCGGCGGATTGTCCCAGACCCTTCGGGGCTTCGCAATGACAGCGTTTGGGCGGTGATATTATGTTACAGCGCCGAACCCGGTAGTGTTTTTCGTTTGCGGCAAAGCCGCAGACGTATCGAATTCGGATCTGCCGACGGCGGATCCGAATATATCGAAATTTCGCCGCGGGCGAAATCATATCGAATTTCCGCGTCGGCGGAAATATATCGACGCGAACCGCGGCGAGCGATATATACAATAATATTATATCTCATATTTCCCCGCAATTCAACCCCAAAACTTGACAAATCGCTT
>JAFSSR010000191.1 GCA_017450885.1 Clostridia bacterium | reverse complement strand
TCGCCGCGGCGCGGGCGGCGGCGATGGAGACGGCGAGGATTGCGTTGGCGCCGAGGTTGGATTTGTCGTCGGTGCCGTCGGCCTTTATCATGGCGCGGTCGATCGCGTAAATGTCGTAGGCGTTCATTCCGCAGAGCGCGTCGTTGATGACGGTGTTGACGTTTTCAACGGCCTTGGAAACGCCCTTGCCGCCGAAACGGGACTTGTCGCCGTCGCGGAGCTCGAGAGCCTCGAATTCGCCGGTGGAAGCGCCGGACGGAGAAGCGCCGGTCCCTATCGTACCGGAGTCGAGTATAACGTCAGCCTCTACGGTGGGGTTTCCGCGGGAGTCGATGATCTCGCGGGCGATCACTTTTTCGATCTTGGAAAAATACATTTTCTTTCTCCTTTAATAATTTATTTTGGTCCGGGCGCGCCCGAAAAATCGGTCACAGCCCAATTTCTCACAAATACCATTATATCACAACAAATTCCCTTTTTCAATAGCGAAAAAGGGAATTTGAGAAATTTTTAACAAAAGGCCGTTTGAAGCAAGATCCCGAAGCAAATGCGCCGGCGGCAAGCGGCGGTATATCTGTTCTCGCCTTCGTCAAAATAGGTGGCGGGAACGACGATCTCCATGACAGGGACGAAGGTCTCCGTGTACGTGTGCGTCGGCTCAAGTCAGCCGGCCGCCGCCGCGCGGAGCTTCTTTCCGCTTTCGCAAAGGCGGCGAAGGACGGCGTCCCGCTGATCGTCCGGCGCTTTTTTGCACTGGCTGTGCGCTTCCAGCACGCAGTCGCCCGCGTAGCCGGTCTCGCGCAGGACGGAGATAACCGCCTTCCAGTCTATCGTCCCGTCGCCGGGGATGAGGTGATCGTCGCCGCTTGCGTCGTTGTCGTGCAGGTGGAGCGAAAGAGGCGGCGCCGCGCACTCGCGCAGGACCTCCGGCGCAAATCCGCTGCAATGGGCGTGACCCGTGTCCCAGCACCAGCCGAAGCGCGGCGAGCCGACGTGCGCCGCCAGCTCCGCGACAACGCGCGGGTCGGCTGACGCGCCGTACTGCAGATTTTCCGAAAGGATGGTGACCCCCAGCTTTTCCGCCTTGTCGAGCCAAGGCTCGACGAGCGCGGCGTTCAGCTTGATGAACAGCTCGGGATCGTCGATATCCCGCCTCTCTTCGTCGTGGTAGACGGGATGGAGCACCATATATCCAGCGCCGAGAGCCGCCGCCGTTTCGAGAGAGCGCCCTATAAGCTCGCCGCAGTCGGCTCCGCCGGGAGCGTGCGAGTGCGTGAAGGGAACGCCCAAAGCCTCCGCCCTTTCGCGCAGGCGGGACGCCCAGCCGACGTACTCGTCGCCCAGAAACGGCGAGTCCGGACCGTAATCCCAGTAATCCAGCCCCATGTCGATGGCGTCGAAGCCCGCCGCCGCGATCCTGTCGATCGCGTCCTCGGCGGGGTGGCGCCGGGGAAAGACGGTGGTGGTCGTGACTATACGGGACAGAAACGTCTTATCCATCACTCCTCCGTTAGGGTCAGCTTGTCGACGAGGTCGGTCATGATCCTGTCGCGGTAGATGTGATGCACGCAGATCTCCTCGCGGCCGATGGGCTCCTTCTCGTAGAAGCCGTCGTAACCGGGAAGCAGTACGGGCAGGCGGTCGAAGCTCATAAAGCGTTTGGTCCCGCCGTCGAGGAGGCAGGCGATGCCTACGACGTCCCAGATGACGCGGGTCCAGCAGTGGCCCTCCGCCGCCGTCTTTTCCGCCTCCTCTATCGTGTTGCGGGCGAGGTAGTCGGCTATGGGGTTTTTGCCCAGGAACCATTCCATAAGCTCCGGCTTGGAGATGCGGAACTCGTTGGTCACGCCGACGCAGGGGAGCTGAACCACCCTTGTCTTGCTGAATATAACGCGCGCGGCGGCGTAATCCTGGCGTATATTGAACTCGGCGGTGTCCCTCGCCCAGCGGGCGTGTCCGCCGAGGAGGACGACGTAAATGCGGTCGGCTATGCGCGGCTCGAGCAGTAAGGCGGCCGCGATATTGGTAGGCGCGCCGATGGTGACCACCCAAAGGGGGCGCTCCGGCGTGTAATCCATCGCGCGGCGGGAGAGATCGCGCGCCGCGTCCGAGACGACGGGGGTGCGCTCGTCCGGCAGATACGCTTTCGAGCCGCGGAAGACCGACGGCGCAAGGTCGTCTCTGCCGCAGAGACCTATGACCTTGAGTATCTCGTCGTAGCTCTTTTGCATCCCGTCGGCGGGACCGGTCGAGCGCGAGTTGGTGAACGGCGCCGCGTAGATCGCGACGGTGTTGAGCCTGTCCTGCGACTTGAGCATATAGGCTATGGCGAACTGATCGTCGATCTCGTTGTAGGCGTCCGTATCAAGCACGGTGTCAAGCCTCCCGTCCTGCGGGGCGAAAAGATAACTCATAAGATCCTCCGGTATGTGGTAAAAGTATTCTTATCGGTATTTTACTATATAACTAAATCGTTGTCAATTACAAATAACAGAGTCCCGGTCCACCCTCTTTTATTTTCCGGAAAAATATGATAGAATATGATCATACTCCCGAAAGGAGATTTGGTAATGGAAAAACTCATCATCGGACGGGTCGGAACACACCCGACCGTCTGCTTCGCGGCGGAAGAAATAAAGAGGATACTTTCCGTTATGGACCCGTCGCTTGAAATACGGATAGCCGACGCGGCTTACGATCCCGACAGGAGCGATCTTCTGTGGGTCGGTCGTTGCAGGTCGTTCGGCTTTTCCGAAAGCGGGACGGACGACGTCATTATCATCGAAACGTCGGACGAAGGCGGTATGATAACCGGCTCCAATCCGCGCTCGGTGCTGATTGCGGCATATCGGTTTTTACGCGAGCTCGGCTGCCGCTTTGTCCGTCCGGGAAGGGAGGGCGAGATCATCCCGCAAAGGCGGCTCGAAGGCTTCGGCGTCCGCGTGCGTGAAACGGCGTCCTACCCCCACCGCGGCGTCTGCATAGAGGGCGCGGTCAGTTGCGAGAACGTATACGATATGATCGACTTTTTGCCCAAGGTCGGGATGAACGAATATTTCATTCAATTCGCCGTGCCCGCCGAGTTCTTCGCCCGCTGGTACGAGCGCCGCGGAAACCCGTTCGCCGCGCCGGAGTGGGGCGAGGACGACGATCCGCGGTCTCTTTCCGCCGAAATGACCGCCCGGCTGGAGGGCGAGATAAAAAAGCGTTCGCTGCGCTATCACAAGGTGGGGCACGGCTGGACCTGCGAGCCCTTCGGCATTCCGGGAGGGGGATGGGACGCGCGCAGGACCCCGCTGACCGCCGCCCAGAGCAAGGTCCTCGCGGAGGTGAACGGAAAGCGCGAGCTGTGGGGCGGCGTACCGCTCAACACGAACCTCTGCTATTCGGACGCCGCCGTGCGGGGGACCGTCACCGACGCGATAGTCGCCTATGCGAAAGACAATCCGCAGGTCGACGTCATCCACTTCTGGCTCGCCGACGGCGAAAACAACCATTGCGAGTGCGCCGCCTGCCGCGCAAAACGCCCCGCGGACTGGTACGTCCGGACGCTCAACGAGCTGGACGCCAAGCTGACCGCCGCGGGACTTGATACAAAGATCGTCTTTCTCATCTACGTCGATCTTCTCTGGGAGCCGGAGACCGAAAGGATACAAAACCCCGACAGGTTTATACTCATGTTTGCCCCCATAACCCGCAATTACGGGCAGAACTACGGCGATTTCCTCACCTTCGGCGGGACCCTCCCGCCGTACGAACGCAACAGGCTGAAGATGCCGCGCTCGCTCGACGAGAACATCGCCCGCCTCCGCCGCTGGCAGGAGCAGTTCGACGGGGACTCCTTCGATTTCGATTACCACCTCATGTGGGCGCACGTGGGCGATATAGGCTATGAAAAATGCGCCCGCAACGTCTTTGAGGATATGAAAGACCTCCAAAAGATCGGGCTGCGCGGTATGGTGAGCTGCCAGATCCAGCGCTGCTTTCTGCCCACCGCGCTGCCGTTCGTCGCCATGGCGGCGGCGCTCTGGAACAGGGACGCCGACTTCGACGCGACAGCCGACGACTGGTACTCCGCCGCGTTCGGCGAAAAAGGCGCGGAGATCCGCGCCGCCATGCGCGCGCTCTCCGCTTCCTGCCGCCTCTACGAAAAAGGCGAGCCCTTCTGGGACGAAAAAGAGGCGGTCCGCGCTCTCGGTATGCTCATCTCGGCGGTAAAGGACGACCCGTCGCTTTCCCCGCTCGGTATCTACGCCGGATATCTCGCCCGCCTCTTCGACCTCTTCCGCGCCGTTACGTCGGGCGATAAGCAAAACGCCCGCGCCAAAGCCGGCGAGCTTTTCGACTACCTTTGGAAAAACGAGCCCGCCGTACAGCCGCTTCTCGACGTCCATAACACGGTGGGAACGATCACGCGGTGGATGGATCGGACGTTGGGCTGAAGTCGCCGGTCGCCGGCGGGGCGCCGGACCCGAACGCGCCTCGAGGTCGGTTCATACTAATTCCCCTGCGGCACGGAATCGGGTTTTCATGGTGTTTGACTCATTTTACGCCGGCATGGCCGGACCAAAAAAATTAGGAATTAGGAATGAGGAATTAGAAATTTCGGGGTCGCCTGCGGCGACGATTATTTGGAAACGTAAGGCGCTGTAACTCCGTTTCCGCACCCAAACTCTGTCATTGCGAGGAGCGAAGCGACGCGGCAATCCGTTTTCCTGCCTTCGTTGTCGCCGCACCCGAACGGCGTTTCAACCGGTAGGGGCAGGGTCACACCCCCGCCCTAAAGGATACAGTCAGCAATCGACTTC
>JAFSSR010000190.1 GCA_017450885.1 Clostridia bacterium | reverse complement strand
GCAAGCATCCCGAATGGACCATCCGTCCCGAGATCATGATCCCGCTGGTAGGCGAGGTCAAGGAGCTCCAGTACGTCAAGAAATTCGTCGTCGAAGTCGCAGACGCCGAGATCAAGGCAGCCGGCGCGGACCTCAAGTACGAGGTCGGCACCATGATCGAGATCCCGAGAGCCGCTCTCACCGCTGACGATATCGCAAAGAACGCCGACTTCTTCTGCTTCGGTACCAACGACCTGACCCAGATGACCTACGGCTTCTCCCGTGACGACGCCGGCAAGTTCCTCGGCTCTTACTACGACGCCAAGATCTTCGAGAACGACCCGTTCGCAAAGCTCGACCAGGTAGGCGTGGGCAAGCTGATGAAGATGGCTATCGGTCTCGGCCGCGAAGCCAATCCGGCTCTCCACATCGGTATCTGCGGCGAACACGGCGGAGACCCGACCTCTGTTGAATTCTGCGACAAGATCGGTCTCGACTATGTGTCCTGCTCGCCTTTCCGCGTACCGATAGCTCGCCTTGCCGCCGCGCAGGCCGCGATCAAAGCGAAAGCGTAATTCTATAAGGTAAACACGATCCCTCCGCCGAAAGACGGAGGGATCTTTATGCGTTTATGCAAAATATCGCCATTCAACCGTCAGGCGAGCCCGATCCGCTTGTCCGGTCATTGACCGCGGAGGAGATTTGGTGTACAATCATATCAGATGCGGTACCGTGAGAGTCATATTATAATGAGGTATAAATTATGAAAGACATAGGATCGAATATCAAACGGTTGAGACTGTCGAAAACGATGACGCAGGAGCAGCTCGCCGAAAAGCTGAACATCTCCGCGCAGGCGGTGTCGAAATGGGAAAACGGCACGACGACTCCCGACATAATGATGCTCCCGGAGCTGTCGGTGATCTTCGGAGTTACGATCGACGAGCTGTTCACCATGACCGACGAGGCGCGCTTCGAGCGCATAGACAATATGCTCTGGGACGTCCGTTTTATTCCCGAATCGACCTTCCGCGACACGGAGCGTTTCCTTAAGGAAAAGACCGGGGATCCCGCCGTCGAGGGGACCGCCACGCTTTTGCTCGCCCAGCTTTACAACAAGCGCGCCGACGAGTATCACGATATGGCGTCGCCGCTTGCCCGCCGCGCGCTTGAGCTTCTTCCGGACAGGAAGGACGCCCATTCCGCGATCTTCGACGCGGAGAAGGGACCGTGTGACGACTGGAACTGCTCAAACCACCACGAGCTGATCGAGTTCTACAAGGACTTTGTCGGCAGACACCCGGACGACCGCCGCTGTTATTACTGGCTGCTCGATCTGCTTATCGCCGACGGGCGTACCGTCGAAGCGCGCGAGTACCTTGAAAAGCTCAAGACTGTCGCCTATACGTTCCACTACGAGCTTTATCTTTACGCCATACAGAAGAAGGAGGGAGATATGCCCACCGCGGAGGAGACTCTCAACGCCATGTTGAAGAACCATCCGGACGAGTGGATGACCAACTTTTCCTACGCCAACGAGATGGCGAAGCTATGCCGCTACGACGAGGCGGTGGAGTATTTCAAAAAAGACATAGAGGCCGCCCCGAAGCCGCGGTTTGTCGATCCGTTTGAAGCGATCGCGCACATTTGCGAGATACGCGGGGATCTTGCCGGAGCGATAGAAATGTACCGCGAGGCGATGGAGGTCATGAAGACCGAGTGGAACGAGACCGAGGGAGAGGGAATAGACCGTTATCTGCGCGAAATAGACAGACTTGAGAAAAAGATGTAAACAAACAAATAAACAAATAAATAAAGCCGGGAGCTTGATCCGGAAAACGGGATCTGGATCAAAAACCCGGCTTGTTATTTATTGTCAATTTCGGCAGTCCGAACTTCTCGATGTGTTCCTTTATCGCGCTGAACGACGCGTCGCTTATATGATGTTCCATGCTGCACGCGTCCTCAGCCGCCACCTCTGGATCGACCCCGAGAGAGACGAGCACGTCTGTAAGGACCGTATGGCGTTCGTAGATACGCTCCGCCACGTCGCGTCCCGCTTCGGTCAGGGTTATATGCCCGCCGGCGTCGATATTAATATATCCGCCAGATTTGAGCAGCCCCATTGCGCGGCTGACGGACGGTTTTGAATACCCGCGGTATTCGCTTACGTCGATAGAGCGTACCGCGGACAACTCTTTTGAAAGCACCAGAATAGTTTCGAGATACATTTCACCCGATTCCTGAAGGGTCACGGCAAAAATCCTCCTTTCATCAACTGATAGTATTATACAATATCCGAAAGGGAAAAGTCAAGATACAGAACCGTTCGGCGTGCGAATATGAACATAAAATTAATTTTTTAGAAAAAATCAAAAACGCTATTGACAAGTTACCCGCGGCTAACTATAATATAGTCGAATGGGTTAGTTCTGGCTAACCAAATTTGATACGGATCGGTTAGCCTATGCTAACAAATCGACTGCGGAGGGTGATCGTATGATGCCGCTCGGACTTTCGGACGCGGGTGAAGAGAACATAATATTGAAGATAGGCGGATCTCCGGACGTAAAAAAGCACCTCGAGGATCTCGGATTTACCGTCGGAAGCACTGTTACCGTGGTAAACCGTCTCGGAGGAAACGTGATCGTAAAGGTCAAGGAGTCGCGGATAGCGATAAGCGACGAAATGGCGCGAAAGATCATGGTCTGAACATAATACTGTATACTATTATAGGAGGATACAACGATGAAAACTTTGAGGGACGCGAAGATAGGCGATACCGTAAAGGTTGTCAGGCTTCACGGTGAGGGCGCGATAAAGCGCCGCATCATGGACATGGGCATCACCCGCGGTATAGAGGTCTACGTTCGCAAGGTAGCTCCGCTCGGGGATCCTATCGAGGTCAACGTCCGCGATTACGAGCTTTCGATCCGCAAGGCGGACGCCGAAATGATCGAGATCGAGTAGACTCCGGACCGAAAAAGGGAACATTATTTTTTATTGCGAGGTTAGCTTCAGCTAACTCGTTATCGCAGAAAGGAAAGAATTATGGAATTTCGCATAGCTCTTGCGGGTAACCCGAACAGCGGAAAAACGACGCTGTTCAACGCCCTGACCGGATCAAATCAGTTCGTAGGAAACTGGCCGGGAGTTACCGTTGAAAAAAAGGAAGGCAAGCTGAAGAAGCACGACGGCGTTATCATCACCGACCTTCCGGGCATCTATTCTCTCTCCCCGTACACTCTTGAGGAGGTCGTGGCGCGCAACTATCTCATAAGCGAGCGTCCGGACGCCATACTCAATATCGTTGACGGGACAAATCTTGAACGCAACCTGTATCTGACCACACAGCTTACCGAGCTCGGCATCCCGGTGGTTGTAGCGATCAATATGATGGACGTCGTGAAAAAGAGCGGCGACGTCATAAACGTAAAGGAGCTCTCCAACCAGCTCGGATGTAAGGTCGTTGAAATATCCGCTCTTAAGGGAACGGGTATCTCCGAGGCCGCGGACGCGGCGATCGACGCCGCGAAGAACGGCAAGACCATCCCGCAGCACACCTTCTCCGGACCGGTGGAGCACGCGCTCGCCCACATCGAGGAAGCGATCGTACACGGTCTGCCGGAAGAACAGCAGAGATGGTACGCGATAAAGGTATTCGAGCGCGACAGCAAGGTGCTTGAAGACCTTGAAATACCCGCGGATACGCTCTCTCACATCGAAAACGATATCGCCGCCGCGGAAAAAGAGCTCGACGACGACGCGGAGTCTATAATCACCAACGAAAGATATATCTACATAGGCAAGGTCGTCAAGGCGTGCTATAAGAAGAAAAACAAAGGCAAGCTCTCAACTTCGGATAAAATAGACAAGGTGGTCACCAACCGCTGGCTTGGTCTGCCGATCTTTGCGGCGATAATGTTCCTTGTCTACTATATATCAATGGTGACGGTCGGCGCAGCCGCGACCGACTGGGCGAACGACGGATTGTTCGGCGACGGATTTCACCTCTTCGGAATAGGTTCCGCGGCGTCCGAGGAGAAGGCGGAAAACTATTCCGCCGCGATGAACGCGCTCGGCGCATTTGCTCCCGACATAGATGTCGAGGATGAGGATCTCGATGCCGACGGCCTGATCGCCGAGCTGAAGAACGTCACCTCGGATAAGGACTCGGTCAAATACACGGTGACCGATGAGGAAACTCTTGAGGAGAGCGAGATAGACGTCTATTTCTCCGAGGTCCCGGAGAACGCAAGCGAGGATGAGACCAACGCGATGTCGTTTAAAGACGCGATCGCATATTTTGAAGAGAACGGCTTCGAGGAGCCCGATCCCGCCGACGACGGGGTATGGGTCCCCGGTATCCCGGCTCTGCTCGATAAGGCTCTGCTCGACGACAACGGAGATCCGGTGGTCCCGGATTGGCTGTACGGACTTATCCAGAACGGTATCGTCGCCGGAGTCGGCGCGGTGCTCGGATTTGTACCGCAGATGCTCGTGCTCTTCCTGCTGCTCGCCTTCCTCGAGGCGTGCGGATACATGGCGCGTATCGCATTCGTCCTCGACCGTATATTCCGCCGTTTCGGTCTGTCCGGCAAGTCGTTTATCCCGATCCTTATCGGAACGGGATGCGGAATTCCCGGTATCATGGCGTCTCGTACAATAGAGAACGAGCGCGACCGCCGTATGACCATTATGACGACCACCTTTATCCCGTGCGGAGCAAAGGTCCCCTTTATCTCGATGGTCGCCGCGGCGATCTTCGGAGGCTCCGCGTGGATCGCAACCGGCGCCTACTTCATCGGAATGGCGGCGATAATAATCTCCGGAATTATCCTTAAGAAGACCAGAATGTTCGCGGGCGATCCCGCTCCCTTCGTTATGGAGCTGCCCGCATATCACTGGCCGACATTAGGCAACGTGCTTCGCTCCATGTGGGAGCGCGGCTGGTCCTTCATCAAGAAGGCGGGAACGATAATCCTGCTCTCCACTATAGTCGTTTGGTTCCTTTCCTACTTCGGATGGGTCGACGGACAGTTCGGAATGCTTGCCGAGGATCAGATGGAGAACTCCATCCTCGCCCATATCGGAAAGGTCGTAGCCTGGATATTCGCTCCTCTCGGTTGGGGCAACTGGCAGGCAGCTGTCGCATCCTTCACCGGACTTGTCGCAAAGGAGAACATCGTCGGAACGATGGGTGTTCTGTACGGCGATATCGGAAATATCAGCGCGTCGTTTACGCAAATAACCGGTCTCTCCTTCCTCGTGTTCAACCTCCTCTGCGCGCCTTGCTTTGCCGCGATCGGCGCCATCAAGCGTGAGATGAACAACAGAAAGTGGACCTGGTTCGCTATCGGTTATGAGTGCGGGTTTGCATATATCATCGCGCTTATGATCAACCAGTTCGGCAATCTCTTCTCCGGAAGCCTGACCGAACAGCACGCCGTCCTGAATATCATTTCGCTGATAGTCGCAGCGGCGCTGCTCGTATTCGGCGTGTATATGCTTTTCTTCAAGAAGTATAAGGAAGCAACAGTTCTCACCAAAAAGGTAAAGACCAAAAAGTAAACAGATCCGAAGATCCCGCTTATGAAAGGAGCTGACAGTATGTTCGCATGGATAGCAGAAAACACGGCCGCGTTTATAATTTGCCTGGTGCTTGCTTTTATCGTGATCGGCGCTCTTGCCGTTGTCCTCCGCGATAAGAAAAAAGGCAAAACCTCCTGCGGCGGTAATTGCTCCGCCTGCGGAATGTGCGGTTCTTGTCATAAGCATTGATCAGAACGGGGAGACGTATTATATGGATGCGCCTCCCCGGAATTATTATTTGCGAGGTATCAGATATGGCTATAGTAGAAATGAAAAACGTCTCGCGCGTTTACGTTACCGGAGATCATGAGCAGAGGGCGCTCGACAACGTCGACCTCTCGATAGAAAAAGGGAAGCTGGTCGTCGTGCTGGGACCAAGCGGAGCGGGGAAAAGTACCTTGCTCAACATTCTCGGAGGGCTTGACAGCCCGACTGACGGGACCGTCAAGGTCGACGGATACGATATTTCCAAGCTGTCAAACGACGAGCTTGCGGAATACCGCGCTGAAAAGGTGGGTTTCGTTTTCCAGTCCTATAACCTTATCCCCACTCTCACCGTGTTTGAAAACGTTTCGCTTGTAAAAGAGATATCGAAGAAAGCTCTCGACCCTGTGGAGATGCTGGATCGGGTCGGACTTGCCGACCATATGAAAAAATTCCCCTCCGGGCTTTCCGGCGGTGAGCAGCAGCGCGTCTCTATAGCGCGCGCGCTTGCCAAAAACCCGGATATCCTTCTCTGTGACGAGCCGACGGGCGCGCTTGACTCCGAAACGGGCGTCGTGGTCTTGAAGGTCCTGCTGAACATGGCGAGGTCGTACGGTAAGACGATCATAATCGTCACTCACAATCAGAATATCGCAAAAATAGCCGACGTCGTCATACGCGTCAAGAACGGAAGGATACGCTCTTGCGAGACGCAGGACGCCCCCGCCGCCGTGGAAGAGGTGGAGTGGTGATGCTTTTCCGAAAGATGCTCCGTACGGCGTGGAACTATAAAGCGCAGTTCATCTCCATGATCGTAATGATGACGCTCGGTATCGGCGTTTTCCTGGGATTTAATATGGAATGGAAAACGATAGAATACGATACCTCCCGCTTTTTCGATGATACGAACTACGCCGATTACCGTCTGTATTCGGAGACGGGCTTTACAAAAGACGATCTCGAAAAGATCCTGTCGATAAACGGCGTCGACGCGGCGACGCGGTATCTCTCGGTCAACCTCGAAATAAAAGGCGACAGCAAGAAAGCGCTTGCGCTCGACGTATCGGAAAACTACACCGTTTCGACTTTCACGCTGATGAGCGGGGCGGAGTACGATGAAAAAGGCGACGGGATCTGGCTCTCGGACAAATTCGCCGGCCTCAACGGTATTGCTCTGGGCGACGGGCTGACGCTCGAATTTCAGGGGATGGAAATAAAAGGGGAGGTCGCCGGACTTATAAAAGCCGGCGAGCATATGATATGTCTCGCCGACAGCAACCAGGTCATGCCGGACTTCAACACCTTCGGTTACGCCTACATATCACCCGCAAAACTCAACGCGGTACTGCGTGAAAAGCTGATAAACGGTATAGCGGATGAAATGCGGGAGGCGGGGATCCCGGACGAAGCCGCGGCTCGGCAGGCGGAGGAGGCTCTTACCGATGAAATGCTCGAACAGGCGGCGGACAAGGTCTTTTCGCAGGTCAATCTTCGCTCCGGAATGGAGAAGGCCGAGCTCGAGAAAGCGGTAAAGGAAAAGACCGGCAAAACTCTGATGATCGTATCGAAAGACGATCACGTCGTATATAAAGAGGCGATGGGCGAGGCAAAAGAGGGAAAGGCGATGGGCTCCATCCTGCCCGTGCTCTTCCTTGCAATAGCGGTACTTACCATGGTGACGACGATGCACCGTATCGCAACGAAAGAGAAGACGCAGATCGGCGTGCTGAAAGCGCTCGGATTTAAGGACGGGACCATCCTGCGCCATTATTCTCTTTACGGTCTTTTTATCGGCGCGGTCGGCGCCGCGCTCGGCTCTGTCCTCGGATATTTTGTCTGCAAAGCGGTAATGAGCGAGAACGGAATGATGGGCACATATTTCGATATGCCCGACTGGACGGCTGATACGCCGGCGTTCTGCTACCCGGTGATAGCGGGGACCGTATTGCTGCTCGCTTTGATCAGCTTCCTCTCGGTCCGCGCACAGCTCAAAGGCACCGCCGCCGACGCGCTCCGTCCGTATACGCCCAAGAAGATGAAGCGGTCGATCTTTGAAAAACTGCGCTTCTTTGATAAGCTGAATTTCGCTACAAAATGGAATTTCCGCGATCTGATGCGCCATAAAAGCCGCTTTACCATGACGCTTGTCGGCATAGTCGGCTGTTTGATCCTGCTTGTCGGGGGACTCGGTATGCGCGATACGATGGCGGGATTTCTCGATCTGCTCGACAACGGCGTTTCGCATTACGCGACAAAGGTCAATATCGTCGAAAACACGGATCTTGAAAAAGCAAGCAAGCTGATTGCCGATCTTGACGGCGACTGGGAAAGCTATTCGGGAGTGAGCTTGGACGGCGAAACGGCGACGCTCGATATCGTGCATAACGACAAGGGCAGATTCAGCGTTATCGACAAGAATAATAAAAACATAGATCTCCGGGACGACGGAGTATACCTCTGCCTGCGTCTTGCGGACAAGGCGAAAATAGGCGAGTACATCGAGTTTTCACCTTACGGCGGCGAAGAAACGTACCGTGTGAAGGTGGTCGGGTATAACCGCTCCATCATGACCGAAAGCATCACCATGACAGACACGCTCGCGGATGAGCTGGGCGTCGGATACGGCGTTTCCGCGATCTATACGGAAAAGCTCTCGAACGAGATACCGTCGTCCGATATCATCTCCGGCAAGCAGGATAAGCGTCAGCTGATGGACAGCTTCAGCAGCTTTGTTCAGATCATGGACGGGATGGTCTTTATCCTTGTGATCGCGGCGGTCATCCTCGGTATAGTCGTTCTCTACAACCTCGGCGTCATGAGCTACGTCGAGCGTTCGAAAGAGCTCGCCACGCTCAAGGTGCTCGGCTTCAAAAGCAGGAAGATCGGGCGATTGCTGATCTCCCAGAATATATGGCTGACCGTTATCGGAGTCGTCGTCGGTCTGCCGGCAGGACTCGGGACGCTCCAATGGATGATCTCTGCGCTTGCGTCCGAATACGAAATGAAGCTGATGCTCGGACCGCTGACATACACGGTCTCCATCCTCCTCACATTCGGAGTGTCGCTTATAGTCGGATGGATGGTCGCCCGTAAGAACAAGAAGATAGATATGGTGGAAGCGCTCAAAACGTCGGAATAAGGAGATAGATCATGATAAAAACGACCGTAAAGATAGAGGGAATGAGCTGCGGAATGTGCGAGGCGCACGTCAACGAAGCGATACGCGCCGCCGTCAAGCCCAAAAAAGTGACTTCAGATCATAAAAGCGGATTTACCGAGATAATATCCGATCAGCCGGTGTCCGTGGACGCGCTGAGGCGCATACTCGACCCGACGGGATACAAGGTGATAACCGCCGTGTCCGCCCCTTATGAGAAGAAAGGTCTCTTTTCAATATTTCGTTGATCGCGGACGATCCGGCTTTTTGCGTTCAACGATCAATATTATTAAAAAAAGTGGATAACTCGCAAAGTTATCCACTTTTCCACATAGTTATCCCCGTTTTCAGTGATCAGAGAAGGGAAAAACAGAAATTTCCTCCGACAAAACCGAACAAATGTTCGGTTTTGTGTTGACATACCGCCGATTTGGTGGTAAAATATATGTGCAATCGAAAATTTGTGCGAACAACGGATCGCGGCGGAAAAAGGGGGGCGTCGGCTGTGGAATACGTAGAAGGCGGGCAAAAGACCTATATAGCCATAGACCTGAAGTCGTTTTACGCCTCTGTCGAATGTGTCGACCGCGGGCTCGATACCCTTAAGACCAATTTGGTCGTCGCCGACGCCTCGCGCACCGACAAGACTATATGCCTTGCCGTTTCGCCGTCGCTGAAGTCGTTCGGCATACCGGGCAGACCGCGTCTCTTTGAGGTGGTGCAGAAGGTGCGCGACGTGAACAACGGCAGAAGGTACAATGCGCCCGGGCGCGGCTTCCGCGGCAAGTCGTATCTTGCGGAAGAGCTCGCCGCCGACCCGTCGCTGGAGCTCGACTATATCGTCGCGCCGCCCCGTATGGCGCGATATATGGAGGTCAGCAAGCAGATCTATTCGGTCTACCTCAAATACGCGGCGCCGGAGGATATACACGTCTACTCCATAGACGAGGTGTTCATCGACGTAACGAAATATATGCGGCTTTACGGAATGACGGCGCGGGAGTTCACCATGATGCTTGTGCGCGACGTGCTCTCCGAGACGGGGATAACCGCCACCGCCGGCATAGGGACAAATCTCTACCTTTGCAAGATAGCCATGGACATCGTGGCGAAAAAGAGTCCCGCCGACGCCGACGGCGTGCGTATCGCCGAGCTCGACGAGGCTTCTTACCGCAAACTGCTGTGGGATCACCGGCCGCTCACCGACTTCTGGCGGATAGGACGCGGCATATCGCGCCGCCTTGAAAGCAGCGGGATGTTCACCATGGGCGATATCGCGCGTATGTCGCTCTACAACGAAAACAAGCTCTACAGACTTTTCGGCATAAACGCCGAATTGCTTATAGATCACGCCTGGGGTTGGGAGCCCTGCGGCATGGAGGATATAAAGTCCTACGTCCCGCAGAGCAACAGCATCAGCACCGGGCAGGTTCTCCATGAGCCGTATCCGTACGAAAAGGCGCGGCTGATCGTGCGTGAGATGACCGATCTTTTGGTGCTCGATATAGTCGAAAAGGGACTTGTGACCGACCAGATGGTGCTGTCGGTCGGCTACGAGGGCTTCCGCGATCCGGAACGGCTGAAAAACTACGACGGCGAGGTGGAGATAGACTACTACGGGCGCGCAACGCCGAAATCGGCGCACGGATCGGTAAATCTCGGCGGCTTTACCTCGTCGACGCGGCGCATAATGGATGCGGTCACCGGGCTTTTCGAGCGTATAACCGACCGTTCGCTTTCCGTGCGGCGTCTTTGCGTCGTTGCAAATCACGTAGCGGACGAGAACGCTGCGGAACGCGAAGTCAGACCGGTCCAGCTCGATTTTTTCCGCGACCCGGACGAAACGGAGCGCAGAAGCGCGGAAGAAAAACGGGAAAAGGCAATGCAAAAGGCGCTTATAGGGATAAAGAACCGTTACGGTAAAAACGCCATACTTAAGGGAATGAATTATGAGGAGGGCGCTACGACGCGGGCGCGCAACTGTCAGGTCGGCGGCCACCGGGCTTAGCCGCGAAGATATTTACGGAAAATCTCCTTCCCGCGTTTGCGGGGGGGGGGAGAGCCGCCGCCGTAAGGCGGCTGATGGGAGGGGAACAAAACGGACAACGTAATATTGTTTGGCGATACGTCGTCAAAAATACGCATTATCCAACCCATAGACTCCCGCGACGCGGAGTCTGTGGAAACGGAATACAAACTGATCCGCGGCTTGTCGGGCAGGGATGATATACTGCTCTGCGGCGTTCCGGTAAAAAGCTGGAACGACGATCTTTCGCCGTGGCGTGCGGAGGCCGTGACCGGCCGCGAAGGCTTCGGCGGCGGCGGTCAGGAGACGCTCGACCGTATACTCGATACCGTTATACCGCGGCTTGACGCCGGATACGGCGCCGACGCGGAATATTATCTCGGAGGGTATTCGCTCGCCGGACTTTTCGCGCTGTGGACGTCTTATCGCACCGACCGCTTTTCGGGCGTTGCCGCGGTCTCGCCCTCGGTGTGGTATCCCGGCTGGGAACAGTTCTTTTTCGGTCACAATACCCGCGCGAAAAAGGTATACCTCAGTCTCGGCGATAAGGAGGAGAATACAAAAAACAAGATCATGTCAAAGGTGGGGGACGCCATACGGAAGCAGTACCGCATAATATCGTCCATGGACGGGATAAAATGCGCGCTCGAATGGAACGAGGGGAACCACTTCCGCGAACCAGAGCTGCGAACGGCAAAGGGCTTTGCGTGGCTTATCAAAGATGAGTGATATTGACAATTCCGCGTATGCTGATATAATAGATATGCCGCGTCACGTTTCCCTTACGCGCAAGCATATGTCAAATTACGACCGCGCGGCGCAGTTCAGCCCGTTTGCGGCGCTTACGGGTTACGAGGACTGCATACGCGAGGCGGCGCGCCTGACGGATGAGCGCGGGGCGCTTGACCCCGACGAGATAGAAAAACTGGACGCGAGACTTCGGCAGATCGACGCCCGTATCGACGAGCGTCCGGAAGTGATCGTGACCTATTTCAAACCCGACGAGCTGAAAGACGGAGGGGAATACGTCACCGCGCCGCTCAAAATAAAAGAAATAGACCGTATAGAAGGAAGGCTGGTCGCCGACGGCGGCGTATGCGTTCCGATAGAGGATATTTATTATATAGAAGAACTATGTCAAAGCAAGGAAAAGCCGTATATCCGGTGACAACCGAATATCAAATAACCGCAGGGCTGCCGCGCCCGACGGCCTTTTTCGTCGTCTCCGATCTCCACGGCTGCGCGGTGGATCCGATCATTGAGCTGATAAAGAAAAGCGGGTGCGGCGCCGTTCTGCTGCCGGGCGACTGCTTCCACGGCGACGAAATGTACATGACCGGCGCCGAATTTTTGCGGGAGGCGTCAAAGGTCTGCCCGGTCTTTTTCTCTATCGGCAACCACGAGATGAAATGCGGCTTCGACGTCACGGCGGAGGCGGAGCGCTGCGGAGCCTCCGTGCTCGACAACAGTTCGGCGGAATTCAACGGCGTGATTATAGGCGGTCTGACCACCGGATATCCCAAGCTGGAAAAGCAAACGCATTTTAAAAAGTCGCCGCCGCCCGATCTCGAATGGCTCGAAAGGTTTTCCGCGCTTCCGGGGTACAAGCTGCTGCTCTGTCATCACCCGGAATATTACGCGCGTTATATACGCCGGCTGCCTGTCGATCTCACGGTCTCGGGGCACGCGCACGGCGGACAATGGCGGTTTTTCGGGCGCGGAGTGTTCGCGCCGGGACAGGGAATATTCCCGAAATACACGTCCGGTATGTACGAAGGACGCCTTATCGTCAGCCGCGGAGTCGGCAATCCGCACTTTATCCCGAGGATCAACAACAAACCTGAAGTAATAGTAATAAAGATAAAATAATATATCGGAATTTTAAGAGTCAGTACGACGAAGAATTGAAAATATATCACGGAAAGGTATACTGAAAAAATCCGTTCCGAAATCGAACCCCCGCGGCGCCGTATCCCGCGGGGGCTGATTTTTATGGTGCCTTAAGGCGTGGAAAAAATCCCCCGGTTCTACCGGGGGAAGATAAAAAACTTTAGTAAATGTATTATTCTATATCGCCGAGCCGTTTGAAGCCTATCGTCGAATTGGTCCTGACGGCGGCAAATCCGTTTTTATCCGAAAGCTCGAGCATCTTTTTGCGAAGCCGCGCCGACGGGATCTCAATACCGCCGTCATGCCTCATACAGACGACGCGGAGCATCTCGCCTTTTTCCTCCCGCCTTATCTCGCCGATCAGAGCGTCCTCCGCCGACTCGTCGTCGGAGAGCGGATCATAGATGAACGCCGCATGGATATTTCGGGACGGGGAAAGGACCGCGACCGCCTGCGACATCTTGCCGCAGTCGTTCTTTTCAAGGGTCTCTTCGGCGGTCTTGATCAGGTCGTTATACTCGCCTGTCAGTCTGCCGCCGTATAGCTCGTCCATATCGACTTTTTGCTCAAAAAAGCTCGTCCCCTTTGAGATCTCGCGGGCTTTTTCAGCTATCTCGCATACGATCTCGTGATCCGGCATACGGTCGGAATTGAAGGGGGTAAGGATCCTCTCGACTTCATTGATATATTCTTCGGATCCGTTGGGGATATCGTTATAAGTCGGCGCGATCCCAACTATATCTCTGGCTTCAACCATATATTCGTTCGGGTCTCCGCCGTCTTTTATAAGTCCGGCGGGGTCGTATTTTACTATCATCGGAAGTATGGAGACCGCCGCTTCGTCCAGGCTCTTTTTATACTCGTCATAGTTAAATCCAAACCCTCTCGCCGCGGCATTGTAAAACTCCGTCTTTTGGGATCCTTCGGCGTCGTATATCATATAAGACCTTGATCCGTCGCTTATAAACGTTACCTCGAGCGAGGAAATAAAACCTTCGCGGAGATCGGCGGGCTCGTATCTGCGGAACAGCCCGTCGTCAACGGGGAAATACCCCTCGCCCGTTCCTTTATATTCCGTCAACTGCCAGTAACAGTCGTAAGTCGCGTTGATAAGCCGGAAATGCTGAACGAGGCCTATCCCCGGCGCGAACCAGTAATCCGCCCATCCCCCGCGATACCCGAACGGCGTATAGAGATTTCCTATGCCGCGCATATCGAACTGAATGTGTATACAGTTTTCAAACGTTCCGGCGGGAACGGTGACGGTCTCTCCTCCCTTGACGAAATGGAAGGAAAGCTCCCGGTCCTTCATCCCGTAAACGTCGCGCATATAGTTTTCCGAATAGCCCGGCTTCCATTTTTCACTCCAAAGAAATCCGGTGGAATCGGAAAGAATCTTAATAAACTGATTGTGAAGCAGCTTTTGCCCCTCTATACTCGGAAGAAAGGGGGAATAAGCGATGTGCCAGCCCGGATTATTGTCAAGCAGGGCGACGTTTTCGCCCTCCTTGCGCATCTCATAAACGCTGAATTCGTTCCAAAGTCCCCTTACAGGCGGCTCCGGCTCGTTTGACATTTCGTAGAGCCGGTATAAACGGTCAGATGCGCGGCGGTATAGATCAAACATCTTTCGCTGCGTGGCGGTCATATCGCGCGACTCGGCTCGCGCGAGAATTTCGGACAGCCTGCCGTTATTTCTCCTATAGCGTACGATATCGTTGAAATTGTATGTCGCATAGGCGATGTCTTCTTCAAACGAGGCCGTCTCAACGGTTTTTATATCGGTAGTTATACAGAATACAGATATCGCCCCGTTTTTTTCGTCGGAAACGATTTTCGCCTCGCACTCGGACAACAAGTTGATAAGCGTATCGGAGAAGTGATAGGTCCAACGGCTGCCCGCGCGCGGGATCATCCCTTCGAATTTCGCATCGTATGACTTAAGCGAGAGTTCGATGTCGAATTTTTCATTTTTATCCGACGATGGATTGTATAACAGAAAGGTCGCGGCAAGCTTTATCATACCGACGTCAGGGCGGTAATAGATCGTCTTACTTCTGTTTGTCATCTTCTCCGACAGCCTAACGACGCTGCAGTTTTCAAACCTTCCGGCGGGAACGGTTACTGTCTCGTCTTCGCTTATCAGAGTAACGGTATTTCCGGACGAGCTTGTTATCGGCTCGTCTTTCTTTAACGATCTGTCATAAATGACGCCGTCGTATACGGGTGAGAACGGGTCGATCGCTTCGAGCCATACCCATCTTGATCTGTTTGTGCTTATATAACGGCAGCTTGCGTCCGACCATCTGTACAGTTTTCCGCTTTTTTCGGACAGCCTGTTGATCGACGTTATCGAGTCGACGTCCATGTCGCCTTTTGCGGCAAATTCGGAATAACGGACGTATTCTTTTTTTGCTTCTCCGGCAAATATCCTTTCAAATCCGCCATCTTTCGAAATATCCTTCAGCCGATCCACACACCGTATCGCGTCTCGATAGAATTTGTCCAGGCTGAAATCGTTCGCAAGCTCGATCAGAAGCGCGGCCTCCGCCTTGATGTGCCCGCGCTCCGCGTAATACTCTACCAGCGAGTTTTCAAGTTCGATCAGCTTTGCGCGGTAGCTGCTCGTGTTTTCGTCCTTGTCAAATTCGTGTTCGTCATGGAGGTCATAGTATTCCATCATTTTGAACCTGAACTCCATTATCGCGATATTTGCAAGGGCGTCCTCGTTTCCGGCTTTCTCCGCGAGTTTTTTGATCTTTTTCACCTGCGAGAAATGCCGTAAGCCGTCGATCCACCAGTAGCCCATTACCAGCATATCCGCCATGGCGTTGTCCTTGTCTTTAGACTCCTTCAGGGCTTCAACGTTTGCGATCACCTTGCGGTATTCGTCGGCAAATCCGGTCTTGCTTTCCTTAAATCGCCACAGCTTGAGGTTTTCCACCTGACGCATAACGCGGCGCATGACAGCCTCGTTTTCATCGTACTCTTCTTCGTATCCGTAACCTTTTCTCAATTTCTTTCTCCCTTCGGAAAGGCGCCATTTGATCGTTCCGACCGGCTGACCGAGCTTTTCGGCTATCTCCTTTACGGAGTACCCCTCAAAATAGTGCAGCTTGAGGATATCGCGCGTGTCGGCGTCGAGCGTGTCGATAAGCTCGCGCAGCTCGTCCGCTTCCGAGCTGTCGTCAGGTATGGCGCTTACGAGCTCGTCGTCGAGCGGGATATCACGGGCGACCGCGCGGTAACGCGCAGTCAGATTTCGCGCGCTGTTTCTCGCTATCGCCATGAGCCAGGGGCGGAATTTGGCGGCGTCGTTCAGCGACGCGAGCTTGATCCAGGCGGAGACAAAGGCGTCTTGAGAGGCGTCCTGCGCGGAGAAATAGTTGCCCGTGATGCCGTAAGCCGCCGTATGGACCGGCTTTTCGTATCTCGATACAAGCTCAGCAAAAGCGCGCTCGTCTCCGATCAGGGAGAACTCGACAAGCATCTCGTCGGTCAAAATTTTGTAATCGGTCATAACGTCGTCCTTTCGGTTTACTTCATCAATAAAGACAGGCGAAAAGGGAAAAAGGTTGGAAAATTTTTAAAAAATCGGGACGCGGCAGGAAAGCGCGTCCCGAATAACGTATATTATTTTATCACGGCTCAAAAGTTACGGTGACGTTTTCGCCGCCGAGCGCGTCTTTAAGCTCCGAGACGTTTTCGATATGCCCGATGCGGGTATATGAATAAACCGTCTGGAAGGTTTCGTAAAACAGAACAAGGCAGTTGTCGCCGTAAAGCATGATATCGCCTTCGTTTATCCCGCCGAAATATCGGGGAGAAGCCGGCAGGGAAACGTCGAGATAATAATACTTTTCATTATTATTCAGTTCTTTCATTTCAAGCGTCATGGGGAGCATGGCGATCAGACTGCGCGCGGTGTCGTTGTCCTCAAGCTCCGCTTTGAAAGTCTTTTCCCCGATCCTGACCGTTACGGACGCGGGATCTTCCTGCTTATCCGTTCCGTCGCCGGAGATCGGGGACGTCGTCTCGGCGGTATCATCGGTCGTTACCGAGGCGATAGCGGTATCATCCGTGTCGTGAGAAAGGTCCGCCCCTCCGCAAGAAACAACGGAGAGGATGAACGCGGCCGATATTACAAAGAAGATGATCTTTTTCATTATTCTCCGGTGATTGATGATTTGTTTTTTAAAAATCAGTGATCCGCTGTAAACGGATCACTGACCTCAAATATGACTGGTCGAGATGACAGGATTTGAACCTGCGGCCTCTGCGTCCCGAACGCAGCGCTCTACCAAACTGAGCCACATCTCGATTTTGCGCGAAGGATATTATAGCACAAATGAAATTGCTTGTCAATGATTTTAGATAAATAAGTTCAAAGATCAAAGGTCAAAGTTCAAAGACTGTTCAACGTCCCCCGCAATCGGGCGGGGGACGTTGAGCGGAAGCGCATTATTTATACAGCGGACCGTAGGCGGCGCAGGCGCGATAGTCGGCGCCCTCCTGATCCTTTGTGCCGAAAGCGGTCCAGGCGTGCGGACGGTAGACCTTGTCGGCGGGGACGTTGTGCATAGAGACCGGGATACGGAGCATCGACGCGAGGGTGAGTATGTCGGCTCCTACGTGACCGTAAACGGAAGCGCCGTGATTTGCGCCCCAGTTTGCCATAACGCTGTAAACATCCTTAAACGCCTCGTTTTCGGGATCAAGGCGCGGAGCGAACCACAGGGAAGGCCACGTGGGGTCGGTGCGCATAAGCAGGGTCTTGTCGACCTCGTCGGGAAGCTCTACGGTGTAGCCCTCGGCGACCTGAAGGACCGGTCCGAGATGGTCCACGATGTTGAGGCGGACCATGGTGACAGGCATTTCGCCCTCGGAGGAGTACTGCGAGGAGAAGCCGCCGCCTCTGAAATAGCCCTTGTTTGCGGGAGCCCATTTGACCTTTGCCATCGTGTCGTCGATGTCCTTTTGGGTGACCTCCCACCAGCGCTTCATGACGGACTCGCCCTTTTCGTCCTTCATCGCGCCGGCTCCGTCGAGAGCGGACGCGCCGGAGTTGAGAAGATGCATAAAGCCGTTTGCCGCCTTTCCCGTCGGTCTGTAGCCGGTGACGCGCTCAACGGCGTCCGCGCTCCAGTAGGTACGGACGTCGGAGAAGATCGGGCTGCGGTTGGAAACGAGGTGGAGGAGGAGCATGGACATACCGTTCAGGGTGTCGTTCTCGGTGGCGAAAACGGTGGGCTGACGCGGTCCGTTCCAGTCGAAGGAGGTGTTGAGGATGGCCTCGGTGAAGTCCGCGTTGGGCATAAAGTCGGTCCACTGGCGCTGACCCTGGAAGCCGCCGACGATGGCGTTGCGGCCGTTGGACTCTTCGATCCAGCCGAGATCGGCGAGCTTGGGGTTGCCGAGAAGGATGTCGCGGATGATAACGGTCATCTTTGCGACGAACTCCCATTCGGACTCGGCCTGCTCGGGAGTGTTGATCTTTTCGGGAACGTTGACCTCAAGGCCGGGCTTGCAGTTCTTCTTTATCCAGGCGAGTTCTTTTTCGTACTCGTCCTTGTCGTAGATCTCAAGCTTTACGCGGCGGATAATCTCGCTCATATCGACCCACTCGGCGCGGAGACCGAAATATTTCTGCATAACGTGGGGATCGAGGACCGATCCGGCGATGCCCATGGCGACGCCGCCGACTCCGACGTAAGCCTTGTTGCGCATAAGACCAACGGCGATGGCGCAGCGGGCAAAGCGGAGCAGCTTTTCACGCACGTCGTCCGGAATGGAGGTGTCGTCCTTGTCCTGGACCTCGTGTCCGTAGATGGCGAACGCGGGCAGACCGCGGTGGGCGTGAGCCGCCATGATCGCGGCGAGATAAACGGCGCCCGGACGCTCCGTCCCGTTGAAGCCCCAGACCGCCTTTACGGTATTGGGATCGAGATCCATCGTCTCGCTTCCGTAACACCAGCAGGGGGTGACCGAAAGGGTAGCGCACACGTTATAGTTGGTGAATTTGTCCGCGCAGCGGGCGGCTTCCGCGCCGCCGCCTATCGTTGTGTCGGCGATGATGCACTCGACGTGCGTTCCGTCCGGATAGAAAAGCTCTTTCTCGATGAGCTCTTTCGCGGCTTTCGCCATGTTCATGGTCTGCTCTTCAAGCGCCTCGCGGACGCCAAGCATACGACCGTCGATGATGGGTCTGATACCTATTACGGGTTTCTGCATGGATCTTTTACCATCAGCCATACGGCTGCCTTTCTTGAATATTCGTTCTTACGGCTTAACGCCGTTATTGTTCACGTTTTATTTTATCACACCTACCGGCGATTTTCAAGGGGGTATTCGGTATATATCACTAAATAATACTGAAATAGCTCTTGAAAAAAAGCGGCGGGGAATGTATAATGGTATTATCAAAACAAAAGGAGATACTGCTTTGAATTTGTATATCGGCGTGGATCTCGGCACCTCGGCGATGAAGCTGCTGCTCGTCGCTTCGGACGGGTCGATCCTCAAGACTGTTTCACGCGAATATCCCCTTGAGTTCCCGCAGCCCGGCTGGAGCCAGCAGGCGCCGGAGGACTGGAAAAAAGCTCTTTACGAGGGGCTCCCCGAGCTGATCTCGGAGGTCGATCCCAAATCGGTGCGCGGAATTGGCGTCGCGGGTCAGATGCACGGTCTGGTGGTGCTCGACAAGGATGATAAGGTCATACGCCCCGCCATCCTCTGGAACGACGGACGTACCGCCAAGGAGGTCGACTATCTTAATAACGAAATAGGCAAGGAACGCCTTTCCGGGCTTACCGCCAATATCGCCTTCGCCGGATTTACCGCGCCGAAGATACTTTGGATGCGCGAGAACGAGCCGGAGCTGTTTGCCCGGATCGACAAGATAATGCTCCCGAAGGACTACATAAATTACGTCCTCACCGGAGTACACGCCTGCGACTTTTCCGACGCGTCGGGCATGCTGCTCCTCGACGTAAAAAACAAACGCTGGAGCCGCGAGATGCTTGATATATGCGGTGTTTCGGAAGCGCAGATGCCGCGTCTCTTTGAAAGCTATGAGACGATAGGAACGCTCAAGCCGGATATCGCCGACCGCTTCGGACTTTTGCGCGACGTCAGGGTCGCCGCCGGAGCGGGGGACAACGCCGCGGCGGCTGTCGGATGCGGAGTCGTCAACGGAGGAGACTGCAATATCAGCCTCGGCACGTCTGGCACGGTGTTCATCGCCTCCGACGAGTTCGGCGTAGACCGCTTCAACGCTCTCCATTCCTTCGCTCACGCGAGCGGCGGATATCACCTTATGGGCTGTATGCTTTCGGCGGCGTCCTGCAACAAGTGGTTCGTCGGCGATATCCTCGGCACGGACGGCTACGCCGCCGAGGAAGCGGCGGTCACCGGCGATATGCTGGGCGAAAACCGCGTGTTCTTCCTTCCGTACCTTATGGGCGAGCGCAGCCCGATAAACGATACCGACGCGCGCGGTATGTTCATCGGGATGTCAATGGACACCACGCGCGCGCAGATGGTGCAGGCTATGCTCGAAGGCGTGGCGTTCGCCATTCGCGACTCGGTAGAGGTCGCGCGCAGCCTGGGGATCGGGATAACCCGCTCCAAGATATGCGGCGGCGGCGCAAAGAGCAAGCTCTGGCGGCGCATGTTTGCAAATATCCTCAACGTAACGCTTGAGATCCCCGTGACCGAGCAGGGTCCCGGTATGGGCGGCGCTATGCTCGCCATGGTCGCCTGCGGCGAGTACGCGAGCGTTCCCGACGTATGCGGAAAGCTGGTCGCCGTCAAGTCCACGGTCGAGCCGGAGCCGGAGCTCGTCGCAAAGTACGAGGACAGGTACGCAAAATTCAGGAAAATTTATCCGTCTTTAAAGACGCTTTTCAAGGAAATAAAATAATAAGGAGATTTAGCTATGTATTTCCCCGATATTCCCGTAATCAAGTACGAAGGACCCAAATCTGAAAATCCTCTGGCGTTCAAGTATTACGATCCCGACCGCGTCATAATGGGCAAGACCATGAAGGAGCATCTGCCCTTCGCCATGGCGTGGTGGCACAACCTATGCGCCGCCGGGACAGATATGTTCGGGCGCGACACGGCGGACAAGTCGTTCGGATGCGAAAAGGGAACGATGGAGCACGCCCACGCAAAGGTTGACGCCGGATTTGAATTCATGCAGAAGCTCGGCGTGGGACTTTTCTGCTTCCACGACGTAGACATAGTCCCGGAGGCGGACGACATCAACGAGACCAACCGCCGTCTTGACGAGATCTCCGATCACATCCTCGAAAAAGAGAAGGAGACCGGCATCAAGTGCCTGTGGGGGACCGCCAACCTTTTCGGCAATCCCCGCTATATGAACGGCGCGGGCAGCTCCAACTCCGCCGACGTCTACTGCTTCGCCGCGGCGCAGGTCAAAAAGGCGATCGACGTCACGGTCAAGCTGGGCGGCAGACATTACCTCTTCTGGGGCGGCAGAGAGGGCTACGAGACCCTTCTCAATACCGACGTCAAGTTCGAGCAGGAAAACATCGCCGCGCTTATGCGTATGGCTGTCGAGTACGGCCGCAGGCAGGGAATAAAGGGCGACTTCTACATCGAGCCCAAGCCGAAGGAGCCGACCAAGCACCAGTACGATTTCGACGCGGCGACCGCCATCGGCTTCCTGCGCCAGTACGGACTCGATAAGGATTTCAAGCTCAACATCGAAGCCAACCACGCCACCCTCGCGGGCCACACCTTCCAGCACGATCTCCGCATCTCGGCGATGAACGGGATGCTCGGCTCGATCGACGCAAATCAGGGCGACTACCTTCTCGGCTGGGACACCGACGAGTTCCCGTACGACGTCTACGAGACAACCATGTGTATGTACGAGGTCCTCAAGTACGGCGGACTGACCGGCGGATTTAACTTCGACGCCAAGAACCGCCGTCCGAGCTATACTCCGGAGGATCAGTTCTACGCATACATCCTCGCGATGGACGCTTACGCGCTCGGACTTATCAACGCGGCAAAGCTCATCGAGGACGGACGGATCGACAGGTTCATCGAGGAACGCTACGCAAGCTACAAGACCGGCATCGGCGCAAAGATCCGCTCGGGCGAGGCGACTCTCGAGGAGCTTGCCGACTACGCGGGCAAGCTCGGTGCTCCGGCTCTTCCCGGAAGCGGCAGACAGGAATATCTCGAAAGCGTCGTCAATCAGGTGCTTTTCGGTTGATATGAGCCTCGACCTGTATATCAGAACAAAATATGATCTGAAGGAAGCCGTGGAACGTCTCGGCTTCCTTCCGTACTTTACAAATTCGATCTCCGGCTTTTCGATAGAGGAGCACGTCGCGCCCGAAGCGTGGTTCGGCGCGGAGCCGGGGACCTGGGAATGGAAGGGACCGGTAATACGCGAGACCGGCTGCGCCTACGGCAAATTCTTTGAAAAGAAGGCGGCGTATATCAGCGCGGAATGGTTCCCGGACTTCGCCAACTTCCGGCGCGACGGATATGACTTCGACGCCCGATTCGACGACGAGCTCGCCTCCTACCGCGATAAGGAGCTTTTCGATCTGATAGACAAAAACGCGCCGATCCTGTCGAAGGACCTGCGCGAAAAGGGCAACTATGTAAAGGACGGCAAGAAGGGATTTGAAACTCTTATCAACCGGCTCCAGCATCAGTGCTACGTCGTCATAAGCGATTTCGTCTATTCCACCGACAAAAACGGCAGGGAATACGGCTGGGGCGTCGCCGAATACTCCACTCCGGAAAAGCTGATGGGCGCCGCCTTCACACCCCGCGTCTATCAGCGCACCCCGGAGGAGTCGTACGAGCGTATTTTCGATCATTTCCGCTCCATCCTACCGGACGCGGACGAAAAGGCGATAAAGAAGTTTTTGGGGTAAAGAGATTAT
>JAFSSR010000006.1 GCA_017450885.1 Clostridia bacterium | reverse complement strand
GTGAACGCCGCCTTCGATGTCGTCCCGTCCAAACTTTGTCATTGCGAGGAGCGCCGGCGTGGCCGGACCAATAATTCCGCAGTATGCTCGGAGCGGACGTATCGCTTACATGCACGCTCCGCCGAGCGACGCGGCAATCCGTTTTTCCTTTATCGTTTGCGGCGGAGCCGCAACATCGTTCCGCCGTCAGGCGAACATCGTTTACGCGAAGCGTAACATCGTTTTCCGCAGGAAGCCTCGTTTACGCGGAGCCGACTTCGTTTCCCCTCCCCTCGGTCGCCTGACGGCCGTTTCCCGCCAAACGACAGTTAAGGCGCCGGTCTTTCGACCGACGCCTTGCGTTTTATACTCGACCGTTTCCCGCGGCGGCGCATCCGGCCGGCCGCTGTTGACGGTTCGCGTCAGTTGCCGAACTTGAAGGAATAGATCTCCGCGTCTTTCATCTCGAAGGAGACGCGAACGGTCTTGCCGGCGAGTGACGCGAGGTCCTGTCCTTCAAAGACGACTTCGCCGTCGATCTCGTCGCCGGTGAGGGGAAGGGAAACGTACTCGCCGCCCTTGGAGTCGGTGATCCTGACGGTCAGGCTGCCGCCGGACCGCGCCTTGTAGTTGACCAGCAGCTTGCCACCGTCGAAGGTGAGCGGCAGGGTGGTCGCCGTTCCGTCGGACATCGAGACGAAGCCGTCGGTGCGGAGCGCGTATCTGTACAGTACGGTCCTGCCCTCGAAGGAGGTGCCGGACGCTTTTTCTTTCATGTAGAGCGAGAGCTCGCCGGGCGAGGTCTCTATCATTCCGACGCAGGGATAGCTGTCGCCGTAGATCAGCGGCTTCTGACTGCCGTCGTGGGCGAGCATATATCCGCCGACGTCGTATCTCGTCCAGTTGACCAGATCGCGGCTGACCATAAAGAGATTGTCGGTATACGCCCCGGTGACGGCGGCGCCGTCGGTCGAGGTGACGTTGTATCTTGTGGGTATGCCGACGTACAGTCCCTCGGCGCGGGGATAGGGAGTGATGGCGTTGGCGTACATCTGCCAGTCGGTACCGTCGCTGTATACGAGCGGCGTGGGGATCGTCCACGTCACGCCGTCGGAGCTTTCGGCGTAGCGTATGTCGCGGATTATGTATGCGGGATTATCGCGCACGTAATCGGCGGTGAGCTGATAGTTGTCTCCCTCGTGGAAGCCCCGCACGAAGGCGACGTATTTTCCGCGCGTGGCGTCCCAGTACATGGTGTTGAGACTGTCGAAGAAGCATCCGCCCGACATCTCGGAGGACTGCCCGTAGACTCCGAGCTCGCCGTAGACCGCGCTCTCATAGGGGGTCTCGCCGTTGAGCCAGAAGGGGAAATAGTTGCCCTGATCGTTTACCGACCATTCGAGATAGAGCCCGTCGCCCCACTGACCGTAAACGCCTTTCCAGCGTTTGCCCTGCTCGCAGTTCGGATTGTTGTCGTAGAAGACGAACATATTGTCGGGAGAGGAGGTGTCGTCGGTCACGCAGTTGGTGCGGGTCCCGTTCTCGATATAGGTGGTAAGCCGCGGACGGGTCCAGTGCAGGCCGTCGGAGCTTTCGAGATAGGCGATCCTGCGCTTGCCGGAGGTCGCTTTGTAATACATACGGTAGCTCCCGTCCGGCAGGGTGACGATATTTTGATATACCGTGTCCACCGATTCCCAGGAGGCGTCGTAATTGAACGCCTGCTCCTTCTTTTCGGGGGAGTGAACGGTGCGGGACGCCGTAGTGAGCGTTTCGTCGATAAATCCATCCTCCGCGAAAAGCTGTCTCTTGTCTGCGATGTCTAACATTGGTTGTTCCTCCGTTGTAAATTCAAGGACGTGAAGACTTACCGTCAGATCCTCGTATTGCAGTGCGAACGTGTAGACGCCGTCGAGCCCGTCGAATGAAGCGGTATCGCCGTTGACGGACGCCGCCTTGACGTACTTCGCCCCCGGGGCGCGCTTGACTTCGGCGATGGACGTGTAAGTCCCCGGCGCGAAGCGGATGATCCGCAGTCCGGCAAGCGAGCCGAAGGTCACGCCCGCCGCCCGTTTTTCGACGGTCGGCGCGGGCTTTGTCAGTTCGACCGTGTGGATCTCGATATATCCGTTCTTATACTGCACGGCGAGGGTGTAAACGCCCTCCGCCGCAAAGAACGCGGTGTAGCTGTCGGCTCCGCCGGTGGCGGAGGAGGTGAAGTTGCGGACGCCCGGAGCGCGCTTGACCTCGCCTGAGGAGGAATACTCGCCCGGCGCCGCGCGGAGCACCTTGAGGTCGGCTATGTTGCCGACTGTGACCGTCAGCCCGAAGGTCGAGATGGTGGGCGACGGCACGTTGACTATGGTATAAAGGAAGGTCGGGGACTTGTCCCTGTCGCGGATGCAGACGGTGTAGACGCCTTTCTCCGCGACGGCGTAGGAATACTTGTGCGCGCCGCCGATCTTGACGCCGGTGACGTTCATCACCGCGTTGTCGGCGACCTGACGGTAGGTGGAATACATACCCTTGGCGAAGAAGATGTCGTAAACGTCCTCTATATCCTGCACCGTGATGGTTATCCCTTCGGTCACGAGCCGCGGAGCCGGCTTTTCGCAGACGCACTTTACGAGATAGGTGCGTCCGTTATCGTACCTGAACCAGAAGGTGTACTCTCCGCTCGACGGCAGCTCGCGCCTGAAGACGCCGTCCGCCGTGTACCGGGCTATCGTCCCGGCGTCGAGCTGGACGAGCCCGGGCGCCCGGCGGAGCTCCGCCGAGGAGGTGTAGCTTCCGGGGGCGAAGCGTATGTAATTGAGCCCCTCGGTTTCCGAGACCGAAACGAAAAATCCGTTTATTACGGGCTTGGGAGCGTCGGGATCGATCCATTCTATTTGTTCGGTCTCGCTCACTCCGCAGACCGTGCAGACGCGCTCGCGTTCTCCCGCGAGTTCGGGGGTCGGCTCGCGCGTCACCGCCCATTCCCCCCAGACGTGCCCTTTTGCGGGGACCGTCTCGGTATATGAGTCGCCGCAGCGGGAGCAGGTGAAGACCGTCGTCCCTTCTTCGGTGCAGGAGGGCTGCGACGTTTCCCCGGGAACGTAGTCGTGTCCGAGCGCGGGAACGGTCTCGGTATACGAATACCCGCAGGCGCAGGTAAAGGTACGGACCCCCGGCTGCGTGCAGGTGGGAGCTTTGGTCACCTCCGGGGTGAAGGAGTGGAAGTGAAGACCCTCGTCCAGCCACCCGCGCATCTTTGCGAACAGACCTTCGCCGTCGCAGGTGCAGTAGTCGAAGACCATTATCCCGCGGACTCCGCTCGTCGAGACGAGGTCGCATTTGTAGCTGACCGACTCCTCGTCGTCATAGGAGAGGAAGATCTTTGAGGAGGCGTTGTAGAGGTACGGCGCCTTCGCGTCGTCGTCCCAGTATTTGACGTATCCGTTTTTGTTTATATACGAGCTTTTCAGGACGGAGTAGTGCAGATACGCGGACTGTGAGTCCATATCTATCGTGCCCGCCTGATACAGACCGTCGCCGTTCGGACCGGGGGATACGTTGGTCCATCTGCGGGCGTAAAGCCCGCATCCGGGGACTATCTTGTCGGGGCGGATGCCGTTATCCTGATACGCCGCGATGTCCGAAGCGGTGCTCCCGCCGGGGATCAAGGCGTTGTCGAAGGGGGAGGTGTGGTGGAGGGTGCTGCCGCGGTTGACGTAGGTGTCGTAGTTCATTATGTTAAACCAGTCGACCTGCTCCTGCAGCGATACCATATCGAAAAGGGTGAACGACCAGGTCGTCCCCGGGACCGCCATGGTGAGCAGGTAGTCCTTGCCGGTCGAAGCGGAAAGGACGGTCAGCTTTTCGCGCAGGGCGGTCATAAAATATACGAAGCCGGCTTTTTTGGCGGCGGCTGCCTGCGCGCTCAAACCGGACACCGACGGGAACTCGTAGTCGATATCCACTCCGTCGAAGCCGTACTGCCTTACCACGTCGACGATACTGCCCGCCATCTTTTCGGACGCCGTATCGTTCGTCACCCAGCTTTCAAAGACCTGGAGATTGTTGCTGGCGAGCGTGAAAAGTATCTTCGCACCGGCGTTCTGCTTGTTCACGCGGGCGCGGAAGGAGGAGAGCGACGAGGAATAGTTGTGAGTCAGGGGATCGGCGGAGGGATAGGCGTTCGCTATCGTCGCCGGATGATAGTTGAGCACGTCGATGTCGGCGAACTCGTTCACCGTCGAGACCGACGCGTTGTAATATGCGACTATTATCGGCTTTTCATTGCCTGTCGGGGCTATTACGGCTGTTTCCTCCGTATTGCATCTCAAACATACGCGCCTGCGCAGTCCGCTTTCCGTCTCGGTCGGCTGCGTGACAACCGTCCAGGAGGACCAGCTGTGACCGAGCGCCGGGACGGGCTCAGTCTCGGTCAGCCCGCAGTCGGTACAGGTGCGGGAACGCGAGCCCGCCTCGGTGCAGGAGGGCTGAGAGACGAACGTCCAGTCGCCCCATCTGTGCGGGACTGTCCCGGTGTTGACCAGCTTTATGCCGTACGCCTTGGCGACGACGCCGGAGGTGGAGGTGCCGCTGTAGTTGTCGTAGGTCTTTTCGCAGACCGTTATGTATCTGCCCCAGGTTTCGGTGGCGCTTCCGTTTTTGTATCTGTCCATATACATGACCGCCGCGCGTGAGACGGCGTTCTTGGCGCGGAGGGCCGCCTCGGAGGCGGATAACTTGCCGGAAGACGCGGAGCTGACGTCTGCGGCGACGATGCTCCACGGGATCTTGACCTCGAAGCGCCAGCCGGTCATCGTCGCCCCGCCGGACGCGGTCACCCTCGAGGTGATGTCCGCTTCTCCTGCCTGCGAGCGGTAAACGTGTATGCTCCCGTTGGCAAAAATACCTATATTGTACCACGGAGTCGTCTGATAGCTGCTCTTTTCAAAAAGCCCCAGCGGGTCGAGCATAAGGGTCATGACGTCGCCGTTCCAGCCGTACGGATGCTTCGTTCCGCTGTTGTCTACGTCATCCGTTCCGGTGGAAAAGACGAACGCCGGGTCGGTGATGACGGCGGCGAAATACAGCCCGCCGTCGTCGTAGGCGAAATACAGCTCCGCCGTTGACCGGAGCGGGTTGGTCGCCCAGAAATGACCGGCGGTCGCGTCGTTGAGAAAGGCGGCGGCGGACCAGACTCCGGTCTGTTCGATATTTCCGTCGACGTCGGGCGAGGTATACGGCATCTGCACGTCCGGATTTTGCTCAACGTGGGAGTGATACCCGAAAACGCAGAGCGGCAAAACCGTAAGAACGGTCAGGATCATGGCGAAAACGCGGGTCGATCTTTTCATTTTTCCTCCGTAAAAAATATGATGCGGAATCGGATCCTCAAAAGTATGGGGTCGGATCATTGGACTATTGCGAGAAATTTGCGTTATTATTCTATCATTTTTTGTGTATTTTTGCAATACCATATTTTTCTGTTTTCCGGCGGGATTTTTTAATTTCGCCCGCTCCGGCGTTCATAATTTGTTGACACAAAGCGATTTTGGTGATATAATTTTTCCAGTTTGATATCAGGAGACGACTATGAAACTTGCAAACAAATTCAGCGTGTCTCACGTTTTTTCATCCGACATGGTGATACAGCGCGGCGAGCGCATTAGGATATGGGGCTGGGCGCCTCCGGAAGAGGAGGGCGCGGTGGTCTGCGCGGAATTTTCCGGGCTTCACGGCGACGCCGTGATAAAGGGCGGGGAATGGTGCGTGGAGCTTGACGGCGTTCTGCCGGCGAACACGGAGGGGGAGACCCTGACGGTCTACGGCGCGGACGGCGCGGAGACCTCCTTCGACGGGGTGCTGGTCGGAGACGTCTATTTCTGCATCGGCCAGTCCAACGTCCGCTATCCGCTCGAGGCGATAATCTGCGGAGCGCCGGAGGGTTATCCCGGGCGCGGCTGCGTAATAACGGACGAGGAGAACATACGCTTAAATCTCTCCTCGATCCACGACGCCGACGGCAACGATATCTATCCGGCCCGCGGCACCACCGAGCTCTGCCGCGACGTCCGCCACGGGAGAAAGTGGCAGAAGCCCTCCGAGGGCGCGCGCGAGTTCTCGGCTCTCGGATTTTTCGTCGCGCAGATACTCGTGCAGAAGACGGGCAACGCGATCCCGGTCGGCGTTATCGAAATAGACGCCGACGGGCAGTCGCTCGGTATGTTCATGCCGAACGAGCTCGCGGACGAGCTTCACACCGACGATCTGATCGACGGCGTGTATAAGTGTATGTGGCATATAGGGCCGGAGCCGTCGAGATACGTTTACAACCAATTTATATATCCCTTCCAGCGCATAGGGCACAGCGGGATAGTATGGTATCAGGGCGAGAGCGACTTCAACGAGGTCAACTGCCCGGTATATTCAAAGAATTTCGCCGCCCTGATGACCGAGCTGCGCCGCCGCTTCGACCTGAAAAAGCACCGCGATTTCCCGGTCTACATAGTCGAGCTGCCGGCGAGCTATCCGCCTTACGAGGGCTGGCCGGAGGGCGAGCTCTGGGCGTACATAGATTACGGCAACATCCGCCCCGAGATGGGCAGGATACCCAATCTTCTGCCGAATTCGTATATCGCCGCGTCCAGCGACCTCTGGCTCGACGACCGGTACTGGAACAGTATCCATCCGTATTGTAAATATCCGCAGGCGGAGCGCGTGACCGACATAATGCTCGCCGTGGGATACGGGATAGGCGATCTTGAACACGCGGCGGGACCGCAGTTCTGCTCGGTCCGCTACGACGGCGAAAAGGCGGGCGTCGTTTTCAGATATATCGCCGACGGCATCACGAGCGCCGGATCGAGCGATATAATCGGATTTGAGGTCAGAGATAAAGACGGCGTGTGGAAGGCTCCCGCGGACGTCAGCGAGTACGGCGACGTCAACGGCGACGGCATAAGCGACACGGTCGAGCTCGTCTCGGACGGCGAGATCACCGGCGTGCGCTACAACGCCCGTTCGACCAACACTTTCCCGGCTGACGTCAATCTCTGCAGCAGCGAAGGCGTCCCCGCCATAGCGTTTACAGATCTCAAAGACGATGAGCGCGCCGAGCGTCCCGCCGAGATCAACACCGACAACTATATGTTTGTCGACCTTTAAAACGTAAAGAAAAGAGAAACCGAAAAATGCAGACAAGACCGGCAGTCATCATAAAGAAAGCGGCAGCGATACTTTTAGCGATCGCCGCCGCCGTGATAATGATAGTCACCGTTGTGAAGATAAACAAAAAGGCGGCTGTCATGAGCCAGATAGAGCTCCCCTTCATACGCGACGTTGAGGCGATGGAGGAAGAGGATTACGATCCCGAGGAAAGCACCGTCTGTACGACCACCTTCGTTTCCGAAAACGGCGATTATACAATGGAAGTATCCCTTTCCTATGAGGAGTGGGAGAAAATGCCCGCCGAGGTCGGCAGAGACGGCGACGTTTACATACTCGACGACGGGCGGTACGTCGCTTTCAGCCACAACGAATACCGCAATGAGAAGGGAGAACTCGACCGGGAGGCGGTCGACGCCGCCATCTCTTCCGCCGTGAGGGATATGAACTCCGACGAGTATAAGGAGGGTTATCAGATCGCGCTCGCCCTCGCGCTCATGGCGATCAGCCTCTGCGTGATGATCTTCTTCGGGAAACGTTTCTCCAACTATGAGCAGATATGGTTCCTTTCGATAATGGCGCTCGCCTGCGTGGTCTCGATAATCGCTCCGGAGGAGGATCTCAACGGCGTGCAGGGCATCGTTATCATGGCGCTCTATCTTGCCGACACCTTCCTCAACATACTCTGCGAGCTGCTTATCTCCAAGCAGAGCAAGTGGAATTTCATCGTCTCGGTCGCGGTCGAGCTCACCGAGATCGCCATCTGCCTGGTGCTCGCATACAGGTTCGTCACCATGGCGACCACCCTGTTCTTCTGGCTGCCTATCGACATAATGAGCTTTGTCAACTGGCATAAGCATCCCGACCGCCAGAAGGAGGAGGTCACCCGCGTCCGCAAGCTGTCCGGCTGGGCAGAGGTAGCCATAATCGCCGGGATCGTGGTGTGGACGGTCGTCCTCGGCGGGATCATGTCAAAGCTCGACATAGCCACCGACCTCTTTGGCGGCAACAGAACGCTCGCCACCTGGGTCGCATATCTCGACGCCTGCGCGTCGGCTGTGGGTATCGCCAACGGACTGTTCATCTTCTTCCGCATCCGCGAGCAGTGGATAGCATGGTACATCTGCGCCGCGCTCGAGGCGATAATCAACGTCCTCTCCGGACAGTTCGTGCTGCTGCCGCTCAAGCTCGGTTACTTCACGAACACGACCTACGGTTACATCAAGTGGACCAAATACATCAAGGAGCATAAAGAGGAAAAGGCGACGCTGCTTTGAGCGGCAAGCCGCGGCAGGGACCTGCAAGCGATTCCCGCCGAAAATGAAAAAGGCGCCGATATGCCGACTGTTTTTTAGAAAAGTCGGCATATCGGCGCCTTTTTTGCGCTGTCGTCTAAATAAACACACGGGACCGTTCGGCGGGATCTCGAGCCGCGGCGAGGAAAGACGCCGAACTCACAGGACGAGCAGACCGTCGTCGATAAGAGCCTGGACGGACGAAAGGATGCCCGCCTTGGCGTGCTGCCAGGTAAGGCCGCCTTGGAAGTAAATGGCGTAGGGCTCGCGGATGGGGCCGTCGGCGGAGAGCTCGATCGAAGAGCCCTGGATGAAGGTCCCCGCCGCCATGACCACCTTGCTCTCGTATCCCGGCTGATCGTCCGCGATCGGGGTGACGAAGCTGTCTATCGGAGCCGCCGACTGGATCCCGCGGGCGAACGCCAGCATCCGTTCGGGGGTCCCGAGCTCGATACACTGGATTATGTCGTGGCGGTCCTCCGCCGGCGCGGGAGAGACGAAAAATCCCAGCTTTTCGTAGACCGCGGCGGCAAAGATCGCGCCCTTTACGGCGTTCGACACCACCGACGGAGCGAGGAAGAGGCCCTGATACACAGCGGGCAGGGTTCCGAGATTTGCCCCCACTTCCTTGGAAAGACCGGGGGCGTTAAGCGTGCAGGCGCATCTCTCGACGCAGTCGGCGCGTCCGACTATGTAACCGCCCGAGGGGGCGAGTCCGCCGCCCGGGTTCTTGATGAGCGACCCGACGCACATATCGGCGCCGACCTCCGTCGGTTCGCGGGTCTCGGTGAATTCGCCGTAGCAGTTGTCGACCATGCAGACGACGTCCGGCTTCTTCGCCTTGACCGCGGCGATTATCTCTCCTATCTCGTCAACCGACAGGGTGGGGCGGGTGGAGTACCCGCGGGAGCGCTGTATCTCGACCAGCGCCGTCTTGTCGGATATCGCCGCGGCTATGGCGGGAACGTCCGGCTTCCCGTCCTTGAGCGGGACTATCTTATGGGTCACGCCGAACTCGGAAAGCGAGCCGACCGACTTCCTTATGCCTATCACCTCTTCGAGGGTATCGTAGGGACTGCCCGTCGCGCAGACCAGCTCGTCGCCCGGACGGAGATTGCCGAAAAGGGCGGTGGAGAGGGCGTGAGTGCCGCAGGTGATCTGCGGACGCACGAGCGCGTCCTCACAGCGGAAGACCTCGGCGTATACCGTTTCCAGCTTCTCTCTGCCCATATCGTTGTTGCCGTACCCGGTGGAGGCGGCGAGATGGGCGGCGCTGATCCGGTTGTCTCGAAAAGCGGCTACTACTTTGGCCTGATTGAATTCCGATATCCGGTCCGCGCGGGCGAACCTGTCGGAAAGGGAAGCGAATATTTCTTGTCCCAGCGCCGCGACCTTGTCCGAAACGCCGAGTCGGGAGTATAGATTTTCCATGATAGTGCCGATGTCCTTTTTTGCAGTCGTTTACGATATTCTATCACACTCCGGTGCAATTTGCAACACCGTGAGCAAGATAAAAAATACGCGCCGGGGCGAAATATTTTATTCCTAAAACAAACGCTTTCGCGATTTAATTTGTTGAAATTTTTTGCCCTAAACCTCTTGACAAACGGGAAACGGGGTGATAGAATACAGTCAATAAAACCGATGAACGGGAAATAGTAACGCGGTGAGAAGTTTCAAAGAGAGCGGCGGACGGTGAGATCGCCGCAGACCGACCTGCGCGAATGGTCCCGCGAGGGCGATCCCAAAGAGGCGGACAGGCGGGTCCGCGTCCGGTAGGTGAGACGGATGCCCACCGTTACGAGGGCTGCATATCAAGGGTATGCGTAAAGTGCGTTCCGCGTGGAACGAAAATGGGTGGCACCGCAGGAGCTTAGGTTCTTGTCCCTACAAACAGTAGACGGACAAGGGCTTTTTTGTTTGCTTGTCCGCAGAAAAAAGAAAGGTAAGGTAAACCAAAATGACAAAGAAGATCGAAGTACCCTACAAAATCTATCTGGACGAGAACGAGATCCCGACGACATGGTACAACGTCCGCGCGGACATGAAGATCAAGCCGGCTCCTCTCCTCCATCCCGGCACGCTCAAGCCGCTGACCTTTGAGGAGATGCGGCCGATATTCTGCGACGAGCTCATCCGCCAGGAGCTCGACAACGACACCAGATTTATAGAGATCCCGGAGCCCATCCAGGAGTTCTATAAGATGTACCGTCCGTCGCCGCTTACCCACGCGGTATTTCTTGAAAAGGCGCTGGACACCCCGGCGCACATATTCTATAAGTTCGAGGGCAACAACACCTCCGGCAGCCACAAGCTCAACTCGGCGATAGCCCAGGCGTACTACGCAAAGGAGCAGGGACTCAAGGGCGTCACCACCGAGACGGGAGCGGGACAGTGGGGGACCGCGCTTTCCATGGCGTGCTCCTACTTCGGACTCGACTGCAAGGTCTATATGGTCAAAGTCTCATATGAGCAGAAGCCCTTCCGCCGCGAGGTGATGCGCACCTACGGCGCAAACGTCACCCCCTCGCCGTCGATGGATACCGAGGTCGGCAGAAGGATAAACGCCGAGCATCCCGGCACCACCGGCTCTCTCGGCTGCGCCATCTCCGAGGCGGTCGAAGTCGCCACCTCGCTCGAAGGCTACCGTTACGAGCTGGGCAGCGTGCTCAATCAGGTGGTGCTCCACCAGTCAATAATCGGAATGGAGACCAAGACCGCCTGCGATAAATACGGCATCAAGCCGGATATCATAATCGGCTGCGCCGGCGGCGGCTCCAACCTCGGCGGACTTATCGCCCCCTTCATGGGCGAAAAGCTGCGCGGCGAGGCGGATTACCGCATCATCGCGGTCGAGCCGGTGTCCTGCCCCAGCCTGACCCGCGGCAGATACGCCTATGATTTTGCCGACACCGGCAAGGTCTGCCCGATGGCGAAGATGTACACCCTCGGACACGACTTCATCCCGTCGCCCAACCACGCGGGCGGCCTGCGCTATCACGGCATGAGCCCGGTGCTCTCACAGCTCTATCACGACGGCTTTATGGAAGCCCGCTCGGTCGAACAGACGGCGGTCTTCGAGGCGGCGGAGACGTTCGCGCGCGTTGAGGGCATCCTCCCGGCTCCGGAGTCGGCGCACGCCATCCGCGCCGCCATGGACGAGGCGCTCAAGTGCCGCGAGACCGGCGAGGAAAAGACGATAATCTTCGGCCTGACCGGAACCGGCTACTTCGACCTCAAGGCTTACGAGTCCTTCAATAACGGAACGATGTCCGACTATATCCCGACCGACGAGGACCTCGCCCGCGGATTTGCTTCCATCCCGGACCTGGGACTGTAAGAGCGGACGACGGATATCGGGAATGAGGAATGAGGAATGAGGAATTAGGAATTAGGAATTTCGGTGTTTCCTCCTTCGTCGGAAACGATAATATTTAAAACGCAAGGTGCTGGAACTCCGTTTCAGCACCTTATTAATTATTCAAAAAGCTCCTTCCCCCACCGCAGGTGGGGAGGGGGAGCTGTCGCCGCAGGCGACTGAGGGGAGGGGCCCGCTCGTGGCGCAGCCGCGAATTTAGTTCCCGCCCGAAT
>JAFSSR010000189.1 GCA_017450885.1 Clostridia bacterium | reverse complement strand
CCGCAGTATGCTCGGAGCGGACGTCTTGCTTGCATGCACGCTCCGCCGCGCGACGCGGCAATCCGTAACCCTGAACGATAAATCAGTAGCCGACTTCGTTTTTTTCCCTCCCCACCTTCGGCGGGGGAGGGAGCTTTGCGTGAATTCCGTCTTTTTTTTCGCCGCACCCAAACGCTGTCAATGCCGCGTCGTACCTTCGGTACTCCTCGCAATGACAGCGCTTGGGCGGGACGACGACGAAGCGGCAGGGGAACAAGCCCCCGCCCTACGGTGTCGGGTGCGTCTTACGACGTTTCAGCACCGACCCTTCTGGCGACTGGCGACTGGCGACCGGCGACTGTATATATCATACCGGGCGTTCGTGTTCGCGCGAGTCGATATACGCGTTTCGGGTCCGGCGCCCCGCCGGTCCTCGCAATGACAGCGTTTTGGCGCGGGTCAGCCGTCTTTCTTTTCCGGCTTTGCAAATCCGTGGGAGAAGCCGTGCATATCGGCGCTCGTCACGTCGCCCCCGATGACGGTGTCCTTGTAGACAAGCATATTTGCGTAGACGAGCCCGTCCCAGTCGGTGTAGTTCTTTACGACGTAGGTGTACTGCGTGACCTCGCATTTGGCGTACGGAGCGAGGTCGAGCCCCTGGTTCTTCTGCATCTCGTTGTAGCCGGTGAACACGGTATCGAACTCGGACGGGATGGTGACCGTCTTCTCCTCCGCCGGCGTCTCTTCCACCTGCCAGCCGAACTGCGCGAGGAAAGCCAGTCTGTCCTCGTTGGTCTTTACCCCGTCGTATTTTATCGTCATTTCCGTCCCGACCGGCTCCGCCGTGTCCTTCTCGACCGTCGGGATAAAGATTATCAGCGCGACCAGCGCCGCGATCCCGGTCAGCATCGCGGCAAAGAATTTCAGGGTAGACGCCCTCACCGAATATATGAACATTTCCGCCTCCGAAAAGCATTTAGTGATATACTATATTCGGTACGTCCGCGATTTATGACGGCTTGACAGAGCGGGAAAATTATTATATAATTATTCCGCATAAGGGCGTTGCCCGATGAACGATGAGGAAAAAACAATGCTTGAAAAACTGCTTGAAGAGACCTTCCGCGGCGGCGATACCGAAAAGGTCTTCGCGCCATACCGAATATGTCCGATGGGGGCGCATATCGACCATCAGTACGGTCTGATAACCGGCTTTGCGATCGACCACGGGATAGAGCTTTACTATACTCCCTCCGAGGACGGCGCCGTATATCTGCGTTCGGTCAATATGCCGGGTATAGTTGAATTCAACGTCAACGACGTACCGGAGGAGAAGCAGAGCGACTGGGGCGACTACATGCGCGGAGTCACCGCGTCGATCAAACGCACGCACAAGCTGCATTTCGGACTTCGCGGAGTCATCCGCGGTATGCTCCCGATAGGCGGCCTTTCGTCCTCCGCGGCTGTCACGATCGCCTTTCTGACCGCGCTCTGCCGGGTCAACGGGATAACGCTCTCCAAAAAAGACGTCATCCTTAACGCTCTCTGGGCGGAAAACGAATACGTCGGAGTGAGCTGCGGCAAGCTCGACCAGTCCTGCATAGTGTACAGCAAGAGGGATCACCTCCTTTATCTCGACAACCGCGACGACAGCTACGAGCTCATTCCGCGTCATCCGGATATGAAGCCCTTCGAGATAATCATATTCTTCAGCGGAGTGGAGCGCAAGCTGGTCGGGAGCCCCTTCAATAAGCGGGTGGACGAGCTGAAATCCGCATCCTACGCGCTCAAGGCGTTCTCCGGCATGGAATACGGAGAGTTCAAGGACAGCCGCCTGCGCGACGTTCCGCGCGAGGTCTTCGAGCATTACAAAGACCGTCTGCCGAGCAGCTGGCGCCACCGCGCGCAGCACTTCTACACCGAGATGGAAAGGGTGGAAAAGGGCGCAGAGGCGTGGAGGCGCGGAGATATCGAGGCTTACGGAAGGCTCTCGTTCGAGAGCTGCGACAGCTCGATAAACAACTACAAGACCGGCTCCGACGAGCTCAAGACTCTCTGCGAGATAATGCGTGATACCGACGGAGTTTACGGCGGCCGTTTCTCCGGCGCGGGCTTCAAGGGCTGCTGCATGGCGCTCACCGACCCGGCGTACAGAGACTCCATACTCGAAAAGACGGAAAGGGAATACCTTAAAAAATTCCCGGAGCTCAAAGGAAAATACTCGGCTCACATCTGCCGCACGGCGGACGGATGCTTCGAATAGAATGCGGCAAAAAACGCCTTGAAAAAGCTGATGCTTTTCAAGGCGTTTTTTGATTTTTTAAGGCTTTTCGGCTATGATAAAGCTGACGCTTAAAGTGTTCGGCTCAAGGGCGTCGGACGACGCCTCCCGCGCGGCTCCAGCGTCCGGTACGGATCCTTTACCCCCGGCTTTCGGCGCGCCTTTTTGCGGATCCGTCACGCGTATGAGGATCTCACGCTCCCCGGCCTCTTTTCCGCACGCCACCGTAACGTAAGCGACGCTGAACGCCGCGTCGCCTCCTCCGGCCTCTCCTTCGGGATCGGCGACTATGACAAATCCATCGCAAACGATCTTCCGCAATCCCTCGTTCTCATATTCCTGCGGGTTCCTCGCCGCGTCCTCCGCGGTCGTCGCCGAAAAGGCTCCGCTCGCCGCAATGAGCGTGGATACCGCCGCAGCGAGAACGGTCAGCGCCTTCCTTGCGCTCATGCGCCGCGGCCTCCGGATATCGGCTATTCCGTACAGCTTTTTCAGCGTCTCGGCGGACGGATTGACCCCGGACATGGCTCTTCTGTATTCGGGACTATTCATTTATCCATTCCTCCCCCAGCAATTCCTTCAGCCTCGCCCGCGCCCGCGAGAGGCGGGTCTTCGCCGCGTTCTCGCTTATTTTCAGCGTTCGCGCGATCTCGCGTATCGGCATGTCCTCGTAGTAAAATAGATGCACAGTCACCCGCTCCTTTTCGGAAAGCGACATCACCGCCCGGAAGAGATCGAGACTGCGCGGATCGTCGAAGGTGTACAGCTCGGCGCACTCGTCAAGAAGCGTTTCCCGTTTTTTGAACGGTCTGCGCAAAAGATTTCGGCACTCGTTCAGGCAGACGGTCGTGAGCCACCGGTCAATTTCCGTCTCCTCTTTAATTTTCCCGCCTTTGTCCCACAGCTTCAGAAATACGTTTTGCAGGACGTCCTCCGCGTCCCCGTGATCGCGGGTGTAGGAAAGGGCGAGCAGATATATCCGCTTGTTGTTCCGCTCGACTGCGCGGGTAAAATCCTCTTTAGTCATTTTTTACCGCCCGGATAAAATTCGATTTTTTGCAGTATCATATATATTATAACACGCGGGAGGCGGAAAAGGTTACGCGATCATGCGCGATTTTTCAAAAAAAGGAAAAAGCGCGCTCTCCAACGCGGTCGGAGCCGCGTAAGATCCCGCCGAACGCCGAAAAAATCAAAAACATCGCTTTATTTAATTAAAAAAACTTCTAAATAGATATTGACATTTGCCCCGGATAGGAGTAAAATGTAATTAAATATTTATATCGTGAGATATTATTTCTCGTGGAGGTCAACAATGAAGAGAATTATTACTATAGCGATCTGCGCTATCATGTTAGTCGGGCTCTTTGCCGTCCCGTCTTTTGCTGTAAACAAAGCGGATCTGCTCAAAGAGGCTGCGAAGTCCCCTGTTTACAAATATGTAAAGGTCGCCGTTGAGAACGCTGCGAAGACCGTCGAGATCACCGACGAGCAGGCTGAAAAGATCCTTCCCATCATCAGCAAGGCGGTCACCGCTGTCAACGTCGACAAGGGCGCGACCGTTATTAGACCCAAGACTTCCGAGCGTCGCTATTCCGACGGTCAGGTGCAGGTCATATTCAACTGCATTAAGGAAGTCTGCGATATCATGGGCTGGACCTACAAGCTCGAGGCCGTTGCCGATCAGAAGCACCCGGGTGACATTATCATCCACGTCTTCGACGGCAATACCAAGATCTTCAGCTACGATGGTGATATCGTCGCCGACACTTCCGCCGCTTCCGACAACTCCGTCGTTATCCTTACGGCGGGCGGCGCGCTTCTTCTCGCCGGTTTCGCGGCCGTAGTCTTCTCCCGCAAGAGACTGACTGTCGAAAAATAATGGAAAAAAGCTTAAAAAGCACACTAAGGCGCGCGCTTGTTTTCAGCGCGCCCTTTTTGTTGATATCCGCCGCGGTCGTGCTCATAACGGT
>JAFSSR010000188.1 GCA_017450885.1 Clostridia bacterium | reverse complement strand
GTCCCGCGGACCGGACGCCGCCTTCGGTAAACAACGGAGCGACGCCGCGCTCATTTGAGCGACTCGAGGAAGCGTACGAATATCTCCATCCCCTTTTCGTGGTTTTCCTCCAGCCACAGTTTTTTATACTCCGCTATTATGCGGTCGAGCTCGCGCCCGTTTTCTTCCGTCTTCCCGTCCGCGGCGACCGAGGCGAAAGCGAGGACCGTGTCGCAGTTGACGAGGATCCGGCTCTTTGCCGCGGGGTCGGCGTCGATGGCGGCAAGGCGGCTCCGCAGCTCGGACATATATTCGTAAACGCGGCGGTAGTAGTACGGATGATCGGACTCTTTGCGCTCCGGCTTGTGGAGGATGTCCCAAAGCTGCGTGCCGTTGAAGACCAGCTCCTTTTCCAGCAGATAGAAGTTCCCCATGCGGCAAACGGTATCGGCAAAGCCGCTCCCCTTCGCGCCGTAGACGAATTCGTCGAGGTACTCCTTTATCGTGCGGATCAGCTTTTTGCGCTGATCGTAGGCCTCCTCGTGGTCGTGGCTCATACAGTTCCAGCTGACCGCCGCGCCGAGTGTGAACGGAAACTCCGCCGTCGCCGGGAACTGCGGGTGTCCGTCGTCCCCCCATTCGGTCAGCAGAAAGCCCTCCGCTCCGTAGAGCGCGCCGTTTTCGGCGGCGGAGGTGATATTGACTATCGCGTTGTTGGTCCTGCCGGTGACGCTCCCCCACATAGAGGTCCCGGGGCAGACGTAAAATCTGCGCCCGCTCTCGCTTATCCTGCGGCAGTTGCGGTCGTAATGATGCTCGGTCTCGTAGCCCCACTGCATGACTATTGCGTTTTCGGGAACGTTGTCGAGCTGTTCGGGATGCTTGAAAATGATATCGTCCCAGAACATTGGCGCCATGCCGTACTTTTCCGTCACAAGTCCGCAGACCTTGGAAAGATACTCGGTGTAGACTGCGCCGACTCCTTTTTTATCACATTCCTCTTTCGTCTCGTTCATTCCGAGCTCGACCGTCTCGTCCATGCCGATATTGCACCGGTCGGAGTCGAAGAGCTGAACGTAGCCGTCCAGCATGCTGTCGACAAATTCGAGACTGCGCGGATCCAGCGGATTGAGAGTGCCGGAGGGCTTGCCGTCCTTGCCGGTTATCGCGAGCGGGGCGATCTCCGGCTTCGCGGTCCAGGCGTGCATATGCCCGAAGGTGTTCTGATTGGGGACCATATGGATAAAGCGCGCCTTGCAGTAGTCGTGGAGCTCCTTTATCTCGCCGAGGGTGAGCGGCTGGGTGTCCGCCGTATACCCGGGATAATGCTTGTACGCCACGGCGAAGGAGTCGAGGTATAGCTGCAGCTCGTTGTACTTGAGCGCCGCCATCCGGTCGGCGAGCTTTTTGAGGCTCTCGAGCTTGGGGATCTTTCCGCGGCTGATGTCGAGACTGTATCCGCGGCGCCTGAACGCGGGCTGATCCTCTATCTCGCAGGCGTTGACCTCGCCGTTTTCGTCCGCCTGGGCGAGTATCTGTTTGAGGGTGGTGTATGCGCGGAAGGCGCCTTCAAGATCGCCGTAGCGGATCCGAACGCCGTTTTGATCTATCGTCAGCCTGTACCGTTCCGGGACCCCGCATCCGCAGAGCTCAAAGGAAACGGGAAATTCGCCGCCGCGGTCGAGATCGCCCGCGAAATCGGATATACGCGGATCGTCCGCCGAAAGCGAAGCCGCTTTGACCTTTACTTTATTTTCACCGACCGTCATCTTTTGAGGTATGGGAAGAACGTACATATTTGCCTCCGTGGGAAATTGATAATGATATTATAGCATCATTCGTTCTTTTTTTCAAGTGGACCGATCAGGCGCCGGGATCGCCGGGCGTCCGTCTTTCCGGCTCGTTTTTTCAATAATATTTTGGTACAAAAAAACTTGTTTTTCCATATAGAATATGGTAAAATTATCTCATCAACAGTAAAGGCGGTAAACGGCATGCTCAACAAATACGGCGATTTTTCGGAAAGCGGGGACAAGTTCTATATCAACACCCCGAATATAGAGCGCAACTGGTACAATTTCTTTTTCACCGACAACTACGTCACCTTCACATCTCAAGCCGGCATAGGCGAGGGGATCCTTCAGGACCGCATGGGCAACCGGATCATGCCCGTCAAGGGACGCGGTCTGTACGCCGTATGCGACGGCGAGGGGTGGTGTCTGAACGGACTCCCGGTATACGACGACGATAAAAAATACCTCTGTACCCACGCTCCCGGATACACCGTAATAGAACTCGAAAAGCACGGCGTCCGCACCGAGTACGGGCTTTTCGTCCCCAACGAGGACTCGCCGACGACCGGATACGAGGTCGCGTGGGTACGGGTCAAAAACCTGACCGGCGAAAAAAAGACGGTCAAGATGATCGCCTTCTGCGACAACGATTTCGACGGGGCGTACCGCTATCAGGGCTACAACGTCTTCGCTTTGCACAAGACCGACGACGTGAACGGACTTTATTACGGCGTCGACTCCGGCGATTGGAACGGCGGCTTCATGCACTTTGAAAGCTTTATTACCTGCGGACAGCCCCTCGACGGCTGGGACTGCGCCCGCAACGCCTTTATCGGACCTTACGGCACCATATTTGACCCGCGCGCCATCCACGAGGGCGGGTGCAAAAACAGCGACTGCATCGCCGAAAAGTCGGCGTTTGCCGTCCAGACCGCGCTCGAGCTCGAGCCTTCCGGCGAAGGCTTCTGCTCGTTCATCATGGGCGTGACCGAGAGCGTCGACCGCGTAAACGAACTGACCGCCCGCTTCGACTGCGAGGAAAAGGTGTCCGCCGAGCTCGACGCGGTGATCGAAAAATACAAGAGATCCGCTTCCGGTCTCAAGATCTCCACGCCTGACAAGGAGCTCGACAAGCTCTTCAACAACTGGCTGCCCTATCAGGCAAATCTCGGGAGCCGCTGGGCGCGCGTAGGCCACCTCGGCTACCGCGATATGACCGGCGACACCGACGCGCTCGCCTGCGTCGATCCGGCGCTCGCTTTCGAGAGGCTCAAGCGCGCGATGACTTATCAGTATTCCAACGGATACGCTCCCCGCTCCATCGAGGACGGCGCCATCCGCGACAATAATTTCGCCGACAACACCGTATGGCTGACCTTTGCAGGTCACTCCGTCGTCAACGAGCTCGGCGACGGCGCCGCGCTGCTTAGCGAGGAGGTCGAATACAACGACGGCACGAAGGGCAGCGTATACGAGCATCTCTGCCGCTCGGTAGACTGGCTCTACAACTTCCGCGGTCTCCACGGACTTATTAAGATCTGGGAGGGCGACTGGAACGACTGCATAACCCGCGCCGGACGCGAGGGCAAAGGGGTCAGCGTGTGGCTCACCATGGCGTGGTACCGCGCCAACTCGCAGCTCGGAGAGCTCGCCGAAATAATGGGCGACAAGGAGCGCGTCGCCCTCTGCCGCGAACGCGCCGAGGAGATGAAAAAGATCGTCGACGAGTTCGGCCGCGACGAGGAGGGCTGGTACATCTACGCCCGGAACGACGCCGACCGCCGCATAGGAGCCCACGAGGAAAAGGAGGGCAGGATTCATCTCGCCTCCCAGGTCTGGGCCGTCATATCCGACATCGCCGACAAAGATAAACAGATCATCGCCATGGACAAGGCGGAGGAGCTGCTTTCGGACGATCTCGGCACGGCGATGGTCGCGCCGCCTTACACCTACTACGACAGAGGGATCGGCACGATCGGCATAAAGCATCCCGGCGTGCACGAAAACGGCGGAGTATATCTCCACGCGATGGTATGGAAGCTCGCCGCCGACGCGCTGCTCGGCAGAGCGGGCCGCGTCGATTGGGATATCCGGCACATACTTCCCTTCCGCAATCCGGTCGTCGACGGACGCGCGGAGCCCTACGTCATGTCCAACAGCTACATGGAAAAAGAAACGGGCTACCGTTACGGAACGCCCGGACAGAGCTGGCGCACCGCCTCCGGGCAGAGGTTTATGAAATCCATGACAAACTTCGTCTTCGGGATAAAGCCGACCCAGGAGGGACTGCGCATCGAGCCCTGCCTGCCCACGAGCTGGAGCCGCGCCGAGGTCACAAAGATATTCCGCGGCGCAGTATACCACATAAAGTACCTCCGCACCGGCCGCAGCAGAGTGACGTTCAACGGCAAGCCCGCCCGTAAGGGACTTGTGCCCGCGCTCGATGGCGAGGTGGAGGTCCTCTGCGAATTTTGAAGGGTATGGACGGATTTGTAAAAGGAAAATATATGCTTTTCGGTGGAACGGTGGGGGATGACGACGATTTTGAGAGCGCGGTCATTGAAATGATCGCCCTCTCGGGAAAGGCCGCCCCCGCCTTCCTCTTTATCGGATTTGCTCAACTCGAGCCGCACCACGGCTATGAGTATTACGGCGAGCTTTTTAAAAAGCGCGGCTGTCCCTGCGATCTTCTGACGAACGAGGATATCGCAGGCGGCAAGGCGTCCGGGAAGATCGCCGCCGCCGACGTGATCTTTATCATGGGCGGCAATACCGAAAAGCTGGTCAATACTCTCGAAAAGAACGGCCTGTCAAAGGATCTGCGCGAAGCAGCCGGACGCGGCGCCGTGATGAGCGGTTTTTCCGCGGGGGCGATCTGCCTCTGCCGCGCGGGAATGTCGAAGAACGAGGATTACTATATGCAGGATGGGATCGGATGTCTCGATCTGCTCTTCTGTCCTCACCCGAAAACGAGCGAAAGAAGATACCGCGCCTTTCTTTGCGAGATGGAAGAACGTCCCGGAGAGACCGGAGCCGCTTTTGACGGCGCGGGGCTTGAGATCGCGGACGGGAGGTACCGCGCCTTTGTTTTCGGCAAAGATCACATGGCGAACCTCTGCCGGTCGGACGGCGCAGGCTGCGCCGAAAAGCCCGTTTCCTCCGACTGGCGGCCGGCGTCCGAGCTGCGGCCTATAGGACGCTGATCCCACCCGCCCGGCGACGGGTCCCGCCCGCTCAATCCGTTTTCGGCTATGAACCGCGCGACCGTCATCCTGTTGACCTTGAACCTGCGCGCCATCTCCGATTTAGTGGTCCCCTTTTCAAGCAGACGGCAGATCTCCGCCTCCTTTCCCGAGAGCTTGACCCGGCTCGATTTTCTGCCCTTGGGCCTGCCGAGCTTTATCCCGTCCGCGCGCCTGCGGGCAAGGGCTTCCTTTGTGCGCTGGCTTATCAGCTCCCTTTCGATCTCGGCTGAAAGTCCGAAGGCGAACGCCAGCACCTTGCTCTGGATATCGTCGCCGAGGCGGTAGTTGTCCTTGATGGTCCAGACGCGGCAGTCCTTGTTCATGCAAATATTCAGTATCTCCATTATCATGAACAGATTTCGCCCCAGCCGCGACAGCTCGGAACAGATTATCACGTCGCCTTTTCCGACCTTTTTGAGCAGCTTTCCGAGAGCGCGTTTGTCGAAATTCTTGGTTCCGCTGATGGTCTCCTCTATCCATCCATCGACCGGGATCCCCTCTCTTTCGCAGAACTTGCTTATCTCGAAACGCTGATTTTCCACCGTTTGCTTGTCACAGCTCACCCTTATGTAACCGTATACCATCGTGTTTTCTCCTTTCTAAATATGTTATTTAATTAAAAACGGGCTGTAAAACCAAGAGACCGTCATCCTGAACGCAGTGAAGGATCTACGAAATTTTCACAAATTCTCGTAGATCCTTCGTCGTTTCTCTCATCAGAATAACGCTCTCGGGAGTTTTAACAGCTCCGTATCGATTTCTGAAAATATTATGACGTATGTACGTCGATCTGATTGTAAGGAATGTGCAGTCCCGCTTCGGCGAGTCCGTCCTGTATGACTTTGAGCGCCGCGCGGCGGATATCCGGGCGGTCGTGAGGCTCGCAGAAAAAGCGTATCTTATAGATGATCGCGCTGGAGCCGAAATCCTCGGTCCCCTTGAACTCGCAGCTCTCGACCCCCTCGATCCCGCGGATGCCCTCGCAGATACCGTTCATCGCGGAGAAAGCGGTTTGGCGCGGAACGTCGTACGAAAGCGGTACGTCTATATCCACAAGATGAGTCAGCCTTCTGATCTTTGAGATATTTCTGTTAGCCACCGACATGACCGAGCGGTCGGATAAGTACTCTATTTTCGTCGTGCGGACGGAAAAATAGATGACTACGCCGTCCTTGCCCTCGTACTCCACCGCGTCGCCGACCTTGAAATACTTGTCTATCATTATGACCGAGCCGGCGATGATGTCCTGAAGCGCGTCTTTGAAAGCGAGCGACACGATGACCGCGATGGTGCCGATACCGAGAGAAAAGCCGGTCACGTTGATGCCGTTGACCTGCAGTACGGCGAACACGGTCATCACGATAATGATTATGTATATGCTGCGCTTTATCAGTATCAGGTTGCGTCTTTTGCGGTAATCGTCGTCTTCGACGTACTTGCTTCTCAACTTCTTAAAAACAAGCTTTACCGCGATCATCATAATCACGGCAACTACGATCACCACACCGGTGCGGATGAGCATGGGCGCGTTGATCTTCTTGAACGCGTCGCTTATCTGATTTATGACCTGATCGTCCATTGTTCTCTCCGGATCTTCGTTAATGGCATTATTATACCACACAATTTGTGATTTGTAAATCTATTTGTACTCGAAAAAGGCACTTGAAATAAATCGTCGGATTATGATATAATATATCTGGAAGATGCCAGACGTTTTTATTACGCCTGACCTGTCAGCGCAGACGATCATTCATCCCGGAGGCAACCATGAAAAGATCAAACACAGTTAAAATCGCGGGTACGGTCCTTGCCGCGATCGCGGCGGCGGTCCTGATATTATTCGCGCTTTCTTTTTCTTCCGCCGCGGAGGAGCATCAGTATCCCGCGCCAAAGATAAGAAGCGCCGAGAACGTGTCCGGAGGGGTCACGCTGCGCTGGACGGGCGTACCGGGGGCAAAGAGGTACGTCGTATATCGCCGCGCGGAGAACAGCGAGGAGCTCACCGTAAGAAAGCTCACGTCGGACACCGTCTTCACCGACCGCAACTTCTCGTCGGGACAGACCTTCTATTACTCCGTGGCCATAGCAGACAAGATAACGGGAGAAGAACAAAGCCTCCGCTCCGCGGAATTTCCCGTCTTTGTGCTGACCGCGCCGACCGTGGTCCGCGCGGCTAACTCGCCGGACGGGGTAAGCCTAATCGTTACCGTATCGGCGGGCACGCAGAGGCTGGAGATCTACCGCCGGTCGGCGGAGAAAGGGCTCGAATTTGTCGCAGATACCCGCGAAACGAGCTATATCGACGTCACAGCTGAGCCGGGGATCACATATAAATACACCGCCGTCGCCTGCAACGACGGCGAGGGGATAAAAAGCGCCGCGTCGAAGCAGTCCGTCAAAGCGACTTACATGACCTCGCCATCCGCGCCGGAATGTCAAAACACCGCAGACGGCGTGAACGTCGCCTGGGAAACGGTCCCCGGCGCGCAAAAATATATACTTATGAAGAAAACGGGCGCGGGACCGTGGAAAAGAGCCGCCCTGCTCTCTTCCGCTTCCTATAAAGACGCGGACGTCGAGCCGGGGACGGAATACAGTTACAAGGTCGCCTGCGCCGGCGGGAACGGAGCCAGGTATCCCGGCACCGTATTTTCCGCGCCGTCGACGATCACCTATATCCCGGTCGTCTCATCGCTTGTTTACACGGTAAAGCCTCTCACCAATCTGTACGCGCAATGCGGGGACGGCTCGCCCGCTCTCACCGTCCTTTATATGACTGAGCTCGAGTACGTCGGCGTGGAAAAGTCATTCGCCTCCGGCTGCTGGATCAGGGTCAAATATGAAGGGTCGGACTTCTTTATTTGGCAGGCGTCGGACGGATCGGCGCTGACCGCGGAAAAAAGCGAATTCATATATACCGGCTCCACCGAGATAGAACAAAAGATCATAGACAGATCGCTCGAGCTTTACTCCATGCCGGTGAGATATAAGAAAAGCGAGTCGTCGGGCGTTCCGGCGGAGGACGGGAATATCTATTTCGACTGTTCCGGATTTGCGTCTTACGTATTAAATCAGACGATGCGGGATTTTGTCCCGGCTTACCGCGTATTCGCCTCGGTGGCGGCGCTTTACAGCCTTGAAACCGTATACAACAAGGGGATCGCGGGCGAGTTCAAGCCGTTTACCGTCGCTGTGGATCAGCTCAAGCCGGGCGATATGCTCTTCTTCGACCTTCGCGACGAGGCGAGCTACGATAACGCCGGGATCGATCCGGCGACACACTGCGGACTGTATCTCGGAAACAACGAATTCATCCATTGTACCCACTATAATTTCGGTCCGGACGGACTGTTTATCATGCCGCTGACCGATAGATATCTCGAAAATCTTGTGCTTATACGCAGGTTTGTTCCCGAAGCTCCCACCCCCGCCCGGCTCACCATGTACACACGCCCCATTTCCACCAACGTCAGAGCGGGGCTGACCGCCGATTCCGAGGTGATCGACCTCCTCCCCGCGGAGACGCCCGTGACCGTTCAGTACGTCAGCGTGAGTTTCGAGACCGGCGAGCCTTTGTGCGCCTATGCGGAATACGGCGCGGGAAAGAGCGGGTTCATCTTCGTCTCCAACCTCGTCGACCGTATCGACAGCCTCGGCGAAAAGCGTTATGTCGCGGCGACCAGCGTAAAGCTGTACGAAACAGCCTCCGCCACGGGAGATTATACGGAGGTCTTCTGCACCTCGGAGGTCGTTTATAACGGGGTATACTCAAATTCCCACTTCCATAAGGTGAACTACGGCGGAAGGGATCTGTTCCTTTACTGTTCGGACGAACAGGATATCGACGAGCTGCTGACCGCCGACCTCGAAACGCTCCTCGCGGGTAAGGGGGAGCGGGTGCTGACGAAATCCTCCAACCTGCGCAGCAATATGGACGCGACCTCTCGGGATTCGGTCATCCGGCTGCTTCGGACAGGGGAAAAGGTGACGCTTATCGCCGTTTCCCGTTCCGGATCGTGGAGCTACGTCCGCTGCGAGGACGGGACTTACGGATTTGTAAGCTCTTCCGCGCTCGGTACGGCGAGGAATATCCGTTTCTTCCGCTCCCTCGCGGCCTTGCCGCGGCGCTTGTTTTGAAGCGGCGGCAGGGGCGGAAACGCCCGCCTTCCCCGCGCGGCGGCGGTATAAAGCTATTTGACCCTAAATATCGGGACCGGGCAAAGCCCGGTCCCGATATTATTGTCCCGGCGGTCCGAAGACTGCCGGGACGTTTTTATTGACTCCGGAAGGTTTTCCTCCGTTACGGTCGTCACACTCGTTGAAGAAAAATATGGATCGATCGCGGCAGGCGGTCAGCCCGCCTTTCCGACGGCGAAAAGCGCCGCGATCCCGGGCCACAGCGCAGAGATCAATCGAAGCGCAGGTATACGTTGAGGATGCGCCTTGCGCAGGCCTCAAGATCGGCGCGGGTCAATTCTCCCGTTTTAAGCGCCGCCATAAGCTCGTCTGGGTAGCCGAAATCCATCTTCATATCGTTGCCCGCCTTGACCTCGCTTACGGGATCGTTCTTGATCCCCCAGTCGGTAGTGACCATGCCCCTGAAGCCCCACTCGCCGCGCAGTATGCAGGTGATCAGCTCGTAATTCTCGCTTGTGTGTATTCCGTTGAGGCAGTTGTATGAGGTCATTATCGTCCAGGGATCCGCCTCCCTGACGCATATCTCAAACGCCTTCAGGTACACCTCGCGCAGAGCGCGCTCCGATATGCGCGAATCGCTCGCGAACCGGTTGATCTCCTTGCTGTTGCAGGCGAAATGCTTTACCGAGCAGGCGACGTTGTTCGACTGTATGCCCCTAATCTCGGCGGCTGCCATTTTGCCCGACACCAAAGGATCCTCGGAGAGGTATTCGAAATTTCTGCCGCAGTACGGGTTGCGGTGGATGTTGACGGCGGGAGCCAGCCAGACGGCGAGATTGTTTTCCTTGATCTCTCTGCCCGCCGCGCGCCCGACCTCTTCCATAAGGTCCGTATCCCAGGTGCACGCCAGAAGCGTCGCGCAGGGCCACGCGGTTGTAAGAACGCCGCAGTTCTCGACCGTGCGCAGTCCCGCGGGACCGTCCGCCGTGGGAAGGCCGGGAACGCCCAGACGTCCGAGGCCGGCGAAGCTGCCGGTGTTGCTCACGCCTGCGTCGTGATATCCGCCCATAAAGCCGCAGAGCTCTTCGTCGGTAAACTGCGCGATGAAAGGATCGAGATCGCAGTCGGTCCCGACGCGGTCAAGTCTGACGGTCTCCGTCGGCTTTTGCGCGGTTATCGGTCTATTTACTCCGTAACGGCGGCGCACCTCGCCCAGCGGAAGCTCTTCCAGACTGCCGTCCGCCAGCAGGCGCTCCTTCAACGCCGTCGGCGCGCAGAGCGACTCCGACTGACGCACTACGACGTCCTTTTCGACCTCGAAGGTGTAGTCGAGCTTTACGGTATCGCGCACGGAGGTCCCGACGTAGAAGCCGTAGCTCCCTTTTTCAAGGATCCAGGCGCTCCTTTGTATCTTGCCGAGATCGTCGAAGGACGCAAGATCCCCTGTCCTGCAGGTCATTTCGAGTTTTACCGACTCATTCGGCGCGAGGAGCCCGGTCTTCGCAAAGGCGCGCAGCTCTATCGCCGGTTTTCCGAGTATTCCCTGCGGGGACGACGAATAGACCTGCACCACCTCTTTCCCCGCCCGGCTGCCCGTATTGGTCACCCTGACGGAGAAGGTTATCACGCCGTTTTCTTCCGACGCGGAAAGCTCGTCCAGTTTGAACTCGGTATATGAAAGGCCGAATCCGAACGGATAGTTGACCTTGTTCCTCGCCTCGGGAAAGCTCTCGAAATAGCGGTATCCTACGAATATATCCTCGGTGTAGTCGACGTGATCGACCGAGTCGTTGAAATGCGAGGCAAAGGGGTAATCGTCAAGCGAGCGGGCGAAGGTGTCGGTCAGCCTTCCGCAGGGATCGACGTCGCCGAGGATAACGTCGGCGATCGCGCCGCCGCCCTCCATTCCCGCCTGCCACCCGAGCAGTACGGCGTCGATACCGTCGTCGCGCGCGAACCATTCGGAGTCCACGACCCCGCCGACGTCAAGCACTATGATACAGCGATCGAACGTCTTTTTTACGCGGTCGATGAGCTTCGCCTCGGAGTCGGACAGGTAATAATCGCCCTTCGATCCGTCGCGGTCGAGTCCCTCTTCGGAGAAGCGTCCGATCGTGACTATCGCGGTATCGGCAAACGCTCTCGCCTCCGCGAAAAGACCGTCCGGGATCTCCGCCTCGCGTATCCGCGTCTCGCGGACGAATTCGGCAAGCGCCAGCTCGTACTCGACCTCGTCGCGTATGGCGAGCACCTCTTTATATCCGTCTCCGTCATATGCCTCCTTTATGCGCTTGTTTTCCAAATCGACGTAGCTCTGATAGAAGTCGCGCAGCGGGGCGAAGACCTTTACCTTTCCTTCCCCCTGCTTTTGCTCAAATCCGTCGTACACGCTGCGGACGTAAGCGCAGTGGACTCTGCCGCTCCCGCCGCCGCCCTTTATATATTGCAGAGACGCCTGTCCGAACAACGCGACGTGAGTCCCGACGGCAAGAGGCAGCGTCGATCTTTCGTTTTTGAGAAGCACCATGCCTTCGCCGGCGGCTCTCCTCGACAGAGCGATATGCTCGTCGGAGCCGGTGACGCGTCTCCCGTCCTCGCCCAGCGGCAGGCACGGCAGGTACTTGAGCCTTGCAAATTTATCCATAGTCAGTCCTTCCCCGGCCGCTGTAAACGAAACCGTTAACGCGCCGTTATCTGAAATGAGATCAAATAGATTTTATTTTATTATACCTATAGCGTATATCAATGTCAAGTCGGATCATCCTCCGGGCCGCCGTCCGTCTCCCCGTCAAAACGAAAAAACGGCGTCCGCGGGGATCCGTACTTTCAAGGAATAACCGGGCGGCGCAAGGAAGCATACCGTCCGCAAAACGGCGACTCGCAAAAGGCGGACGGCAGCGTCACTTTACGGCAAATACAATAAGTCAAAAATACGCCCGAAAGCTTTGAAACCTTCGGGCGTACTTTATTTTTCGATCAAATCAATACAGCTTGGCGCC
>JAFSSR010000025.1 GCA_017450885.1 Clostridia bacterium | reverse complement strand
GGGGAGGGAGCTTTGCGTGAATACCGTTCGGGATGGACGACCTCAAGGTCGGCGGGGTTAAAACCCCGCCCTACGGAGTTGGGCGCGTTTTGTTCATTCGGCGCACCTGATATCGTTTTCCCGCCCTTACGTTTCCAAATAATTGTCGCCGCAGGCGACACCGAAATTCCTCATTCCTCATTCCTAATTTTTATTGCTCCGGCCACGCCGGCTATTTTTCACTTGCATATTGTCCTTTTTTCTGTTATAATTTTAGTACAGATCAAAAATCGGGAGGCCGCCGCATGAAAGTTTTGCTTATACTTATCTTTGCCGCCGGGCTCCTTTCCTGTTTGTTTACGGGAAGAAGCGGCGCGCGCCGGGCTGCCGTTCTCGGCTTATGCGCCTGCTGTCTTATGACAGCGGTATCCTGCGCGTCCGACGTGGACGACGACCCCGTCTGCCTGAGCGAGGCGTGCTGCGCCAACTTCTGTCTGGAGCTCGATCCCAACACCGGCGATTACGAGGATTACGTCGAGCTGCACAACACCTGCTCCGATCCCGTCTACCTCAAGGGCTACTGCCTCTCCGACGACACCGGCAGGCTCGCCCTTTTCCGTATGCCGGAGATCGAGCTGGAGCCGGACGGATATCTCGTTCTCTGGGCGGACGGGACCGGCAGCTCCGGCGGGGCGGGAAAAAACGGAGTCAGCCTCAATTTCAAGCTCAAGCCGGGGGAGACCGTTTTTCTCTCCTCCCCGCACGGGAGGCTGATCGACAGCGTGACCCTTCCCGATCTGCATAAAAATATCTCCGCGACGAGGCGGGGCGACGGCTGGGTGACCGCCGTCGGCACTCCCGGAGCGTCGGGCGACGGCGCGGAGCAGTACGCCGCCCCTACCCTTCCCGCGCCGCAGCCTAACTATCCCTCCGGCTTCTACGACAGCCCGATAGAGCTTTCGCTGACCGCCCCCGAGGGGTGCGAGATCCGCTACACGACCGACGGCAGTCTACCGGACAAAGACGATCCGATCTTCCCCGATCAGCTTCAGATCGCCGACAGATCCGGCGAGCCGAACGAGACGCTCGCCCATCCGGACACGACCCTCGACTATTCCGGCGCGATAAAAGATCCGGTCGATAAAGGGACCGTCATACGCGCGGCGGCGTTCGGTAAAGACGGAGAGACCGGAAAAGTCCTCACCGCCGTCTATTTCATAGGCGGGGAACGCTTTTCCAAGTACGACGGCACGGCGGTCCTGAATTTGGTCGCCGACCCCGACGATCTTTTCGGATCACTCGGCATCGCCGTGACCGGCGCGGATTACGATCAATGGATCGCCGACGGCAAGCCGGGCGACGATCGTCTCCCCAACTACATGCAAAAGGGCCGCGAATGGGAACGCGACGCCTCGGTCATCTACTGGAACGAAAACCGCGAGCAGCTTTTCGACGCCGAATGCGGCGTCCGCCTTCAGGGCAGCTACAGCCGCCGCCGCGCGATCAAGCGGTTCGCCTTCTTTTCCCGCGCCATATACGGCGGCTCCTCCGTCTTTCAGGGCGATATCTTCGACGGCGCGGCGACCCACTCCTTTTACACCCGTTCGGGCGGCGGCGACGCGTTCGTCCACGAGGCGGTCGCCGATCTCGGGCTGGGCGGACAGAGCGCCGTCCACGCCGTCGTCTTCGTCAACGGCGAGATGTACGACGAGACTTATATCCGCGAGCGGTACGACGAGCGGTATTTCACCTCCCGCTTCGGGGTCAAAAAGGGCGACCTCGTGCTCGCCGCCGACGACACGATAGATATCGGGACCGACGCCGACCTCGCCGAATACCTGGCGCTTGTCGAGTATATCACCTCAAACGACTGTTCCGACCCCGCCGTCTACGACGAGATCTGCCGTAAGATCGACGTCGGGAGCCTCGCCGGACTCGTCGCCTGCAATCTCTATCTTAACAACACCGACTGGTCCAACAAGCTCAATTACCGCATGTGGCGGACGAGGAGCGGCGACGGCGAAGGGGTCCTTGACGGACGCTGGCGCTGGCTGATCTTTGACCTCGACGCCTGCTACTGGACGCGGCAGGAATTCGGCGACGCGCCGCGGGCGTCGTACGACCTCTTCCACTACCCCGCCCGCCGCCTGAAATGTGATTATATAGATATGCCGGTCTTCGGCGATCTGATCAAAAACCCCGATTTCCGCGACCTGTTCGCGCGGACCTGGCTCAAGCTCATCAACGTGACCTTCAACTACGAGCGCGTCCTGCCTCTGATTGAGAAGTACGGGCTTTCGGATAGCACCTTCTGGGTCGATTTCCTCAAAGACCGCCCGAAATACGCCGTCGGTATATTGATCGGCGCACTCGGCATGGCGGGAAAGGAATGTACTCTGACGCTCTCGGTCTCCGATCCCGCGGGCGGCCATATAACGCTCGACGGAGCGGCGCCCGACCTTTCGGGCGGGAGCGCTTCCTGCGCATACGTCACCGGGCTTGCGCCCGAGCTGACCGCCGTCCCCGCGCCCGGATGGAAGTTCGCCGGCTGGGAGGGCTCTTCCGGCGGCGAAAGCGCGACCTTCTCCCCGGCCCTCGAAGGAAACGCCGAATTCAAAGCGGTGTTCGTAAGGGAAGATTAGTTTTCAGTCGCCGGCGAGCCGCCGGCCGCGAGCCGCGGCTCCCAAAATCCGCAGTTCTTTTGGCGATATAGTGTTCAATAGGCGCCCGCTCCGCCGACGTGGCCGGACCAAAAAAATTAGGAATTAGGAATGAGGAATTAGGAATGAGGAATGAGGAATGAGGAATTAAGGTGTCGCCTGCGGCGACGATTATTTGGAAACTTAAGGCGCTGTAACTCCGTTTCCGCACCCAAACGCTGTCATTGCGAGGAGTACCGAAGGTACGACGCGGCAATCCGTAATCCCGCCTTCTAAGTCGTCCAACTTGAACATCGCATCAACCGGTAGGGGCGGGGTCCCATCCCCGCCCTAAAGGATACAGTCAGCAACCGACTTTGTTTTCCCCTCCCCTCACCCGGCTCCGCCGGGAGCTCCCCCTCCCCGCTTCGCGGGGGAAGGAGCTTTGCGTGAGCGCCCTAACGATGTCATAGCGAGTACCGGCGGATATATCCCCGCGGATGTTTAGAATATGTTTTTTATAAAATAATATAATTAAATACCTTATCAGGAGAAATACTATGTCAGAACGCACACTTGAGACCGCGCGCGGCGAGCTTGCCGCGCTCCAGCGCAAAATGTCGGCTTACAACCACGCGATGGGCGTGATATACTACGACGGGGCGACCTGCGCCCCGAAGGGGACCGCCGCCAACCGCGGAGCCTCCCTTTCCGTCCTTTCCGAGGAAGTCTACCGCCTCTCCACCTCGCCCGAGACCGTCGCCCTGCTCGAATTTCTCGACGCCCGCAAGGACTCGCTGAACGAGAAGGAGCGCCGGGAGGTCCACCTGCTGTACAAGGGCATCCGCGAAATGAAGAAGATCCCGATGGACGAATACGTCGCCTACCAACAGCTCATCAACGAGGCTGAGGACGTCTGGCACAGGGCGAAGGCTAACGACGACTTCGAGTCCTTTTGTCCCTTCCTCGAAAAGATCTTCGAGACCGAAAAGAGGTTCTCCCTCTACGTCGCCCCGGAGATGGATCCCTACGACAAGTGCCTCGACGGTTACGAGGAGGGACTGACCCGCGAGACGCTGGACAAGTTCTTCGCCGCCCTGCGCGAAAAGATCGTCCCGCTGCTCAAAAAGGTCTTTGCCGCCCCGCAGATCGACGACTCGATACGCTTCGGCAGTTTTGCCGCCGACAGGCAGGAAAAGCTGGCGTACTATCTGATGGAGACCATCGGGCTCGACCTCGACCACGTGGGACTTTCCACCACCGATCACCCGTTTACCACCAGCCTCGGCTCCCATTTCGACGAGCGCATCACCACAAATTACCACGAGGACGATCTGCTCTCCTCCTTCTTCTCGGTGGTGCACGAGGGCGGTCACGCTCTCTACGACACCGGCTCCGCCGACGATCTCGCCTACACCTGCCTCGACGGAGGCGTCGCCATGTCCATCCACGAGAGCCAGAGCCGTTTCTACGAGAACATCATCGGGCGCAGCCGCGCCTTCTGCGGTCTGGTCTTCCCCAAGCTCTGCGAGCTTTTCCCCGACGAGATGAAGGGGCGCACCGCCGAAGAGCTCTACCGCGCCGCGAACAAGGCGGAGCCCTCGCTCATCCGCACCGAGGCGGACGAGCTGACCTACTGCCTGCACATCATGGTCCGCTACGAACTGGAAAAGCGGGTCTTTGACGGCGAGCTCGAGGTCAAGGACCTGCCCTCCGAATGGAAGAAGCTCTACAAGGAGTATCTCGGCGTCGAGGTCCCGGACGACAGGCAAGGCGTGCTTCAGGACACCCACTGGGCGAGCGGCCTTGTCGGCTACTTCCCCTCCTACGCCCTCGGAAACGCCTACGGCGCGCAGTTCCTCGCCAAGATGAAGGAGACGGTCGACGTCGACGCCTGCGTCGCAAAGGGCGACTTCGGTCCTATCAACGCCTGGAACCGCGAGAACATATGGAAGCACGGCTGTCTCTACACCCCCGCCGAGCTGCTCGACCGCGTTCTCGGCGAACCCTTCGATCCCCGCTTTTACACCGACTATCTCGAAAAGAAGTTCGCTTTGCTCTACGGGCTCAAATGAAACCGCGCGCTTTGACAGTCCGCGCCTGCGAGGGGAGATGACAGGTAAATGAACTCCATCAAAGAGATATACAAGATCGGCCGCGGTCCGTCCAGTTCCCACACGATGGGGCCGGAGCGCGCCTGCCTCTATATGCTTGAAAAATACCGCGCGGCGAACTGCTTTGAGGTCACTCTTTACGGGTCGCTTGCAAAGACGGGGTACGGTCACCGCACCGACTACGCCATCACCCAGACCTTCGGCGAGCTGCCCTGCCGCATCACGCGCGACTCCGTGACGCGGGATATCGCGCACCCCAACACCATGGATATCTCCGCCATACGGGACGGGGTCCTGCTGGGCAGGGAGCGCATATACAGCGTCGGCGGAGGCGATATCCGCGTCGAGGGCGAGAAGGAGCGGCAGGGGGAGCGGGAGATCTACCCGCACAGCCACTTTACCGATATCGCAGATTACTGCAGCGAAAACGGGCTGTCCCTCGCGCAGTACGTCTACCGCTTTGAGGGCGAGGAGATAAAAAAGCACCTCGCCGACGTATGGACCCAGATGAAGCTGACCGTCCGCGCCGGACTTGCCGCCGAGGGCGTGCTTCCCGGCGGGCTCAACGTCAAGCGCCGCGCAAAGCAGCTCGCCAAAGCCGGTCAGCGGGAACGCAATCTGGTCAAGAAGGAGAATTTTTATATCTGCGCCTACGCCTACGCCGCCTGCGAGGAGAACGCCAACGGCGAGCGCATGGTCACCGCCCCCACCTGCGGGGCGTCCGGCGTACTCCCCGCCGTGCTCTACTATGAAAAACAGCAGTTCGGCGTCGAGAAGAAGGAGATCATCGACGCTCTCGCCGTCGCCGGACTGTTCGGTCAGGTCATAAAGACCAACGCGTCGGTATCCGGCGCCGAGGCGGGATGTCAGGCGGAGGTCGGCTCGGCTTGCTCGATGGCGGCGGCCGCGCTTTCCGCCCTCCACGGGCTGACCGTATCCCAGACCGAGTGCGCCGCCGAGGTCGCGATGGAGCATTTTCTCGGCCTCACCTGCGATCCCGTCGGCGGACTGGTCCAGATCCCCTGCATAGAGCGCAACGCCGTGGCAGCCCTGCGCGCCTATAACGCCGCCTCCCTTTCCGAGGTGGTCTACGACAACCGCAAGGTATCCTTCGACCTGGTCATCGACACCATGTACGCCACCGGCCGCGACCTCTCCGCCTGCTACCGCGAGACCGCCGACGGCGGACTTGCAAAGCTTTACGTTAAGAATTTTGATTGACCATGTCAATCAAAATTCCGCTCACGGCGCAGCCGTGAATCTCGTTACCGGCCGCATAAAGCGGTCGGTAATCTCGCTTTTGCGGCAGCAAAAATCTCGCTTTCGCCGCAGGCGAAAATCACGTTCGTTTTTCCTTATTCCGCTCACGGCGCAGCCGTGAACATTTTTTACAACCCCATTGAAAAAACCGCGACAATTTGATAAAATAATGATATGGAAACTAAAAGCATTAAAGATCGCTCGATCGAGCTTATCGTTGAACTTACCGCCGTTTGCGACAATATCAAAGGACGTTCGATCTTCACAAATCAGCTTCTCCGGGCTTGCTCCTCGATCGGAGCAAATTATTATGAAGCACAATATGCTCAAAGCCCCGCCGATTTTATACACAAGCTCGAACTGTCACTAAAAGAATGTCACGAGACCGAGTACTGGATAGAAATACTGTATCGTATAGACGTTTTTTCGGAAGAACAGTACAGATCATATTTTGAAAAATGCGGGACTATCAGACGTATGCTTATCGCGTCTATCAATACGGCAAAAAAGAAATCGCAGTAATAATTTTTGCGCGCTGCGCGCGTGAAGGATAATTCTTTAGCGAGATTTTTGCCCGCTTTGCGGACAAAAGCGAGATTTCCGCTGTGCGGAAACGAGATTTTCGCCCGCGGCGAAAACGAAATTCACGCGCTTCGCGCGTGAACAAATGAGAAAGAACAAAATACGGAGGAAAAAACCAATGTTTACACGTTCATCCGGACTGCTGGCGCACGTGACGATGCTCCCGGGGCCTTACGGCTCGGGCACATTCGGACGTGAGGCCGAGGAATTCGTCGACCTGCTCGCCGACTGCGGCTTTACCTGGTGGCAGGTGCTCCCGCTCTCCCATCCCGAGCTTGAAAACTCCCCCTACACCGCCTACTCGGCGTTCGCCCTCAATCCGCTGCTCGCCGATCCGGGCGTGATGCTGGAGGACGGGCTGATCACCGAGGAGGAGGAACGCGCCGCCCGCTGGCAGGGCGGCGAATACGCCGTCGACTTCGACATAGTAAACATCATGCGGCGCAACACGCTCGAGGCCGCCTTCTCTCACATCACGCCCGCCGTCAAGCGCCGGGTGACCAATTTCGTAAAGAAGCACGAATACTGGCTGCCCGACTACGCCCGCTATATGGCGAAGGAGGACGGATTTGAGGGCAAAGACGCCGAGAAGCGCGCAAAGTATCACGAGTTCGTCCAGTGGGTGCTCGACTCCCAGTGGAAGCGGGTCAAGAAGTACGCCAACTCCAAGGGGATCATGATAATGGGCGATATGCCGATATACATATCCGCCAACTCCTCCGATATGTGGGCTCACCCGGACCTTTTTCTCACCGACCGCAAGGGCAATCCCTCAAAGATCGCCGGCGTCCCGCCCGATTTCTTCTCGGAGGACGGACAGCTCTGGCGCAATCCCCTCTACAACTGGAAGAACATGGAGAAGGACGGGTACGAGTGGTGGATCCGGCGCGTCGGCAAGGCGCTTGAGGACTACGACGGCGTCCGCATAGACCATTTCCGCGGCTTTTCCGCCTTCTGGGCGGTCCCCGCGGGCGAGGAGACCGCGCGCAACGGCAAGTGGATCAAGGGTCCCGGAATGAAGCTGTTCGGAAAGATCAAGGAGCTCTGGCCGGAAGCGGACATCATCGCCGAGGACCTGGGCGTGCTCGATCAGGACGTATACGACCTGATCGAAGCCACCGGATATCCGGGAATGAAGATACTGCAGTTCGCCTTCAACTCGGACGCCGAGGCGGACGCGCTGCCTCACAACTTTGAAAAGAACATAGCCGCCTACACCGGCACTCACGACAACGACACCACCCTCGGCTTCTTCTACAGCGCCCCCGACAACGTGCGTCAGTACGCCTGCCGCCACCTCGGCATCCGGGGCGACGAGTGGCGCGAGGGCGGAGCGTATTCGCCCGCCTGCCGCGCCGCCGCCCGCTGCCTGTGGGAGTCGGTCGCCCTGCTCGCCATCGTGCCCTATCAGGACATAGTCGGCTGGGGCTCGGACACCCGCTTCAACGTCCCCGGCGTTCCCGCCGGAAACTGGTCCGTCCGCATCACCCGCGAGAGCATGGCGACGGTCGACCGCGCCTTCTGGAAGCAGCTCAACGCCGACACCGCGAGGATATAAGCCGCCCGTAAATCTCTCCGGCTCTCTGCGGGAGCGCCGCTCTGATCCGGAAATATCGAAAAAAGACCCCCTTCCGAAAGCGTCGCTTTCGGAAGGGGGTCTGTCGATCACGCCCGGCGGGTATCTTTTAAGAGAAAAGCTCCCAGCCGGATGCTATTCGCGTATCACATCAGGCTGCGGTAGAGCGCCTTGATGTCTTCCTTTGTGACCTCGCGGGGGTTGCCGGGACGGCAGGCGTCGTTGTAGGCGTCCTCGGCGAGCTGATCGAGGTCCTCCTCGCGGACGATGCCCTTGAGCGAGGAGACGATGCCGACGTCCTCGGAGAGCTGACGGACGGCGTCGACCGCCGCGCGGCGGGACTCCTCCGGACACATCTCATCGACGCCCTTGACGCCCATGACGCGGGCGATCTCGCGGTACTTCTCTCCTGTCGCGGGAGCGTTGAACTCCATGACGGTGGGGAGCAGGATGGCGCACGCCTTGCCGTGGGGGGTGTCGTAGTAAGCGGAAAGGGTGTGAGCCATCGAGTGGTCGACGCCCAGACCGACGTTGGAGAAGCCCATTCCGGCGACGTACTGGCCGAGAGCCATCCCCTCGCGTCCCTCGGGGTCGTTCTCGACCGCCTTGCGGAGGCTGCGGGCGATGATCTCGATCGCCTTGATATGGAACATATCGGAGAGCTCCCATGCGCCGGCGGTGATGTAGCCCTCTATCGCGTGAGTGAGCGCGTCCATACCGGTGGCGGCGGTGAGTCCGCGGGGCATGGTGGACATCATTTCGGGATCGACCACGGCGACTATCGGCATATCGTGCGGGTCGACGCAGACGAACTTGCGCTTCTTTTCGACGTCGGTGATGACGTAGTTGATGGTGACCTCGGCGGCGGTGCCGGCGGTGGTCGGAACGGCTATGATCGGGGTGCAGGGATGCTTGGTCGGAGCGACGCCCTCAAGCGAGCGTACGTCGGCGAACTCGGGATTGGTAACGATGATGCCTATCGCCTTGGAGGTGTCCATAGAGGAGCCGCCGCCGATGGCGACGATGCAGTCCGCGCCCGACGCCTTGAATTCCTCGACGCCGTGCTGTACGTTTTCGATCGTGGGGTTGGGCTTGATGTCGCTGTAAAGAACGTAGGGGATGCCCGCGTTTTCGAGCAGAGAGGTGACCTTTCCGGTAACGCCGAACTTTACAAGATCGGGGTCGGAGGCGACGAACGCCTTTTTAAATCCGCGCGCCTTGATCTCGTCGACTACCGCCGAAACGGCGCCCTTGCCGTGATATGAAGTCTCGTTGAGCATAAATCTGTTCATTTGTGATACCTTCCTTTTTGTGATTTGTTATCAGGTATATTATACAATATCCCGATCGCCATTGTCAACAGATATTGATAAATTTTTAACGAAATTTTTCCCCTTGTTTTTCGTATTTTTTACAGTTTACACAAATTGTATTTACAAATTTTTAAAGATATTGTATAATAATTATTTACAGGGGCAGCTCGCATACTCCGCCGCCGCCTTTCTTTGAACTTTGAACTCTGAACTTTGAACTTTGAACTTCACATAAGGAGCGTATTATGAAAAAACTCAAGCTGATCGTATCCGTCGTTTTCGTATTCGCGCTGCTTGCGGCTCTCGCCGTCGGCGTTTCCGCGAAGTGGTGGGAAGAAAATCCGTACGAAGACGTAAAATCCGACGCCTGGTACTACGACGCCGTCCGCGTCTGCCGCGAGAACGGCATACTGAACGGCACGTCCGAAAGCACATTCGGCGTAAAGCAGGGCATGACCCGCGCCATGTTCGTCACCGCTCTCGCGGGAGCCGCCGGTTACGACAAGGCGGAATACGCGGGCAAGGCTCCGTTCGACGACGTGCCCGCCGGGAAGTGGTACTCGGCTCCTGTCGCCTGGGCGTCCGAAAAGGGCATAACCTGCGGCGTCGGCGGGGGGAAATTCGCCCCGAACAAGGCGATAACCCGCGAAGAGCTGGCTCTGATGCTTTATAAATACCACCTCGCCTCGGGCGGAAAAAAGTTCACCGCCGACATTTCGCTCGGCTCCTTCCCGGACGCGGGCAAGGTGTCGAAGTGGGCGAAAAACGCCCTCGCCTGGGCTTACTATCACAAGATCGTCACCGGCGTCGCCGCCGGGGATCAGGTGCTCATCTCCCCCAAGACGACCGCCGCGCGCGAGCAGGCGGCGCAGATGATGGTCCGTCTGCTCGGCACAAAGCCGACCTACGAAATAAACGGCAACGACCTTTCGCTTTACAAGATAGTATATCCCGCCGCGGGTATCATCGGGGACGATCCGAAGGAAGAGTTTGAAAACTCCCCCTATATGCTGCAGAGATTTATAAAGGATTCGCTGGGCGTCGAGCTGCCGGTAGTCACCGACGAGACCGAGGCTTCCGACTATGAGATACTTCTCGGCCACACCAACCGCGAGGAGGCGGGACTTGTGACCGTCGATCGCGGCGCGCTTGAGTCCCCGCAGCATTTCAAGATAGAGGTGCAGGGAAACCGCCTTGTATTCATCGCCGTTGACGAGAATCGCAGAATGGAGGGCGCCGACCGCAGGACAAAGAACGTACACGGCACGCAGAACTCCATCTTCTTCTTCGCCGAGGAGGTTCTCGGCGCGGAGTTCTTCAACGACAAGAACATCGTTTTCACCGCCGATCCCGTGATCTCCCTCCCCGACGGATGGTCATACGCCGACGCGCCCGTCTACGACACCCGCATACTGTATATGTATTCCGAGGGCAGCGAAAGCTCCAACGGCTGCGATTTTTACTACACCGAGGCCTATTGCGGAGTGCCGCATATGCTCGGCAATATCATTATCGGCGACTTCGGCGGATATGCCCACGTCGACTGGGGCACGCCCTGCCTTTCCGACCCGGAAAACATAGCGAAGCTCAAGGCGAACGTACGCGTCCTGCTTGAAGAAAAGCCGACCCTCAATCTTATAGGACTTATACAGAACGACTCAAACAGCTACTGCCAGTGCGAGAACTGCAAGGCGGCGTACCGCGAGGACGGCTCGACCTGCGCTATGGTCATCCGCGCCTGCAACGCCGTGTGCGAGGACCTGGAAAACGACTATCCCGACGTCAAGATACTCACCTGGGCGTACACCTGGTCGGCAAAGCCGCCGGCGGTCACCAAGCTGCACAAGAACCTTATAATCTGCTACAACACGCTGGTGCTCTGCCCGGCGCACGCTTACACCGACACTACCTGCAAATTCAACAAGACCTCCCGCGAATATTTAACTAAATGGGGCGAGCTTTCAAGCGAGCTTTATCTTTGGGACCACACCGGCGCGTTTACGGC
>JAFSSR010000024.1 GCA_017450885.1 Clostridia bacterium | reverse complement strand
ATAAAGCGGTCTTTTTCCACGGTTTTCATATATTACCTCTTACTTTTCTTACTTTTCTTACATTGTATCACCCGCAAGGCCGTTTGTCAATACTTTTCGGAGAGATCAGGCGGTCGCTGTTGACATCTTTAAAAAAGCGGTAAAGGAGATCTTCAAGAGAGCGCTGCCCCTGCCCGCCGGTCAGATGCTTTCCTGCGGCTTCAGTCCGGACGTGTCTATCAAGGTCGACGGGATCATATATATGATCGGCAGCGATAGCTGCGGATCTCTTGAAGTCGGGTTGACGTCTTATGATATTTCCGACGCTGATATAAAAGTGATACACGAAATATTCGAAAAATACGGCGGACATTTCCCCTGCGTCTGACGCGATGCCTGATCGGGGCAAATACGCGCCTTCGCTGTCGCCTTGCCCCGACGCTTTACGTTAAAAAAGCGCTGACCCGAACGGTCGGCGCTTTTTTATGATCTATGATCTACTGTTTGCCCGCCAGCTTCATCTCTTCCGCTTCGGCGGCTATTTTATTTACCTCGTCGGGGTCGCGGTAGGTGGGGACCACCTCGGCTATCGCCGCCTTGATATCGCCGTGGCTGTTGACGGCTTGCATCAGCACGGATATCCGGCGGTCGACCTCCGCGCGGGCGCAGGGCGTGTCGCGCTCGACGAAGATCAGTCCGTTTTCGGTCTTGTCGAGCTCCTCGGTCTTGACCAGCAGTTCTTCATACAGCTTTTCGCCCGGACGCAGACCGACCTCCTCGATCTTGATATCTTTATCTGGAACAAGCCCGGAAAGGCGGATCATATTGACCGCGAGGTCGTATATCTTGACGGGGACGCCCATATCGAGCACGAAGAGCTCGCCCCGCTTCGCCATCTTGCCCGCGAGCATAACGAGCTGGCTCGCCTCGGGGATGGTCATGAAATAGCGCACGATACGCTTGTCCGTGACCGTAACGGGACCGCCCTGCGCGATCTGCCGCTTGAAGAGCGGTATGACCGAGCCGTTGGAGCCCAGCACGTTTCCGAAGCGGACCGCCGCGAAGCAGGTCTTGCTTTCGGTCCGGCACTGGATGACCATCTCGCAGACGCGCTTCGACGCCCCCATGACGTTTGTCGGGTTGACCGCCTTGTCCGTAGAGATGAGGATGAACTTTTCCGCGCCGTACTTTTCCGCCATGTCCGCCGCGTTATAAGTGCCGATGACGTTGTTCTTTATCGCCTCGGCGCAGCTGTGCTCCATAAGCGGGACGTGCTTGTGGGCGGCGGCGTGGAAGATCACCTGCGGGCGGTATGTATCGAAGACCTCGTCCAGCCTGTCGATGTCGCGGACCGAGCCGATCTAGAACCGGATGTCGATAGAGCCGCCTTAGAACTCGCACAGCACCTGCTGGATGTCGTAGGCGTTGTTTTCGTAGATATCGAAGATTATCAGCTTTTCGGGGCCGCATTTTGCGACCTGACGGCAGATCTCGCTGCCTATCGAGCCGCCGCCTCCGGTGACCAGCACCGTCTTGCCGCGATAATATTCCTTGCCCGCCTCGAAGTCGACAGGCTCGCGGGAGAGCAGATCCTCGATAGAGAAGTCTCTTATCTTGTTCTGATCCATACGGTCCCCGCCGATGATCGAGTCGAAGACGCGCACCTTGCAGTCGAGCGCGGAATACAGATTGTACAGCTCGTACAGCTCGTCGCGCGATTTGTTCGCTATCGCGATTATGACCTCTTGGACGTCCAGCTTCTTGATAAGCGACCTTGCGTGATCGAAGTCGTATACCGGCAGGCTGGAGACGCGGTTGCCGATCTTTCCCCGGTCGTTGTCAATGAAGAAGACCGGATTGTAAACCGAGTTCGGCGAGTTTTTGAGCTCGGAAGCGAGGGAGGAACCGAGGCTCCCGGCGCCGACTATGGCGACCGGGCGCTTTTCGATATCGCCGACGCGCTTGCGGGTCATGCCGACGTAAATAAGGCTGTAGGTAAATCTCGCCATCAAGGCGGCGAGACATACGAGCGAGCCGATGGTGGCGGCCTGCCAGAGACCGTTGTACATCCCGGTGTAGGCGTAGTTGGCTATGCGGATGACAAAGATGGAAAGAACGCTCGCCGCGGCGTCGGATATGACAAGGAAGAAATATGCCCGCACGTTCGGATAACGCCATACGTTGGCGTAATTTCCCGAAAGAACGCGGAAGAGGGACATCAGCACGAGCTGTGTGACGGCGTTTACAAGGAAGGCGAGAGAGTCGTCGACCGGCATACTGTTAGCCGCGTGCCTCGCAATAAGGTAATAAAAGAAGGTCACCGCGAAAAAGCACAGCACGTCAAAGATGAAAAGGATAAAGTGCTTGCGTCTGGCGGATAAGATCTTCAAAAACAGCTTTTTCAATTCCAAAAGTCCTCTGTTTGAACTCAAATGAGTATTGGATGGTAAATTACCTCTTATAAAGTATATCATAATCATAAACGTAATTCAAGTACGTCCGGCCAAGTTTTTAACAATTATTGAGCAAAATATTAACATTTTGTGAAATCGGCGCCGTCTTATTTGCGCTTCTTGTGGATTTGAGGGCGGAAATATGATATAATAAAACCGACAAACGAACGGTATAAAGGGACATAGCCATGAAAATCTTTCATATTTCCGATCTGCATCTCGGCAAGCGGCTGAACGATTATTCGCTTATCGACGATCAGAAGTACATACTGACGAAAATAATAAACGCCGCCGACGAAGAAAAGCCGGACGCCGTTATCATCGCGGGGGACGTGTACGACAAAAGCGTGCCGTCGGCGGAGGCGGTCGCGCTTTTCGACGATTTCCTCTGCCGCCTGGCGCGGAGAAGACTGACGGTCCTTGTCATCAGCGGAAATCACGATTCGCCCGAACGCATCGCCTTCGGCGGGCGGCTGATGGAGGCGAGCGGCGTGCATCTCTCGCCGGTCTACGACGGGAGCGCGGAAAAGGTGACCGTCGGGGACGCGTACGGAGAAGTGGATTTTTACCTGCTCCCGTTTATCAAACCGGCTAACGTGCGCCGTTTCTTCCCTGACGAGGAGATCGTCACCTATACCGACGCTCTGCGGCGCGCGGTCGGCGCGATGGAGGTCGACCCCTCGAAGCGCAGCGTCCTCGTCACCCATCAGTTCGTCACCGGGGCGCGGCGCTCCGACTCGGAGGAGATCTCGGTCGGCGGAGCGGACAACGTGGACGGCGCGGTGTTCGACTGCTTCGACTACGTCGCCCTCGGGCACATCCACGGTCCGCAGAACGTCGGACGCGAGACCCTGCGCTACTGCGGGACGCCGCTGAAATACTCGCTTTCCGAGGCGGGGGATACAAAGTCGATCACATCGGTGGAGATGAAGGAAAAGGGGAATACGACGGTAAGGGAGATCCCCCTCGTTCCGATGCGCGACCTGCGTGAGATCCGCGGTACTTACGGACAGCTCACCCTGCGCGAAAACTATGAGGGGACCGCGACCGACGACTATCTGCACGTCGTATTGACCGACGAGGACGACGTCCCCGACGCGCTGGCGCGGTTGAGGATAATCTATCCCAACATACTCGATCTCGATTTTGACAACGCGCGGACTCGCGCCGCCTATAACGCCGAGCTGCCCGATCTTTCAAGGTACAGGTCGGAGGCCGAGCTCTTCGGCGACTTTTTTGAAAAGCAGAACGGAAGACCTATGACGGAGGAGCAGACGGCGCGGGTCGCCGCTCTGTTCGAGAAAATAAAGGAGGAGTCGCTGTGAGACCGCTGAAGCTGACCATGACCGCCTTCGGTCCCTACGTTGAAAAACAGACCCTCGATCTCGATAAGCTGGGGACCGGGGGGATATACCTTATAACCGGAGATACCGGGGCGGGCAAGACGACCATCTTCGACGCCATGGTGTTCGCCCTTTACGGCGAGTCGAGCGGCTCTGCGCGCGACGCGGGCATGCTGCGTTCAAAATACGCGGACGACGACGCCGAGACCGAGGTGGAGCTTGTTTTTGCCAACCGGGGCGGCGTTTATACCGTAAAGCGCTCGCCCGACCGCCTGAAGCGCAAGACGCGCGGCGAGGGTACGGTCAGAAGGTCCGCGACGGCGGAGCTGACGCTTCCGGACGGGAGCGTGGAGACCCAGGTGAGGAGGGTGACCGAGCGCGTCACCGAGATACTCGGGGTCAACAAAGACCAGTTCTGCAGTATAGCAATGATCGCCCAGGGCGACTTTCTGCGCCTGCTGCGCGCCGACACAAAGGAGCGGCAGGGCATTTTCCGCGAGATATTCAAGACAAAGATATACAGCGATTTTCAGGAGCGTATACGCTCCGAGCTTTCGGAGATCAAAAAGACCCGCGACGCGGCGGTGAACAGCCTGCGCCAGTATCTCGACGGGGTGATCTGCGATCCCGACGACGTAAACTCGATCGGGATAGAGAAAGCGAAGAGGGGAGAGCTGCTCATCTCCGAGGCGCTGCCGCTTATCGCCGCGTCGGTCGAAGCGGACGAGCGGGAGACCGGCAGGCTGCGCGAGGAGACGGAGGCGGCGGACAAACGTATCGGCGAGCTCGCCTCGTCTATCACCCTCGCCGCGGAAAAGACGCGCGCGGAGGCTGAACTGAAAGCCTCCGCGGAGAGGCTGGAAGCCGCCGCCGCAAGACTCGATACGGCGGAGGCGGAGCTCAAAAAGGCGGAGGAGCAAAAGCCGGAGCTTGAGGGCTTGCGCGCGGAGATCGCGCGGCTTGAAGCCCTGACCCCCCTGTACGACGAATTTCAGAAGCTGACCGCTGAAAAGGAGAGAGCCGCAGAACGCGCGGACAGACTTATGCGGGATAACGCGACGCTTACGGCTCGACTTCGCGAAGCGGAAGAAGAACTGGAAAAGCTCAAAGCGGAGTCGGCGGGACTTTCGGAAGCGGGGCAAAATCTCCTGCGGCTGGAGGGCGAACGCGCGGCGCTCAAAAATGAAAAGGATAACCTCGCCGCGCTGATAAAGGATATATCCGCGCTCGATACGCTCTGCTCGCGGTGCGAGGCGGCGAAAAAGGATTTCCTCTCCGCGCAGGAGAAGGCGGACGGGGACAAGGCGAGGGCGGACGCGATGCGCCGCGCCTTCAACGCGGCTCAGGCGGGGATAATGGCGGCGGCGCTGGAGCCGGGGACCCCCTGCCCGGTCTGCGGATCGACTTCGCATCCCGCAAAGGCTCCGCTGCCCGAAAGCACCCCCTCCGAAAGCGAGGTCAACGCCGCTGAAAAAGCGGCGCGATCGGCTCAGAACGAGGCGAATGAAAAAAGCGCCTACGCCGCCGAGAGACGGGGGCTTTGGACCTCATACGGGGAGGAGCTGAAAAAGAAGATCGCTTCCGTCCTCGGGAGCGCGGATATCGGCTTCAAGGAGGCGGCGAACAAGGCGGAGGTCCGTATGTACGAGATCGGCTCGGCTATAGGCGCGGTCGATAATAAGCTGGAGGCTGAAAGAGCCCGCGAGGACCGCCGCCGCAAGATCGCTGAGCTCATCCCTCAAAAGGAGCGAACGATAAATGACGCCCGTTCGAGGATATCCGATCTGCAGATAGAGCTGTCCTCTCTCACAGCGACGGCGGAGGGAGCAAAGAAGCGTTTGAGCAAGCTCGCCGGAAGCCTCGTCCCGCCGACGAAAGCGGAAGCGGACGAAAAAAAGCGGGCTCTTTCCGCGAGATGCGCGGCGATAAGCGCGGCGGCGGAAAGGGCGGGAAGGGAACACGCGCAGGCGGAGCGCGACGCGGCTGTGATAAGGTCGAATATCGAAAGCCTGAAAAAGCGGATCGCCGACGCGGACGGTCTCGACCCCGCCGCGCTGGCGGGGGAACGCGATCTGCTCGCCGCGAAAAAGAGCGAGCTCGACCTCGCAAGGGAGAGGGTAAGCCACCGCAGAGAGACCAACGCGGCGGCGCTGCGCAATATAGAGGACCGGTCGGGCGAGCTCGATAAGATCGACCGCGAGTGGGCGACGGTGAAGGCGCTTTCCGATACGGCGAACGGCGCCATCTCCGGCAGGGAAAAGCTGATGCTGGAGACCTACGTCCAGACCACCTATTTCGAGAGGATGATCCGCAGGGCAAATCTGCACTTCTTAAAGATGTCGGGCGGCAAATTCGAGTTCATACGCAAGACCGCGTCGGACGACCTTCGCAGTCAGGCGGGACTCGAGCTCGACGTCATAGACCATTATAACGGCAGCGAGCGGAGCGTCAAAAGCCTTTCGGGAGGCGAGTCGTTCATAGCCTCTCTTTCGCTTGCGCTCGGTCTCTCCGAGGAGATCCAGGCGTCGGCGGGCGGTATACGGCTCGACTCGATGTTTATCGACGAGGGCTTCGGCACGCTGGACGACGATACTCTCGCCCAGGCGATGCGCGCCCTCAACAGCCTGTCCGAAAACGACCGCATCATCGGTATGATCTCCCACGTCGCGGAGCTGCGCCGCGCCATCGACCGCCAGATAGTGGTCAAAAAAGAAAAGACCGGCAAAAGCACTGCTTCGCTGGTCTTATAGCCGCGGCAAACCCGCGTATATCGTCCCGCGCGGCGTCGACGCGCGTAAATCATGGCGCTGATCTCCGGACCGGCGCCTTTTCGCTTTTGACCGGTCCCGGCGGGAACTGCCGCCGGAGATCGCCGCTTCACGTCTGCAATTCCTTCAATAATTGTTCCGCCACCGTGCGTTTGGTCACGCAGCGGTCCATCGCCTGCTTTTCTATAAATCTGTGGGCGGAGGGCTCGTCCATTCCGCGCTTTTCGATAAGCAGCCACTTCGCGCGGTTGACCAGCCGTATCTCCTCCATCTTTTCCTCGAGGGAGAGCGTCTTTTTCGCGGCCATCCTGGCGCGTTCGCGCGCGCCGGACATCCATTTGAGGGCGGTCAGCATCATCTGTTGAGACATCGGCTTCGGCAGGGTGAATACGCCGTGGTCGGTGACAATGCCGCTGATCTCCTCGTAGAGTTCGCCGCCGGCGATTATCAGCGCCACCGTCTCGCCGGACGCTCCGGCGTCGATGGCGAAACGCGCTCCGGTGTCGCCGGAAAGGGGAGAATTCACGACCACGAAATCGTAATCCCGCGCGGCGAGCTCACGCTTCGCGGAGGAGAGGTCGGATACCGATACCACCGGGTCGTACTGACCGGGCTGAAGCAGCGCCGAAAAAGCGTCGGTAAATTTCTGCGACGCGGAAACGACGAGTATGCTGTATACCCGTTCTTCAAACTGCATCCGTTCTCCCTCCTTTCCGCAGGATAAATAGCATATGTTATATATCTAATGATATACTTATTTTCCACCGCAGTAGATACCGAGTATTTCAGCGGGGACGTGACGGCGTATAAAGTCGTCGGCGGACGCCGCGGCGCACGCGCCGGCAAGCGTTCCGGGCAGTCTCCTGTAGCCTTCGAGCGTATTCTCGTCGGCTGTGAAAAGGTTGATATCGGACGGCGCGGGGAGAGGAAGTCCGTTTTCTATCCCGTCGAGCGCGGCGTAGATAATAAGCGAGAACGCAAGGTAGGGATTGGCGGAGGGGTCGGCGGAGCGCAGCTCTATGCGGCGGTACTCCGCCTCGGCGGCGGGGATGCGTATGAGCTGGGAGCGGTTCTCGCCCGACCAGGAGACAAATCCGGGGGCCTTGTTCTTGCCGAGACGGAGATACGAAGCCTCGGTGGGGTTGAGGAAGGCGGTCATCTCCGGCGTGTGGGCGAGTATTCCCGCTATAACGCGGTCAAACGCGCCGTCGCCTTCGCACGGCCTGACCGATACGTTTATATGGAAGCCGTTGCCCGGCGCGTCGCGGAGAGGCTTCGCGGAGAAGTCGGCGTACAGACCGTTGCGGTGCGCCACCGTTTTGACTACCGTCTGGAAGGTCATCGCCTGATCGGCGGCGGTAAGCGGATCGGCGTAACGGAAGTCGATCTCGTTCTGCCCGGGACCCTCCTCGTGATGCGAGCTCTCGGGGCGGATGCCCATCTGTTCGAGGGTCAGGCAGATCTCGCGGCGCACGTTCTCGCCGCGGTCCTCCGGCGCAAGGTCCATGTATCCCGCCCTGTCGTACGGGACGCCGGTCGGCTCGCCGTCCTCGTCCAGCTTGAACAGGTAAAACTCCTGCTCCGCGCCGAAGAAGAAGGAATAACCCTTGCTTTCCGCGAAGTCGATCGCGTTTTTGAGCATGGCGCGGGTGTCGCACTCGAAGGGCCTGCCGTCGGGATAGGTGATATATGAATACATCCTCACCACCCGTCCGTGCTCGGGCCTCCACGGGAGCAGGGCGAGCGTTTCCGGATCGGGGTGCAGAAGGAGATCCGAATGAGTCTCGTCGCCGAAGCCGGCTATAGCCGATCCGTCTATGGCTATCCCGTAGCGGAAAGCGCGGGAGAGCTCGTCCGCCATCACGGAGACGTTCTTCTGCCTGCCGAAAACGTCGCAGAAAGCGAGACGCACAAACTTGACGTCCTCCTCCTTAATATACTGTAAAACTTCTTCTTTAGTGTATTTCACAAGTTCAGCCCCTTTCGTCCGGGTGTCATAAAGAAAAGCCGTCCATTTCGGCAAACATTGATGCTTTGCCAAAATGAACGCCGTTGCTCATTGACACTATTATATCCTTTTTTCGACAGTCCGTCAAGAGGGAAAAAGGATTTTTTGAAACGCGGCGATTTTCGGGAAAATCAAAAAAATTGCAAAAACGTATTGACAAACACACTTTTAAAGGTGTACAATACCGTTTGTAAAGGCAATGGGGTCTTTGAACGCGGGTTCAGAGTCCCTTTTTGCATATAATTATAAAATATTTAAGGCAAAGGCGTCTTTCCCAGAGGGGAGAGGCGCCTTATCCGATTTTAGGAGGACAACGATATGTCGTACGTAAATGAAGTCATCGACCGCGTCATCGCGGAAAACCCGAACGAGCCCGAATTCCATCAGGCGGTCGTGGAAGTGCTCCACTCTATCGAGCCCGTCATCGCGCCGGACGAGGAAAAGTACCGCCGCGACGCGCTTCTCGAAAGACTGGTCAACCCCGAAAGACAGATCAAATTCCGCGTGCCGTGGATAGACGATAACGGCAACGTACACGTCAACACCGGCTACCGCGTACAGTTCAACTCCGCGATAGGCCCCTACAAGGGCGGTCTGCGCCTCCATCCGTCGGTCAATCTGGGTATCATCAAGTTTCTCGGCTTCGAGCAGATCTTCAAGAACAGCCTTACCGGACTGCCGATCGGCGGCGGCAAGGGCGGTTCCGATTTCGATCCCAAGGGCAAGTCGGACAGAGAGATCATGTCCTTCTGCCAGAATTTTATGAGCGAGCTATATAAATACATAGGCGCGGACACCGACGTTCCCGCCGGAGATATAGGCGTGGGCGGACGCGAGATAGGCTTTATGTTCGGCGAATACAAAAAGCTGCGCGGACTGTTCGCCGGCGTTCTCACCGGCAAGGGACTGCAGTTCGGCGGCTCGCTCGCAAGGACGGAGGCTACCGGCTACGGACTGCTTTACATCACGGAGGAGATGCTCAACCATCGCGGCGACTCGGTCAAGGGTAAGACCATCGTGGTCTCCGGCGCCGGAAACGTCGCGATCTACGCGATAGAGAAGGCGCAGCAGCTCGGCGGCAAGCCGGTCACCTGCTCCGACTCGACCGGCTGGGTCTACGATCCGGACGGCATCGACGTCGCCGCGCTCAAGGAGATCAAGGAGGTCAAGCGCGCGCGCCTTACCGAGTACGTAAAGTACCGTCCCAACTCCGAGTATCACGAGGGCAGGGGCGTATGGAACGTCAAGTGCGACGTCGCGCTGCCCTGCGCCACCCAGAACGAGCTCGGTCTTGAAGACGCGAAGGCTCTCGTCAAGAACGGCGTGAAGGCTGTCGCCGAGGGCGCGAATATGCCCAGCACCCCCGAAGCGATCGCGTATTTCACGGAGAACGGCGTGTTCTTCCTGCCCGCCAAGGCGGCAAACGCCGGCGGCGTCGCCACCTCCGCTCTTGAGATGTCGCAGAACAGCGAGCGTCTGCGCTGGACCTTCGACGAGGTGGACGACAAGCTCCGCTACATAATGGGACACATTTACCGCAAGATAGACAAGGCGGCGGAAAAGTACGGTCTCCCCGGGAACTACGTCGCCGGAGCCAACATAGCCGGATTTGAAAAGGTCATGACGGCTATGATCGCGCAGGGTATAGTCTGATCGCCGCACGATCATCCCGAAAAAGGAGGCGCTTATGAAAAACGATAAAGCCGATGAAAAAGAATTTGTCGCGGAACTGATCAAAGAAGAGACCTTCTTTTCGGACCCACGGGAAAAAACCGAGCTCAACGTGACCGAGGCCGATCAGCTCTACTCGTCGGCGTACCTTTCCGGCAAGGAAGAGGGAGACGACGGTTATAACGAAAACTCGACGGCGTTCGATTGAAGCGCGGCAGAAGGAAAACAGAGAACTATGACAAAGTACATTTTCGTCACGGGAGGCGTTGTCTCCGGACTCGGCAAGGGGATCACCGCGGCGTCGCTCGGCAGACTGCTCAAGGCACGCGGGCTCAAGGTCGCGGCGCAGAAGCTCGACCCGTATATCAACGTCGATCCCGGCACGATGAATCCGCTCCAGCACGGAGAGGTCTTCGTCACCGACGACGGAGCCGAGACCGACCTCGATCTCGGACACTATGAACGGTTCATAGACGAGGATCTGACCAAGTATTCCAACCTTACCACCGGCAAGGTATACTGGAGCGTGCTGAACAAGGAACGCCGCGGCGAATACCTCGGTTCCACCGTGCAGGTGATACCTCACGTCACGGACGAGATAAAGAAGTTCATATACCGCGCGGCGAAAAAGACGGACGCGGACGTGCTGATAACCGAGATCGGAGGCACCATAGGCGATATTGAGTCGCAGCCCTTCATCGAGGCGGTCAGACAGATCTCGCTCGAAGCGGGCAGGGAGAACACCATGTTCATCCACGTCACGCTGGTCCCCTTCCTTCGCGGGAGCGACGAGCACAAATCCAAGCCGACCCAGCATTCCGTCAAGGAGCTGCAGGGGATGGGCATCCACCCGGATATCATAGTCCTCCGGTGCGACGAGCCTCTTGAAAAGGGGATATTCGATAAGATATCGCTTTTCTGCAACGTAAAGCCCGACTGCGTTATAGAAAACATAACCCTGCCGTGTCTTTACGAAGCGCCGCTGATGCTGGAGAAGTCCGGCTTTTCCGGCGTCGTCTGCCGCGATCTCGGCATAGACGCCCCAACTCCCGATCTTACCGAGTGGGAGGAGATGGTGCGGTCAATAAAGCAGGCGTCGAAGAAGGTCGTCATCGGACTTGTCGGAAAGTACGTTCAGCTCCACGACGCCTATCTTTCGGTGGCGGAGGCCCTCCGTCACGCGGGATACGCGCAGGACGCAGCGGTAGAGATACGGTATATCGACTCCGAAAAGATCCTCCCCGGAACGGAGGAGGAGACCTTCGCAGGTATCTCCGGCATCATCGTGCCCGGCGGCTTCGGCGGGCGCGGGATCGAAGGCATGATCCTTGCCGCAAAATATGCGCGCGAGAAAGGGATACCCTATTTCGGCATCTGTCTCGGTATGCAGGTCGCGGTGATCGAGTTCGCGAGAAACGCCGCGGGGCTGGCCGACGCCAACTCCGGCGAGTTCGATCCGGACAGCGAAAACAAGGTGATCGATTTCATGCCCGGTCAGAGCGACGAAATAGACAAGGGCGGCACGCTCCGTCTCGGATCGTATCCCTGCGTGATCGCGCCGGGCACGGCGATGGAACGCTTCTACGGAACGGAACGAATTGACGAGCGGCACAGACACCGCTATGAATTCAACAACGACTACCGGGACGCGCTCTCCGCGGCGGGACTGGTCCTTTCCGGCATCTCGCCCGACGGCAGACTTGTAGAGACGGTCGAGCTCCCCGGACGCGATTTCCATATCGGCGTGCAGTATCATCCCGAATTCAAGAGCCGCCCCAACAAGCCGCATCCGCTCTTTCTCGGATTTATCGCGGCGAGCGTGAAAAAAGGACAAGAGTAAAGAGTATAGACCGGCGGCGTGCGGAGACGGGCGCGCCGTCCGAGGTCAGATAAAAGGAACCTGTTTGAAAAAACAGGCTCCTTTGCCGTTTAAAATATTTCGCGGGAGGCGCCGGACCGGCAGCCGCCCGCCGCGGCGGACTTACGGCTCAACGTCCATAAGCACCGTGGTCAGCGTAAAGAAATGCGCCGCCATTTTGTACCGCGTCATGGTCATATCGACGGTGGTCATGAACTGCTCGGCGGTGATGTTCTTGAGGTCGTTTATCGAGCCGAGGTCAAAGAAGACCAGCGCCTTGAACTGCTCCTCGGTAAACCCGTCCGCGAAGGGAAGATACTCGCCGTACCGCTCGTTTGAGGACAGATCGGTATCTATGCCGCAGTCAAGGGCAAATCTGTAGAGAAGCAGAGAAGCGACGAGATGATCTATGTTCCCGCTCGGAGGCATGAGCGGATCGTTTGCGCGCAGATAGCCTTTTTCGAACGCCCAGATCAGCGCGGCGCGGTATTTTCCGCCCTCGGCGAAGACGGGATCGTCCGCAAATCCGGCGGGGAATTTCGTCCCGTCCGATACCGCGGCGTCCGGACTTCCGGCTATGCGGTACAGCACGTCGGCGTATTCGCCAAGCGACGCCGGAAGCATCCCGCCGAATTCGTGCTCTCCGACCCCTTCGATATATCCCTTTCGGTAAAGGAAGAGCACCCTGCCTTGTACGAAGACGTTTTCTATGTCGGTGAATATCGAGGCGTCCTCCGTGCTGACGCTCTGCACCCCTAAAACGTGGGAGTAGTAGTCGTGGTTGAGCACTCCCGCGGAATAGCTGAATTTGTTTTCGGCGTACAGACGGTAGGCTTCGACTATTTCGGGGTCGGGCTCCGGCTTACCTTCGTTCGGGAATGCCGCGCCGGTCGCCGCGTCGTAACGGAAATCGGAGGTCAGGAAGCTCGCGTCGGAAAGGATGGCGGCGTGCGGACAGTCGGACAGCACGTCGACTCCGGCGAAGAGGCGCGAGTCGTACTCGACGCCCAGGAGATTTAACAGGGTGGGAAGAATGTCTTCCGTACTGCAGTATTCGTCGCAGACGATATTCTCTCCCAGACCCGGAGCGTAGCATATGAACGAGTTGTGATAACGCTCGAAAACGGTGTCGATCTCTCTGCCGGCGAGCTCGCTGTACTCCTCCTCGGTGAGCCCGTACGGGTAGTGGTCGTTGGTCAGGACTATGACGGTGGAATTCAGCTTTCCCGACTCCTCGAGCCTGCCGAGCAGGTATTCCAGCGCGTATTCCAGCTCAAGATTGCAGGAGATGTACGCCTTGACAGTCTCGGAATAGGGGAGATCCTTTACCGCGTCGTAATTCTTTTTGCACATCGGGTTGTCGAGATTGTACTGATAGTGTCCCGAAAAGGTCATGTAGTAAGCGTGGAAAGGCTGATCGAGGGAAAGATAATCGTCCGCCGATTTCTGCATCATTTCGAGATCGGACGCCGGCCACTGCAGCTCAACGTCCAGACCGTAGCCTATGGCGCGGAAGTCGTAGCCGAGATTGGTGTGGGTGGTGATGCGGTTGTAAAAGTCGCCCAGATAGTTGTGGTATCCGAGGCACTTGTACCCAAGCGGCGAAAGCGATCTCGCAAGGGTGAAGGGGAGGTAATTGCTTCCCGCGAGGTCGAAGCTGGACTGCGCCTTTCCGCGCGACATATCCGGGAAAAGCCCGGTGCACATGGTGTACTCGCCGTTGGTGGTAACAGACTGGAAGGTGCCGTAGAAGTTGGTGAAGATTATTCCGTTATGGGTCAGCTCGTAAAGCGCGGGGGTAAGCTCCTCGCTTATTATCAGAGGGCTGTATGACTCGGCGCAGATCGAAATGACGTTGTAGCCCTTCATCCGACCGGTGAATTCGTTTTTGGGAGTCGGAGCGAGATCGGCGGCGTAGAGATCGAGATCGCGCAGCTCCTCGCTCTCCGCGGAGGCGGCGAGAGAATTGAAATCCAGCCCGTCGATCATGTTGTATTTTTCCGAGGTGTAGGAAAGCCGCTTACTCGCCGTTCCCGGCAGGGCGCCGCTCTTGAGCATGGCCTTTTCATCAACGCCGAAAACCATGTATCGTATCTCCTGCGCGGTGGTGGCGTACATCCCGACGTTGGCGTAGCTTATATCGGTGGCGGTGTTCGGGCTGACGAAGATATCATAAGCCGAGGTCGGTGAGCCGCGTCCGACCCACATCAGGGCAAATACCGCGAGTCCGCATAAGACGGCCGACCCCGCCGATACCGCGGCCTGGAGCCACGAAGGATGGGCGTATCTGCCTCGCCTTATGATGAAAAGCGCCGCCATGACCGCAAGCGGGATGAGGAGGATAAGGATATACCCGATATTCCTGCCTATACAGTACAGCACCTGTGAGCCGAAGTTGGTCATCACTCCGCCGCCCATGCTCACCTGACTTACCGACATCATGTTGCCGAAAGCGGCGTGGTAGACGAGCTGCACCTCGGCGTAAAGCACCTGCACGCCGATAAGGACGCCGGTGACTATCCGGGAAGCCGTCCGCGGAAGGTATGAGGAGACGAAGGAAAAAATGACGCCCGCGATGACTCCGAACAGCAGGGGATAGATCATCCGTTTGCCGCCCCACCCGAAGACGATCAGGTGCAGAGCGAGCTCCAGGAATACGCCGGTAAAGCAGAAGAGAAAGAGGTTTGCAAACCACTCTTCCCATACGGGCGGACATATCCCGCGTCTTTTCGCCTCTCCCTTGCCGGGGAGCGCGGGCTCTTTATCCGCCGGATCTGTTTCCTGCGGAGTTATTGTCGTTAATTCTTTATTATCTGTCATGGTATCGCTCCGATCGGTCGATTTGATAGACGGGCCTTTGTTTTTCTCAAAGACTTCTTTATTATACTATTTTTCGACCGTTTTTGCAATAGCTTTATACTACAACAATAAATTTTAAATCGGAATAAATTTGGCAGCTCCAATAATTTCTTACATTTTTAAAAAACTCCTGACAACCATTGACTATTATGATATAATCGTTTAGCTGTCCAAAAAACGGCATATGGCGGAATAGCTCAGTTGGCTAGAGCAATCGGTTCATACCCGATAGGTCGTGGGTTCGAGTCCAACTTCCGCTACCAGGCCCGTTGGTCAAGCGGCTAAGACACCGCCCTTTCACGGCGGTAACACGGGTTCGATTCCCGTACGGGTCACCAAAAAAGCAGAAGCCCTTTGGGGCGTCTGCTTTTTTGATTTTAAATGGTACGGGAATCGAAAAGGAGGGAGAAAACGGCGAAAGTATTGAGCCGTTTTCGGAAGGAAAACATTTCGGGGAAATGTTTTCCGCCGACGAGGGCGTGTCGGCGCGCGACTGCGCGTAGAGCGATTCCCGTACGGGTCACCAAAACACCTGTCATCCATTAGGATGGCGGGTGTTTTTATTTTCTGATAATTCAAGCCATCCCAAGGAAACAACCGCCGCTGTCATTGCGAGGAGCGCCGCTATGCGTCGCGAGGCGGCAATCCGTTTTCACTTTTTCATATGATAACTGCTGTAACTTCATTCAAGGAGACGCGGATCGCCACAGCCGCGTTAAGTTGACAGCGTATT
>JAFSSR010000187.1 GCA_017450885.1 Clostridia bacterium | reverse complement strand
GTCCGCTCGGACGGGGCGACGGGAGTCGAAGCGGAGATCGTGCTCGACGAGATCTGATCAACGGAGAAGGATATGCGTGATAAACTGCTGATAAAGAACGTTTCCGTATTTCTTCCGCGAGAGAACAAGTACGACGTAAGAGATATTCTTGTTGAACAGACGGACGGGATAAATACGGTCAAAGCGGTGGACGTAAACATCGAAGCGGAAGACGCTTCGGCTTTTAACGCATACGGGTGTACGGCTATGCCTTCGTTCGTCGACCTTTGGTCGAGGATGGGCGAGCCCGACGGGGACAAGCGCGAGAGCTTTTCAACGGGAACAAACGCCGCGTTGAACGGAGGCTTCGGGACCGTGCTCGCCGCGCCTTACGGAAAACCCGCGACAGACGACCCGTCGGTCCTCTTAAAACGCAAAGAAAAAGCTGAAAGCGACGCGCGTTGCGAGGTCAAATTCTGCGGCGCGCTTACCTTCGGTATGCTGGGAAAGAAGCTGTGCGATCATGCTGCTATGATGGATGCCGGCGCGGTCGCCTTTTCCGACGGTATGAACGAAAGGCTCCCCGACGATCTGTTAAGGGAAGCCATGCTCGGGATAGCAAAGCTCCGCTCGCTCCTTATAGTCACTCCGAGGATCTCGCCGTTTTACTCCGATTGCTGCGTCAATCTCGGAAAAGTATCGGGCTTTCTCGGATTAAAAGGCGTTCCGAAGTCCGCCGAGGCGATCGACCTTTCAAGATACCTTATTCTCGCGGCGGAAACGGGATGCCGTCTGCACGTCGCGGGCGTTTCCACAGAGCAGGGGGTCGAAGCTGTCTATCAGGCAAAGAGACGCGGGGTAGACGTTACGGCTTCCGCTTTCCCGGCTAACTATTCGTTCTCGCAGGACGATCTGTTCTTTTACGGATCCATGGCGAAGGTATGGCCTCCTCTCCGTGAGACAGGGGATCTAAAAGCCGTGCGCGACGCCCTTCTTGACGGAACGCTCGACTGCGTTTCGTCCTGCCATACCCCGCTGACTGACGCGCAGAAGGGAAGCGATATTGCGGCTTCGGAATTCGGCGTGACCGGACTGCAGACCGCTTTTTCTTCCGCCGCTTCCTATCTGTTTCCCGGCGACACCGTCGATAAGACGAGGCTTTGTCAGCTTTTCTCGGAGGCTCCCTCCGAGATACTCGGGATAAAGAAGACCCGGATCGAGCCCGGGAACGAAGCGGACTTTTCCATCGTATCGTTCGACCGCGACTTTATCGTCTCAGAAAACTTTTTGAAGAGCAGATCGGGCAATTCGATCTTTAAGGGCCTCACCCTGCGCGGCTCGGTGGAAAGAACGGTATTACCTTATTCAAGATTGTGATTTTTTATTTATATATCTATTGACATCGGATCGTCAATGATGTATCATAAATAATATGTTTTATCAGTTTAATTTATTAAAGAGGTGCGATATGCTTAAGGGAAACGCAATCATCGGACAATCGGGCGGGCCGACCGCCGCGATCAACGCGACCCTCGCCGGAGTCATCCGCGGGGCATACGCTTCGGAAGCCATCGACAAGGTTTACGGGATGCTGAACGGCATCGAGGGGGCGCTGAAAGGAACGGTATGCCTGCTTAACGACGTCGTTAAGACGGAAGAGGATATCGAGGCTCTCTCGCATACTCCCGCCGCGGCTCTCGGATCCTGCAGACTTAAGCTCCCCAAGCTCGAAGACGACCGCGCTCCTTATGAGCAGCTTTTCAAGTTTTTTAAAGAGAACAATATCCGGTATTTCTTCTATATTGGCGGAAACGATTCAATGGATACCGTCGCAAAGCTCAGCCTGTATGCCGCAGAGACCGATTATGAGATCAGGTTCATGGGCGTCCCGAAGACGATCGACAACGACGTCGCCGGAACGGATCATACCCCCGGATACGGATCGTCCGCAAAATTCATTGCCGCCACTATGCAGGAGATCATCCGCGATACGGCGGTCTATAAGGTCAAGGCTGTCACTATCGTAGAGATCATGGGGCGCGACGCCGGATGGCTCACCGCCGCCGCCGGACTTCCCGGACTGTATACGGACGTAAAGCCCGATCTTATTTATCTTCCCGAGGTCCCCTTCGATTACGATAAGTATTACGAGGACGTTCAGAGGATATTTGAAGATCATCCCAACGTGGTCGTCGCCATCTCCGAGGGAGCGAGACTCGCCGACGGCACGTATCTCGGCGCTTCGGCTCAGAGCGGCGTTACCGACGTTTTCGGACACGCGTATCTCTCCGGTACCGGAAAGGCGCTTGAGCTTGCCACTAAAGCGAAGCTCGGATGCAAGGTGCGTTCCGTCGAACTCAATCTTCCGCAAAGATGCGCTTCTCATATCGCGTCGGGGACCGATATCGCCGAGTCGCTGCAGGTAGGCGCCGCCGCGGTCGACGCCGCGGTAAACGGCGTGACCGGCAAGATGATGGTATTCAAGCGGATTTCCGACGATCCGTATAAGGTCGTATGCGACAGCGAAGATATACAGAAGATAGCAAACAAGGTGCGCGAGGTCCCGAGAGATTACATCAACGACCGCGGCAACTACGTTACCGATGAGTGTCTTCGCTATATCGCTCCTCTTATTCAGGGCGAGTGCGATATCAGGTATCAAAACGGACTTCCCGTCCATTTTGTCATAAAATAATAATAAACTTTTGTGAATATAAGGAGATCATCATGAACAGAGTTTATAATTTTTCCGCGGGTCCTTCCATGCTTCCCGTACCGGTGCTTGAAAAAGCGGCAGCCGATATCTTTGATTATCAGGGATGCGGTATGAGCGTTATGGAGATGAGCCACCGCACGTCCGACTTCGATAAGATAATAAAAGACGCAGAGACTCTTCTCCGTGATCTTTTGAATATCCCCGAGAATTATAAGGTCCTTTTCCTTCAGGGCGGCGCTTCCACCCAGTTTGCGGCGGTCCCTCTCAACCTGATGAACAAGAACAACAAGGCTGATTACGTTATAACCGGTCAGTTCTCAAAGAAGGCTTATAAAGAAGCGCAGAAATACGGCGACGTCCGTCTCGTCGCTTCCTCCGAGGACAAGAACAACACCTATATTCCGCAGCTCAAGAGAGAAGACTTCCGTCCCGACGCGGACTATGTGCACGTCTGCTTCAATAACACGATCTACGGCACAAAGTATAACTATATCCCCGATACCGGCGACGTTCCGCTTGTCGCCGATATGTCGAGCTGCATCCTTTCCGAGCCCGTCGACGTGACAAAGTTCGGCATGATCTACGCCGGAGCGCAGAAGAACGTCGCTCCCGCCGGACTTACCATAGTCATCATCCGCGACGATCTTATCGGAAACGCTCGCCCCGATACTCCCGTTATGCTCGATTATAAGACGCAGGCTGAGGGCGGCTCTATGTATAACACGCCTCCTTGCTGGTGCATATATATCGCAAAGCTCGTTTTCGAGTGGCTGAAAGAACTCGGCGGGCTTGAGGCGATGAAAGAGCGCAACGTCAAGAAGGCCGCCATCCTTTACGATTATCTCGACTCCCAGGATTATTACATCGCGGCGGCGGAAAAGCCCTACCGTTCGATGATGAACGTCACCTTCGTGACCGGCGATCCCGAACTCGACAAGAAATTTGCTTCCGAAGCGGGCGAAAACGGCTTCAAGAGCATCAAAGGCCACCGTTCCGTCGGCGGAATGAGAGCTTCCATATATAACGCTATGCCGATCGAAGGCGTTGAGAAGCTGGTCGAGTTTATGAAGAAGTTTGCAAAAGAAAATCCGAAAGGCTGAAACGATGAACAAGGTAAGGCTGTTAAATAAGATCTCAAAAATAGGCACTGACGTTTTTGATAAAACAAAATATGAGGTTGGCGACGGGGTGGAGTCTCCGGACGCGATAATGGTGCGTTCGGCTGCGATGCACGATATGGAGTTCGGTCCCGAGCTTCTCGCCATAGCTCGCGCCGGCGCGGGCGTCAACAATATTCCCGTAGACCGCTGTGCGGACGAGGGCATCGTGGTTTTCAACACTCCCGGAGCTAATGCCAACGGGGTCAAGGAGCTCGCCGTCGCCGCTCTGCTTCTCGCTTCCCGCGATATCGTCGAGGGAGTAAACTGGGCAAATACTCTCGAAGGCGCCGAAAACGGCGTCGCAAAGGCTGTCGAGAAAGGCAAGTCCGCTTTCGCCGGCAACGAGATATACGGTAAGACCATCGGGATTATCGGTCTCGGCGCCATCGGCGCTCTTGTAGCGAATATCGCTGTCGATCTCGGTATGAACGTCATCGGATGCGACCCCTATCTTACCGTCGAGGGAGCATGGCATCTCTCCCGCAAGATCGAAAAGGCCGACAGCTACGACGAGATATACGCAAAGTGCGATTATATCACGATGCATATTCCCGCCACTCCGCAGACAAAGGGAATGTTCAACGCCGAGGTCTTCGCAAAGATGAAGGACGGCGTAAAGCTCATCAATCTCTCCCGTTCCGATCTCGTCAACGCCGACGATCTCAAGGCGGCTATCGCTTCCGGCAAGATCTCGAAGTACGTCACCGACTTCCCGACCGAGGAGACGATCAACCAGAAGGGGATAATCACCATACCTCATCTCGGCGCCTCTACCGAAGAGTCGGAAGACAACTGCGCAGCGATGGCGGCGCGCGAGCTTATCGACTATATCGAGAACGGCAACATCGTCAACAGCGTCAATTTCCCGACCGTCACTCTTCCGCGCGACGGCGACGCCCGCATATGCATTCTCCACCGCAACGTCCCCAATATGCTCGCCCAGTTCTCGAGCGCGCTTTCCGACGAGGGCATCAACATCGAGAATATGCTCAACCGCTCCAAAAAGGAATACGCGGCGACCATAATCGAGGTCTACGGCGAGATCCCGGCGAACGTAGAGACTACGATAAAGGCGATCGACGGAGTTATCAGAACAAGAATTATAAAATGATCTGATATTTTTCGATCACCTATTGCAAAATCAGCGTCTTTGTGATACAATAATTAAAACTAAATCTTATCAAGAGCGGCGGAGGGACTGGCCCTGTGAAGCCCGGCAACCTGCAACTGCAAGGTGCTAATTCCCGATAGATGAGAGGTCAAAGGACATCCATGCGCTTCGGGGTGACCCGGAGCGCTTTTCTATGCCGTCGGATAAACCGAAAATGGAGGAAACATGAACAAAAAGATATTATTCACGTCGGAGTCTGTAACAGAGGGACACCCCGATAAAATGTGCGACTGCATCTCCGATGCGGTGCTTGACGAACTTTTGAGGCAGGACCGTATGTCCCGCGTAGCCTGCGAGACGACCGCCACGACCGGCGTCGTCACCGTGATGGGCGAGATCACCACCAGCGCGTACGTCGACCTTCAGAAGATAGTGCGCGACGTTGTGTGCGATATTGGATACGACCGTGCGAAATACGGCTTTGACGGCACGACCTGCGCCGTTGTCAATATGATCCACGAGCAGTCGCCCGATATCGCGATGGGAGTCGATCTTTCTCTCGAGGCAAAGAACGGCGCGTCCGACGGTCTTGATATCGGCGCGGGGGATCAGGGCATGATGTTCGGCTACGCCTGCATCGAGACTCCGGAGCTTATGCCGCTTCCCATATCTCTCGCCCATAAGCTGGCGAAACGTCTTACCGAAGTACGAAAGAAAAAACTTCTCGCCTATCTCCGTCCGGACGGAAAATCGCAGGTCACCGTTGAATACGAGGGCGACCGTCCCGTCCGAGTCGATACCGTCGTCATCTCCACTCAACACGATCCCGACGCCGCGACCGAGGATATAAGGCGCGATATCATTGAATACGTTATCAAGCCGGTGATACCCGCGGAATTGTACGATGAGGATACGAAGATATTTGTAAATCCCACCGGGCGGTTCGTTATCGGCGGTCCCATGGGGGACACCGGACTCACCGGGCGCAAGATAATAGTCGATACTTACGGCGGATACTCCCGTCACGGCGGCGGAGCGTTCAGCGGAAAGGACCCGACCAAGGTCGACCGTTCCGCGGCGTACGCCTGCAGATATCTTGCAAAGAACGTCGTAAAGGCGGGACTTGCCGACAAGTGCGAATTCCAGCTCGCATACGCCATAGGCGTTGCGAGACCCGTCTCTATAATGATCGACACCTTCGGGACCGCGAAGGTCGACGAGGACAAGATCGTAAAGGAGATTTCCGACCGCGTGGATCTTCGCCCCGCGGCTATCATCCACAGATTTGATCTCCGCCGCCCGATATACCGCGCTCACGCGGCTTACGGGCATATGGGACGCGAGGATCTCGGTTCTCCATGGGAGGATGTCTCTCTCGCCGCCGAGCTCAAAAAGGCGTTTTAAATGGATAAGATCAACGCTTCCGGAGATGCGCCCGAGCGCGAGCTTGCCCGCGTTGAAGGCATCGTATCCCGCGTGATTTATACAAACGAGGAAAACTTCTATACCATCTGTGAGCTCGAGGGCGACGACGATATATATACCGTCGTCGGGAACATGCCGTATATCTCCGAGGGGGAGAATATCATCGCTCTCGGCGACTGGATCGTACACCCCCAGTTCGGACGTCAGTTCAAGGTGGAATACTTTGAAAAGCAGCTTCCCGTTACGTCGGAGGCTATCTACCGGTATCTTTCCTCCGGCGCGGTAAAGGGGATCGGACCCGTCACGGCGAAAAGGCTTGTCGGTAAATTCGGAGCCGATACCTTTGACGTCATCGAGAACCACCCGGAATGGCTTGCCGATATCCCCGGCATTTCGCCGAAGAAAGCCAAGGACATCGGCGATAACTATAAAGCGCAGTTCGGCATAAGGACCGTTATGACCTTCTGCAGCGAGTTTTTCGGAGCCGCCACCTCTGTCCGTATTTATAACCAATGGGGGCTTTCCGCGATCGACATTATAAAAAACGAGCCCTTTCGCCTTTGCGACGAGATCTACGGCGTAGGCTTTGAAAGGGCGGACAGGATAGCCTCCAAATTCGGCGTTGAGCGCGACGATCCCGCACGCATCCGCGCCGGGATAAAGTATATCCTCACTCACAACGCCTATTCCAACGGCCATTGCTACATACCTTACGCCAGACTCGTTGAGGCGGCATGCAGGATGTTGGAGACCGACGAGGATAAGATAACGGCACAGATCGACTCGCTTAAAGAAACCTACGATATCTACGTTGTCACAACAGACGGAAAAAAGCGGGTCTACCTTGAAAAGTTCTACAGAGCGGAACAGTACGTTGCTCTGAAGCTCGCGGAATTACAGCGTACCGGCATTTCCGTCGACGACGAAAGCATAGAACGGATCACCGCGAGGATAGAAAACGAAAGAGATATAAGGTACGCCGGTCTTCAGAAGAAGGCGATCCATTCCGCGCTCAAAAACGGAGTCATGATACTGACCGGCGGTCCCGGAACGGGAAAGACTACGATAATCTGCGCGATACTGCGTATACTCTGCGATATGGGGATGCGCGTCGCGCTGTGCGCTCCGACCGGGCGCGCCGCGAAGCGGATGTCCGAGGCGACCGACTATGAGGCAAAGACCGTGCACCGTCTCCTTGAAATGGAGTTTTCGCGCGACAGCGAGCCCGTTTTCAACCGCGGCGAGGACAATCTTCTCGAGGAGGATACCGTAATAGTCGACGAGAGCTCCATGGTAGATATACTTCTTATGGAGTCTCTTCTTCGCGCCATAAAACCGGGCGGACATCTTATCCTCATCGGCGACGCCGATCAGCTTCCTTCTGTCGGAGCGGGCAACGTGTTGCGCGATCTCATCGAGAGCGACGTTTTTCCGACCATAAAGCTGACCAAGATCTTCCGTCAGGCGGGCGAAAGCCTGATAATCACTAACGCTCACAGTATAAACAACGGAGAATATCCGATACTGTCGACAAAGAACAACGACTTCTTTTTCCTTGAGAGGAACGACGATAACGAGATCGTAAAGACTGTCGCCGAGCTGTGCGTTACGCGCCTTCCCAGAACGTACGGGAAGACCGTAAACGACGGGATACAGGTCATCACCCCTTCCCACGGAGGGATCCCGGGCACAGATAATCTAAACGAGACCCTTCACGCCGTCTGCAATCCCAGGAAAGAAACGGAACGCAGCTGGAGATCCCACGGCACGGAATTCCGTATCGGCGACAAGGTCATGCAGACAAGAAACAATTACGATATAGAGTGGCGTCGCGGGAACCAGGAGGGCGTTGGGATCTTCAACGGAGACATCGGCTTTATCGTAAACGCCGACAGGATACGGGATAAGATAATCATCAATTTCGACGATCGTATAGCCGAATATGACGTAAATATGCTGGAGGATATCGAGCACGCCTACGCTATTACCATACATAAAAGCCAGGGCAGCGAATATCCTATCGTTATAATTCCGGCGTATGAGTATTCACGCCGTCTTCTGACTCGAAATCTCCTGTACACCGCCGTCACTCGCGCGCAGGAAATGGTCATAGTCGTAGGGAGAAAGAGCGTTATTTATAACATGGTAGATAACAATCACCTTGCCAAACGCTATACCGGATTAAGACCGGCGGTCGAAAAGGCCGTCCTCGGAGAATGAGATGAAGCTTCTTTCGCTTTTGTTCGTCCCGAAGTGCGTAAGCTGCGGAAAACGGCTCTCTCCCGAAAATGACGCTCCCTTGTGCAAAGAATGTTCCGAACGGTGGGAAAAGGAAAAGTCCGCTCGATGCAATACCTGCGGACAGCCGATCGCTTCATGTTGGTGCGGTGTAAAAGCCGACGTCAAGCATAATATCATCGCCGAGCGGCATCTCGCAAATTACAATCCGTCTGCGGAAAGCGTTTCAAAGAGGATCATTTTCGCTATGAAGAAGAAAGCGTACAGACCTCTCTTTGATAAGATAGGCGCTGAGCTTGCAAACGAGATCAAAAGGTTTATAGAAGACCCGGAGAAAACAGTTCTTGTAAACGTCCCGCGAATAAAACGCTCGGTCCGCGAATACGGCTTCGACCAGGCTCTGGTCCTTTCGGAAAGTATATCCGCCGTTCTCGGCGTCCCGGTCGTAGAGGCTCTTGAGCATATCGGCTCCACAAAGCAAAAGAAGCTCGATTTGAAGGGAAGGACGGCAAACGCGAAAAAGAGCTTCTCTGTATCCGAAAAGCATAAAGCTGAGATAAAAGGGAAGCGCGTCATCCTGGTCGACGATCTCGTCACCTCCGGCGCAACTTCGGCGAGATGCGCTCAGCTGCTCAAACGCGCCGGCGCGGAGAGGGTATATCTTGCGTGCGTCGCAAAGGCGTGATCAAGTTTTCCCAACGCTATTTTTGTGTCAAACAGACCTTGACAAAGAGCGTATAATAAGTTAGAATATATTTGATTATAAGATTAAAGAGAACATTATGGAAAAGCTTCTGATTCGTTTCAAAACAATTGAAGACGTGCGCAGATTTGTGGATATCACAAGTCTGTGCAGCTGTTCCGTCGAGCTTACACAAGGCAATTACAGCGTCGACGGCAAATCCATAATGGGCATTTTCAGCCTCGATCTCAACCGGACTGTGACTGTTTCGATAGACGGAATTGGCGGCGACAAACTCGCGCAAGCGCTTGTCTCTTTTACGGCGACTCAGTCATAGCCGTTTTTATTCCCGCATAAAATATATCAATGTTTTATACGGGAGTGATGTTCTTTGAATAATCGTCTTCGCCGCGTGATCTGCGTAATGATCTCGTTCGCTTTACTTATCGTTTCCGTTCCGGCGGCGTCTTTTGCCGCGGAATTCGATATAGGCGACGATATACCGAGCGCCATCGTCATGGAGGCTTCCACCGGGACCGTCATAAGCGAAAAGAACGCCGACGAGCGCCGCGCTCCCGCGTCCGTGACAAAGGTGATGACCATGCTTCTTATTATGGAAGCGGTCGATTGCGGAAAGATCGGATTCGACGACACCGTCACCGTATCCGCGTACGCCTCTTCCATGGGCGGGTCGCAGGTATATTTAAAGGAAGGCGAGCAGATGACGGTCCGCGATATGCTTAAGAGCATTACCGTCGCTTCCGCAAACGACGCCTGCGTCGCCATGGCTGAGCATATCGCCGGAAGCGAGCAGTCTTTTGTCGATATGATGAACGAAAAGGCCGCCGCTCTCGGGATGCAGAACACACATTTCGAAAACACCAACGGTCTCGACGATACGGCGACAGATCATTATACCACCGCCCGCGACATCGCTTTAATGTCGCGCGAGCTGCTGAAGCACAAGACCATACTCGAGTTCTCCTCTATATGGATGGACTCGATACGCAACGGCGAGTTCGGTCTGACCAACACAAACCGTCTTATAAGGTTTTATAAAGGAGCGAACGGGCTGAAGACCGGCTCGACCTCCAAGGCGGGGTTCTGCATCTCCGCGACCGCTGAACGCGGAGGGATGACGCTTATCTGCGTTATAATGGGCGCTCCGACAAGAGACAGCCGTAACGAAGCCGCCAAGCGCGCCTTCGACTTCGGGTTTTCAAATTTCGCCCTATACGCTTCGGATGGGGAGAGCATAGAGGATTTCCCGGTAGTTCGCGGCAAAGACCCGACCTGCGGTCTTACGTCGGACGGATTTGTCTATCTCTGCGATAAATCCAAAGTCGGCTCCGTAGTCCGCAGAGTCGAGCTCCCCGAATATATCGCCGCTCCTATGAAGGCTGGGAACAAGGTCGGAAAGATAGTATATTCGATAGGGGAAGAGATCATCGGGGAAACGCCTATCGTTCTGTCCGACGACCTGCCCGAGATCACATTCGGCGGTATCGTCGCGGCGATATTCAAAAGAATTTTTATGATTTGAATTCATTGGGTTTATTAAACCTAATGTCAAATATACGGATGACAAATATCACGGAGGACTAAAGCATTGTCAGTCAAGTTGAACGAAAGCTATATCGGCAGATTTGTTTCGGAAAAAGATATGGCTGAAATTCGCGGCGAGATAGAAAGATCGCTGCAAACCGTAAAAGAAGGGACCGGCGCCGGTAACGGCTATCTCGGCTGGAGAGATCTGCCGCTCAATTACCGCACCGAAGAATATAACAGGATAAAGACCGCCGCCGAAAAGATCCGCAGGAGCTGCGACGTCTTTGTGGTCATCGGCATCGGCGGGTCCTATCTCGGCGCGAGAGCCGCCATCGAGTTTATAAAGAGCCCCAAATTTAACGAGCTTCCCGGCACTTCTCCCAAGATTTATTTCTCGGGCAACGATATTTCCGCCGCCTCGCTTTCGGAGCTCATCTCGATCTGCGATGGTAAAGATATCTGCGTAAACGTCATTTCCAAATCCGGAAAAACCACCGAGCCCGCGGTTTCTTTCAGGATATTCCGCGAGCTTCTCGAAAAGAAGTACGGAGAAGAAGGGGCGAGGGAACGCATCTTCGTTACCACAGACGCGCATAAGGGCGCTCTTAAAACGCTCGCCGACGATAAAGGGTACGAGTCTTTCGTCGTTCCCGGAAATATAGGCGGACGCTATTCTGTGCTCACCTCGGTGGGCCTCCTCCCGATAGCGGTAGCCGGATGCGATATAGACGCCATCCTTTCCGGAGCCGTCAAAGCTCGCAAGGATCTAATCGACGCGCCTTTCGACGTCAACCCCTGCCTCAGATACGCGGCGATCCGCAATATAATGTATCGTACCGGCAAAAAGGTCGAAATTCTCGCGGCGTACGACGGGGCTCTCGCCATGCTCAACGAATGGTGGAAGCAGCTGTACGGAGAAAGCGAAGGAAAAGAAGGGAAGGGACTTATCCCCGACTCGGTCATTTATACCACCGATCTCCACTCACTCGGTCAGATGGTCCAGGAGGGCGCGTCCGATGAGAATTTCAACAGGATCTTCTTTGAGACTGTTTTCGACGTAAAGAACGCGAGAAGCGACATTTCGGTACCGTTCGATAAGGACGACCTCGACGAGCTCAATTATATCGGCGGCAGGACCTTGCACGAGATCAACGCCACCGCTCTTAAAGCGACGGCGCTCGCCCATTCCGACGGCAATGTGCCCAATCTGATCGTAGAGCTCGACTCGCGTGATGAGAAGACTTTCGGTTATCTCGTCTATTTCTTCGAGCTCGCCTGCGCGGTCTCCGGATACACTCTCGGCATCAATCCGTTCGATCAGCCCGGAGTGGAGGCGTATAAAAACAATATGTTCGCTCTTCTCGGAAAGAAAGGCGAAAAATTCGACGAAATTCGTTCCAAACTGAATAAGTAAATATATAAAACGGAGGTTAAAAATGTTAAAGCTTATCGTAGGATTAAAAGGATCGGGCAAGACTAAAGAACTTATCAGCCTTGTGAACAAGACCACTGAGGAATCCAACGGCTCCGTTGTTTGCCTCGAAAAGGGAAACAAGCTTATCCACGAGATAGGTTATCACACCCGTCTGGTCGACACAGAGGAATACGGAATAGATAACGCGGTCGCTCTTTACGGAATGGTCGCAGGTATGTTCGCAAGCAATCATGATATAACTCATATATTTATCGACTCCGCTCTCAAGATCTGTAACAACGACATAAAGGGCTTTGAAAAGTTCGTGCTTTCCGTCGCTTCCTTCGGCGAAAAGAACGGTATAGATTTCGTTATCACTTCTTCCATACTTGCCGAGGACCTTCCCGAAAGCCTGAAAAAATATCTGTAATAATTATCAAAATATTTATAAGCGGGACGCTTTGACGTCCCGTTTTTTCTATTGCGTTCTTTGTTCACAATTTATTTACAATTATTTTTAACTTTGACCTTGACTTTCTTTGACTTTGGTGATACACTATAGTCAAAGAAAGTCAAAGACAAACAAAGTCTAACGGCTTCAGGAGGAAAAATATGCTGATTTCCGATGAGATAGCGAAAATGATCGAACAAATGCTCGGCGAGGCGGACGGCCAGCTTGAGCTGCAGAGAAACGAGCTTGCAAGCAAGGTAGGCTGCGTTCCCAGTCAGATCAACTACGTCATCACCTCGCGGTTCACTCCCGAACGCGGTTACATCATAGAGAGCCGCAGGGGAGGCGGCGGATACATCCGGATAACAAAAGTCCAGGTCCAGCGCGACCGATATCTGATGCATCTCTTCGCGTCCATCGGCGAAAAGACTGATGAGAAGACTTCCGCCGAATATCTTAAAACGCTTTTCGATAACGACCTTATGACGTCGAGAGAGTACGATATTGCCCGCGCTCTTATCGGAAAGATCGACAGCGACGAGAAACGCGCCGATGGAATGCGACAAATTATACTGGCAATGATGAAGTAAAATAATTTCAAAAGGAGTGATAGATATGTTATGCAACAAATGCGGAAAGAATGAAGCGACTCACTTCATGGAAAAGAACGTCAACGGTAAGGTAACAAAGCTCGCGCTTTGCTCCGAGTGCGCAAAGAATTCGGAAGAATTCAAGTTCGATCCCTTTGAGGGATTTAAGAATTTCAACATCTTCGACAATTTCTTCGGATTTCCGAGCATCGGGTCCGGACGCGGGAAAATGCTCGAAACGGCGGAAAAGCGCTGCACCCTCTGCGCTTCGACCTTCGACGATATCGTCAACGCCGGCAAGGTCGGCTGCGCCGAATGTTACAAGGTCTTCGCCGATGAGCTTGCCCCCACGATCAAACGTATCCACGGCAACCGCCGTCATATAGGACGCAGACCGTTAAGGGACCTTACCGAATCCGGGGAAGAAAAAACCGCAAAGGAAGACAAAGAGGAAAATCCGAAGGACCGGATCAAGAAGATGAAGAAGGAATTGAACGACGCGGTCAAGTCGGAAAATTACGAGCTTGCGGCTGAGCTTCGCGACAAGATAAGGGAAGTCGAGTCGCTTTGACCGGCTTGCCGTTTATCTTGATCGTATGAAAGGATGATGAATTATGAAAAGCACAAATAAAGACGTTGCCGTATCTTCAAGAGTAAGGTTTGCAAGGAATATCGCCGATTACCCGTTCTACGGAAAGTGCGATCCCACATCCGCAAACGAGATAATCTCGAAGGTCCGCGACGCTCTCGGAGAAGGATACTCCGAGATGGATCTGAGTGAAAAAGACGAGCTCACCGTCGGCTCGATGGTCGAGGACCATTCGATAAGCCGCGAGTTTGCTAACTCCGAACTCCCGCACGCCCTTTTTACCTCCGAAAACGGAGAAGTAAAGATTATGGCTTGCGAAGAGGATCATATTAGACTTCAGGTCATAACAGACGGGCTGTCGCTCGAAAAAGCGTATGAGGAAGCGTGCGAGGTCGACGATCTCCTTGCCTCCAAGCTCAATATAGCTTTTGACGACAATCTCGGATATCTCACCCACTGTCCCACCAATCTCGGCACGGGTATGAGAGCCTCCGTTATGCTCTTTCTGCCCGCGCTTACCGAGACCGGAAAGATCCGCTCTGTCTCAACTCAGCTTTCAAAGCTGGGCATGACCATCAGAGGGCTGTACGGCGAGGGGAGCGAGGCGCTCGGATGCCTTTACCAGGTATCCAACACCGAGACTCTCGGCGTGACGGAGGAGAGCGTGATATCCAATCTTAAGGACGTGATCGAAAAGCTGATCGAGCTTGAAAATGAGGCGAGAAAGCGCATCTGCGACTCCGATCCCGACCGTTTCGCGGACAGAGCGTTTCGTTCTCTCGGCGTTCTGAAGTATTCGCGGATGATAGATTCTTCCGAGTTTATGAGGTGCTACGCGGATATCCGCGTCGGCGTTTCGCTCGGCTTAATCAATGACGTCGACCTCGACGCGCTCGATCGCGCGTTTATCGAGGCCATGCCGTATACGCTTATGAAGCATATGGGCAAAAAGGCGGATTCCGTCGAAAGAGATCTTGCCCGCGCAAAGCGTATAAAGGAACTGATCTGAATTATTTATCGAAATGTTATGAAAGGGGTGATTTTCAATGGCTAACAAGTTTACCGAAGGCGCGCAGAAATCATTGAATAACGCTCTTGAGACCGCGTCGGAGATGGGTCATTCCTACATCGGATCGGAGCATCTCCTGCTCGGACTTTTACAGAACTCCGG
>JAFSSR010000005.1 GCA_017450885.1 Clostridia bacterium | reverse complement strand
TGACCTTGCATCCGTCCCAAAGCATATCGCCGGGGAGCTTGATCTCAAATACGCCGCCCCCGATACTGTCGAGACGCAGATCGAGCCAGCGCCAGCCGACCATATCGCCCGTAAGATAAACCTCCTCGGCGGCGGGCGCCCATTCGCGGTAGACCCAGCCTTCCTCCGTACGATGGAAACCGAAATAGAGGTGTCCGTTCGCAAGATCGGAGAGCTTTCCGTCCTCGCCGCAAAGCTCGCGCCGTTTGCTGAAATAATTATTCATCCGCAGCTCGATATCGCCCCTGTAGTAATTGAGCAGCGGATCGTCTTTAAACATCTTATTTGTCATATAATCTCCATCAGTCGAGATAAAGCGGTACTATTTCTTTTTTTATCTCGTCATTGGGCATAAAATGCCCCATAACGACAAGGCTTGTATGTCTTTCCGGGAAAATATAGACCTCCTGGCCGAGCATCCCGCCCGCAAAGAACCACCTTCCGTCCGCCGAGTTGGTAAACCCGTAACCGAGCTTTCCCTTTTCGCCGCGGGCTTTTTCGATCCATTCCGGCGTAAGTATACGCTTGCCGTTGTATTCGCCCCCGTGCGAGAGCATCAGCCCGAAGCGGCAGAGATCGAGCGGAGTAACGAACAGCCCCGTGCCGCAGAGCGTGTGTCCCTGCGGGCAGGTCCCCCAGGCGTTGCCGCGCCATTGCAGATGATTGAACATCCGCTCCTGCAAAAATATGCCGCACGGCTTTCCGGTTATCTTTTCAACTATGCGCCCGATAAGATAATAATTCGTGTCGCAGTAGATGAACGGTCCGTTCCCCGGCTCATATACTATCGGCTGTCCGAGAAAATACGCGAGGAAGTCGTCTCTGCCCTGCTCCCAGAAATCCTCCTTTTCGGAGTCGATATCAATGTTAGCCTCCTGCGGGACCCCCGTCCTATGGAACATTACGTCGCGCAGAGTGACCGCCTCCCACTTGGGATCGTAGTCTTTCGGGAACAGTTCGCTTATATGCGAAAAAACGGTGTCGGTATCGCGGAGCTTTCCCTCGGCTTCAAGAATACCGACGGCGCATCCGGTAACGCATTTGCCTATGGAATAAACGTTATGACCGCCGTGACCGCGGCGGAAGCGATGCTCGACGTAACCGTCGTCGGTCATCTCGGCGCAGGCGTACCCGCCCTTTGTATTATTTGCTATAAGCTCGATCAGCTTTTCAAAATTCGTCATGGTATTTCCTTATTCGGAGAGGAATTTCAGCGTCGCGGCGTTAAACTTCTCCGGAGCGTCATGCGCTATAAAATGGTCGCCTTCGATAAAAACGAGGCGCGAATTCTTTATACCCGCGGCGATCAGCTCGGTGTGTTCGCGGCGGATAAGATCGTTCGTTCCCGCGATCACGAGCGTCGGAGCGGATATTTTCGCAAGCTCGGCGGGCGGAATGTTAGGATCGTTGACCATCAGTCCGATCATCTCGACGTCGCGCAGCGCCGCGGGATCGGTCCTGTATCGTTCAAGCGCCTTTGAATAAGCGCCGTTTATCCAGTCCTTGCAGTCCTCCGTCAGCCCTTCAAAATCAAGATTTGCGCCGTTGAGGATGAGCTTATCCGTCTTTTCGGGATAGCGTATCGCAAAGACGAGGGCGATATTGCCGCCGTCCGAAAAGCCGAGGACGTGCGCCTTGGCGATCTTCTTTTCATCCATAAACGCGGCGAGATCGTCGGCGAACTGACTTATGATAAACGGCGCGTCCCCGCGCGGGCTTTTTCCGTGTCCGCGCGTATCTAAAAGGTAAACGTGATATCTTTCGGCAAAAGCGTCGACCTGATTTACGAAATATCCGCCGTTTTCGCCGTTGCCGTGGAGGAATATTATAGGCTCCCCCTCGCCTTTTTCGGTATAGAAAAGATCAATATCCATATTTACTGTGCGGGATCCCGCCGTCCCGGATAACCAGCGTTTTTCGAATTATGATTTTCGGGAAGAAAAGGATCATTCATCTCGCGTTTCCGCGTCCGCTCCGGCCCGGTTGAGATCCGCGCCGTGTTCGAGGATAAAGGAAACGATAAGATAAACAAGACCCAGTCCTACCGTGGTAAACGAAGTAAAATTCACGTCCTTTACGTCGGGAACGACCGTCTGCACGATCGCCACCGCGATACCGCATACAACCGCGGCTCCGAGGCTGACAGCCATATTGAGTATCCCGAGCTTTCGGAGCTCCTTCGCGCCCTCAAAGGTAAAGGGGGTCCCGACGTCGACTTCGTGCTTGAAATACCTCTTTGCCATATATCCGAGGAATATCTGCGCGCCGCAGATAACGGCTCCGGTCGCAAGAGCCAGGTAGACCGCCGCGTCGGGCGCGTTCGCTTCCTTCCAGATAAACGACTTTACCGTTACGCCGCCCAGCCTGATGACATTTTCGCCGAACGCCCCGTATGCCGCCAGTCCGAGAACGCATCCGGCGGCGCCGACTATGGCAAGAATGAAGTATATCGTACTGAGCACTTTAAAGACCTTACAGATGGTCTGGACCGTTTTCAGGCTTTTCATGGATGATACCTCCCCGTCATTTATTATCCGTCCTTGCGATCACGTTGTCCTGAAGCTGCTTCGACAGAGAGACGAAGTAGTCGCTGTAGCCGCCCACACGGACGATAAGGTCGCGATGGCAGTCCGGATGGACCTGCGCGTCCTTGAGCTCGTCAGCGGAGACTACCGTGACCGAAAGCTGCTGACCGCCGCGGTCGAAGTAGGAATGGAAGAGCGAAATGAAGCCCTCTTCGCCCGTCTTGGTGTTGAACAGCTGTTTATCGAACTTGATGTTGAGTATAAATCCGCTTGTCGGCAGCGTGTGGTCGAATTTGAGGCAGGAGTTGAGCAGCGCGGTCGGCCCGTTGACGTCGTTCCCGGGAGTTGCGCCTATGGAGTCGGCGATAAGGTACTCGCGGAATTTATGGCCGTTGGGAAGCGCGCCCAGCCCGTGACCGTAGTTTGCCGCGCGGTTGAAGGGCGAGCATCCGCCTCCGAAGTATCCGCCGCGGACCGTCGGCTTGGTAAGCAGATAGCTGTTGAAATGGTCGATGACGTCTTTTGCGATACTGTCTACGTATTCGATATCGTTGCCGAATTTCAGCTTGGTGTTTTTGAGGGTGTTGAACATCTCGCCGTAGCCCTCGAAGTTCTTGTTTAAGGCGTCGACGAGCTCGCCCATGGTGTATTTTTTGTCTTCGTAAACGTATTTTTTGACCGCCGCGAGAGAGTCGATGGCGTCGGCGACGCCTTCCGCGAGGATCTGTCCGTTGCCGTAAACGGGACCGCCCGCCTTGTAGTCGGCTCCTTTCTGCATACATCCCTCTATGAGGACCGAACGCAGCGGATTTGCGGCGTATTCCTTGTTGATCTGCTGCGCGATATTGGACATCTCGCAGGAGACGTCCGCCATATGGTCGAGCTGCTTTATAAATGCGGCGTAAAACTCGTCGAAATCCTTGAATGAGCACGGATCGCCCGTCTCGATACCGAGCGCAAGCCCGGTGCGCTGGCTTTTTCCGTTGTTGAGGACGTATTCCACGGCCTTTGCGATGCAGACCTCGCCGTCTTCAAGCCCCATGTGGCTCTTGCCCATGATGTCGATCTGATTGCATCCGTTCATAACGTAGAGATGCGAGTCGCGCGGAGGTATGCCGAGTCTTTCGAGCGCGGGGCAGACAGCCTCGTCGTTATACAGCGTTGGCATTCCGCAGCCGGAGGCTATCGCCTTGTAAGCGGCGCGGATGAGCTTGTCGGGAGTGTTGCGGTGGCATCGCATCGTGAGGTTGGGCGTCTGGAATTTGTATTTTTCGGTCACCTCGAGGATGGCGTAGGTAAGATCGTTGGAACGGTCGTTCCAGTTTTCGTCCGATCCGGCGATACATAGGTTCCAGGTGCGCGAATCGTGGAAGAATATCCACAGGTTCTCAAGATATTCTCGGCGGAGCCCGGGATCGGTCTTCTTCCAATAGTCGTACATATACTGATCGAAGCTGCCGGGCGAGTCTACGCCGTCGAGAGTGAAAACGAGAGAAAAGACTATCACCGCCTCGGCGAAATCGCGTGCGGGCAGCTTTACGGCGTGATCAAAAGTATCGCGTATCTTTTCAAGATGACGGCGGCGGACGGAGTCGGTCTCGCTTTCCAGCATATCGCGCGCCATTTCGCGGAAGCGCGCGGAAAGAACGTCGAGCGCGTCGAGGGTGATCTTCAGCGAATCGTAGAAATCGTCTTTGCCCGGATTTAAAGCGCGGAAGGACTCTACCCTTTCGCGGACGGCGTCGGTACCCATCCGGGCTATCATATCGAAATCCGGATTGGCGTGACCCATCCAGGTCCCTCCCCAGAGGTCGCTTTCATCAATGTGTCTTTTCTGATCTTCCGAAAACAGGTCCCACAGATGAACGTGCTTCATCCAGGGGAACATATTGTCGGATATATACTGAAGATCTTCTTTATCCTCGGGGTGCTGTTCTATCTCGTTTTTTATACCCCCGCGCGACATATACGGACCGGAGCCGTATTCAAATCCGGAGGCTCCGCGGATACTCACCGATACCAGTCCGGTATCCGGGTTTATGGAAATATCTATGTCTTTACACGCCTGATATATCCCGCAGGCGACCTTGAGGTCGACGTTATCGCTTTCGCAGTTGACAAATCCCCTGCCGAAAGGCTCAAGCTTTGTTTTGAAGTTACGCATGATCTTGCTCCGTAAGATATTCTCCGAGTTTTTCGAGCTCGGATGGATTTTCAGAAGGTTGTTTCATTATGATCACCGGCGCGCCGGGATACTCCTTTTTGATGCGTTCGAGCGCCTTCGGCGCCTCGCCGCCTCCCGCCCAGAGAACGAAGGATAATTTCCCCGCCTTTTCAGGCAGCGTTTTGAGCACCGAATTCGCGGCAGGCGACAGCCGCGCGAACCACACGGGAGAGCCGACGGCGATCACGTCGTATTCGCTCGCGGGCGGATCGAGCCTTGTCAGATCGGAAGATCCGTCAAGCTTGGGAGAAGCTTTCCGAAGCGCCTGAAATCCGCCGCGCATGATCTTGAAAAAGAACGGCCCCGATATATCCCTTTTCGGCTTGACTCTGATCGTCTCGAAGCCGAGCTCCTTCATTTTTAAGGCGACGGCTTCTCCGTTGCCGGTGAGACTGTAGTAAATAAAAAGCTTTTTCACGGCGTTACACCTCTCCCGTATTCAAATACTCTATCAGTTTTGATTTCAGATACTCATAGCGCAGCCGCTTTTCCTCTTTTGCGAAGTGGACCTCGCGAAGCTGCTCCGGGTCGGACGACGAATAGGTAAGCTGCTTTGGCGCGAACTGCTCGCTTGTCAGATCGAAGACGCAGCCGTCCGCGACGTTGTAGCAATGATAATTGCCTTCGCCGAGCGGGATACCGCGGACTGTCCCGCCGAATACGTCCTGCGCGAGAAACGCGGTCACAGAGCATTGTCCGAGGGTCATATTTTCGGGCGTCCACCTGTCCCTCATCCGGGGAGCGCAGGTGTCGGCGCACCAGATGCGCGAAAGCGCCGCGTAAAGATATCGCGGGTCGCGGAGCGCGGAATACTTTTCGTCGACAGGGCGGCAGTCGGCTTTTGCCCATCCGTAGAACCGGAAGTCGGGAAACCTCATCGTTATCTCCGTCTTTAAAACAGTTTTTATTATCTGCCCTAATTTTAACATATATCAAATAAAAAATCAATATGCCGGAAGCCATTGATTTACAAGTGAAAATGATATATAATTCTTTACACATGAATTCGCGGAGGAAGGATATGGTATACGTTACCGGAGATACCCACGGAGACTTTACCAAGCTGTATGATCTCGACGCAGGAAACGACGACTTCGTCATAATCTGCGGCGATTTCGGCGGTATATGGGACGGATCGGAAAACGACGCGGAGAAGCTGGACAAGCTCTCAAAAAAACCGTTTACCACGCTTTTCGCAGACGGGAACCACGAAAATTTCGACCTGCTGTACAGATATCCCGTATCGGTATGGCGCGGAGGAAAGGTACACAGGATAAACGAACGGGTCATCCACCTGATGCGCGGGCAGATCTACGAGATAGAGGGAAAGAGCTTTTTCACGATGGGAGGCGGGCTCTGCCACGACATAACCGGCGGTGTCTACGAGCGGGACGATCCCGACCTTGAGTCGATCTCCGCGGATCTTAAAAAGCGCGGACTTCCCTTCCGGATAAACCATATTTCATGGTGGAAGGAGGAGCTGCCGTCAGACGAGGAGTACAAGGAAGCCTCGGATAACCTCGCAAAGCGCGGGAACAAAGTCGATTATATCATCACTCACGCGGCGCCGACGCCGATCCAGGACGTTTACAGCCCTTTCCCGTTTGAAAAGGACCGCCTGACCGATTTCCTTCAAACGCTTCGTTGTACCGTCGACTTCGGACACTGGTATTTCGGTCACTACCACAAGGATGATGAGTATGATGAAAAATTTACGATACTCTTTGACAAAATAATAAAGATATAGCACAAAACCTCCCCTGCACCGGCATGCAGGGGAGGTTTTGTTTGGTTTGTGCGAGAGCCGTTCAGTTGGTCTCGATGTACCATTTGTATCCGCAATAAGGCTTGAAATGCTTTGCGGATTTGACGATACGGTTGCAGACGTTGCTCTTTGTTTTCTCGTCGGAGGGCTCGTCCTCGGGCATCAGATCCTTCATGACCCATTCCGCGGCTTTGCGGTATGAATAGAAGGTCTTTGCGTCCTCCTCGCCTATCGCCTTGATAAGGATCTTAGGCTTTGCCTGTCGCTTGGACTCCGCGGGGTCTTCGTCCTTGCGCTTGTATTCAGGAAAAGGACACTCGGTAATAACGTCGCGCTGCGATTTTTCGTAAACGTATTTCAGAAGAAGCGAGTCCTCGAGCGAATTGTGCTTCTGGAGGATGCGCTTTCCGCTGTAATACTCCGCCGAACGAAGGAGAGATACCGGCTGGGTGATCCCGAAGTGGTCCGCGAGCTTATACGAATAGTCGTGCAGAGCGCCGAGTATAAGGCTCAACGCGAACTGCGCCTTGACTTCCGTCACGTACTGGAGCGTCGTTTTGATGAAATGCGCGTCGCTGTTACCGTATACGTAAAAGTCGGCGCGGCCGGTCTTGTCGATCCAGTCGTAGAATTCCGCGAACGCCTCGTTTACCGTGGGAGCCGAACGAATATCGTCCATCGTTATCCCGGTGAGGTCGGTGATAAACCCGGTCATCAGCCCGAGTTTATGCGGCTTGACGAGTGAGTAGAAACGCCTTCCCGTTTCGTCGACGCAGCCGACCGAGATTATGTCGCCGGAGAACTGCGTGGCTTCGAAATCGATAAAGTATTTCATAACGGATATATTATAATGCAAAACTTCGATAAAAGCAACATTTTTTTGACATATTTTTATCATCATTTTTTGACAAGTTTCTTTTAATTATTTACAAAAGTCCTGCCGTTTGATATAATGATAGTGCTATGGAACTTAACTTTTTCAACATTCAAAAATTCTGCCTGCACGACGGACCTGGGATAAGGACTACCGTCTTTCTCAAAGGGTGTCCCCTGCGCTGCGCCTGGTGTCACAATCCCGAGTCGCACCGTATTGAGCCGGAGCTCCTTTTCGCGTCCTCAAAATGCACCGCCTGCGGACTGTGCGTAGGTATGTGCGGCGCAAGATATATCGACCCGGAAACTCACAAGCTCGTATATGACCGGACAAAATGTACCGTATGCGGAAAGTGCGAGGAGATATGCCCTCACAAGGTCAACTCGGTCAAAGGAAAAAAGGACACGGTGGACAACGTGCTCCGCGAGGTGATGAAGGACAAACACTACTATGAGACGTCCGGAGGAGGACTGACCGTTTCGGGCGGAGAGCCCTCTATGCAGCCGGACGCGGTGATCGAGCTCATCGCAAAAGCGAAGGAGGCGGGCGTGCGCTCCGCCATCGAAAGCTGCGGGATAGGCGAACGGGATTTCTATATGCGCGCGGCGGACCTCGGCTGTATTTTCCTTTTCGACGTCAAGGGCGTCGACGAGTTGAAGCATAAAAAGAACACTCGCGTCGGGACCGAAAAGATATACGGAAATCTCGACGCGCTGATAGCCCGCAAAGCGGAGATCGTCCTCCGTCTGCCCATGATACCCGGTTACAACGATACCGATGAAGACCTCGTTCTTTTACGCGACTTTATACGCGCAAAGGCAAGCGGCATAGAGTACGCGGAGATCATGCCTTACCACCGTCTCGGCGTGGAAAAACGGCGAAATCTCGGTCTGCACGACGACGATTCCATCCCCGACGGCAGACAGTTCGTCGACCGCTGGAAGTCCGCTCTCGACGGCTGCGGGACCGAAGTCAAGGTCTCGGGAAGCTGATTTTTTCATTTGAAAACAGGGCTGAAAACAAGCGTTTTCAGCCCTGTTGTTTTGTTTTATAAGTTCAATCGTTCAATACTTCGGAAAACGGGTCGTACGGAACGGTATCCGAATGGAGCTCTATATACGCGACCTCCCATACTTCGGAAAGCTCGACGGCGCGTTCATAGGTAAGGTCGGCGACGACGTAACCGGTCCGCCTCTGCCATTCGACTGTCTCGCCGTCCCTGAAAATCCTTTCGTTTACCTCTTTTTGCTCCTCTTCACGGAACAGAAGCGATTCTTTATATCCGTGTACCGTATCGTACAGCTCCGGATCGTTGTTCTCATTGAGTTTTCTTTCGAACTCGTCATACGTCATTCCGAAATGCGCGCAGGCGCGTTCCCACAAGGCGGTGCGCTCGTCGTATTTTTCATCGAATTCGTCCGGCTCGCGGTCAGGCAGACCGATATGGACTTTTACCCGGAGCGCCTTGCCGTCCGCGTTATTATAAGCTTCAAGAAGATCCCGAGTCAGCTTGCCGTCTTCCGGAAGATCGACGTCGCTGTAACATACGCCGTAATACTCAAAACGAAGCTTATCATAGTCGCGATATGCGAGATCGACAGTCAGTTTATACTCGCCGTCGTCGAGTTCTTTAAGCTCCTCTTTTGTCATCTCGGCTATACACAGTCCGAACTGCCCGAGATATGCCAGCGCGCCCTCGCTTTCGTCGCCCAGCCGGCAGACGAGCTTTTCGCTGTGATCCGATATAAATCCTATCAGCTCCGATTCGTAAGGCAGGCGCGTTTTTGCTTTGTTCAATTCCCTGTCGTAAACCCGCTTATAGAATTCGTCCCTCAATGCGATAAATCCGGGATCGTCGTAAATACGAACGGACGTCTCGGCGCCGTTGATATTCTTTTCCTTTTTAAGCCGCTCGATCATTTCGGATTTTTTCTCTGTGAAATCGGAAAAAGCTTTTTGAAACTCGGTAAGATCCTCCTCGTTCTCCTCAAAAAGGCTCCAATAGTCGTCTCCGGTCGCGCTGCCGCTGATGAACACGGCAAAAACGTCGTCGTCGTCCGCTTTACGATAAATCTCATAAAAACCCGACATACTGTTTTCGAAGACTACGTTTCCGTTTTCAAGCGTGCGCGGCTCCGTGTAAAAGTCGACTAAGATCTCGCCGAAATCGCCGGAAGCAGCGCTATCCGACCAGATGACGTCCGATCCGATGTCAGCGGGCTCGGTATCGGATGTCGCCGTCGTACCGTCATCCGCCGCCGAAACGTCATCCATGCCTTTATAAGCCGGTCCTCCTTCCCTCACGACAAGCGCGGGAATGACTATAAGCGCGGTGAGCAAGACTATTACCGACGCCGCCGCGAGTATTTCCGCAAGGCGGATCCTGCGGCGGGAGCCGGCGGCGTTACGTTCCTTTTCCGTGCGGTTATAGAGATCCGCCTCCTCGAGAAACTTATCGTCTATACGCCCCACGGCGTCCCCCATTATTTCTTTTCTTTTCATATCATTATCCCCTTCTCGACTAATTTCAGCCGGAGCTTTTCCCTTGTGCGGGAAAGCGACATTTTGACCTTGCTTTCGGTGAAGCCCGTCCGGTACGCGATATCAGCCACGCGGTCGAGATACCAGTACCGCCGGACAAAGATCACCCTTTCGTCCCTGGAGAGTGAAGACAAAAACGCGTTTATGACCGACGCGAGTTCAGCCGCGTCAAGAGAGTCTTCGACGTCGGAGCTTCCGGGTATGCAGTCGTCCAGCTCGTCGAGCGGGATCTCGCCGCTTCCGCCGCCGCGCTTTTCCGCCGTCTTTTCGCGCAGACGCTTGAGCGAAAGATTGCGGGTCAGCCGCGCAAGATACGATCCGAGCCGTTCCGGGCGCTCGGGCGGGATATTGTTCCAAGCCGCGGAGTAAACGTCGTTCACGCACTCTTCCGCGTCGCGTCTGTCGCGGAGAACGTTGAACGACAGATAGTTCAGAAATCCGCTGAACTTGCGTTCCATCTCGTCGAGTCCGCGCTCGTCTCTTTCGTAAAGCATTTCGATGATATCCGCGTCTTTTGCCGCGGTGTTCTTTTCCGGATCGCGCTTCATTCCTTCACCTCCTCTTCGATTTATCGGCGCCTTCACAGGTAAACTACCCTTACGGAGCCGCAAGGTCACGGGGTATGCGAAAATATTTTACCATAACGTCAGCTTTTTTTCAACGGCGCTATTGACAAATCCCGTTCAGGGTGATATCATATGAACAGCAATTCATATGAAGGAGTTTTCATTTGATGAGTGAGGATAAGTACAAGAACCGCGCCGCCTGCGCATACAAAGCGAAGCACGGATCGGAAAATCACGATCACGAGGAGGCGCTCGCCTATGTGCGCGGCGAGATACCTTCCGACGCGACGCTCTGCGATCTCGCTGATCTTTTTAAGGTATTCGGCGACACGACAAGAGTAAAGATCCTCTGCTCTCTTTTCGAGTCGGAGCTGTGCGTCTACGAGATAGCCGCACTTCTCGGAATGGAGCAGTCGGCTATTTCACATCAGCTCCAGGTGCTTCGCCGTGAAAAGCTGGTCGGAACGCGCAGAGAAGGAAAAACGGTATTCTATTTCCTTGCAGACGGACACGTTGCGACGATTATAAACAACGGACTTGAACATATCATGGAGGATAAAAACGATGGGACACGAGCATGATCACGGCTGCAAGCATTGCCACGAACACGAGCACGGTCATGAGCACAAACACGGGCAGGGCGAAAACGGATTTGCCGTTCCGCTTGTCCGGCTGGTACTCGTCGTCATTCTGACCGCGGCGGCGTGGATCGCTCCGCTTGAGACCCTGCCGTGGTACGTCAGGCTGATCGCGTTTCTCGTTCCCTACCTTATCGCAGGCTACGACGTTCTGCTCGAGGCGGGAGAAAACATACTTCACGGCGAGATATTCGACGAGTGCTTCCTTATGTCGCTTGCGACCATAGGCGCTTTCGTCATAGGCGAATATCCTGAGGCCGTCGCGGTGATGCTCTTCTACCAGATAGGCGAATTCTTCCAGGACCTCGCCGTAGACCGCACGCGCGACTCGATAGCCGAGCTTATGAACATCCGCCCCGACCACGCCGACGTTAAGCGCGGAGATAAGCTGATCCGGGTCCTGCCGAACGAGGTAAAGGAAGGCGAGATCATAGTGGTCCGCCCGGGCGAAAGATTTCCGCTCGACGGCACGATCGTTGAGGGAGCGACGTCCGTGGACGCTTCCGCGCTTACCGGCGAGTCTATCCCGAGAGACGTCGCCGTCGGAGACGGCGTATACTCCGGCTCGGTAAACATGACCGGCGTCGTCGAAGTCCGTGTTACCGGCACTTACGAGCAGTCCACCGCCGCAAAGATCCTCGATATGGTGGAAAACTCGGCGGAAAAGAAATCCCGTTCCGAGGCATTCATCACACGTTTTGCAAAGATATACACCCCCGCCGTGGTGGGAGGAGCCGCGCTTCTCTTTCTCGTACCGTCGATCATCACGGGCGATTGGTCCGGCTGGCTGCGCCGCGCGCTGATCTTTCTTGTCGTTTCCTGCCCCTGCGCTCTTGTCATTTCCGTTCCGCTCTCTTTCTTCGGAGGGATCGGCGGCGCTTCGCATAAGGGCATACTGATAAAAGGGTCGAATTACGTGGAAGCTCTCGCAAAGCTTGAAACAGTCGTTTTCGACAAGACCGGCACCCTGACCGAAGGGAGCTTCCGGGTGACGGACGTCCACCCGGACGTGATCACCGAGGGCGAGCTGCTCGATATAGCCGCCGCCGCCGAAAGCTATTCCAACCATCCGATAGCCGAGTCGATAATAGAAGCGCACGGCGGACACATCGACCGTGAAAGGATCGGAGAGGTCACCGAGCTTCCCGGACGCGGTCTTCGCGCAGTGATAGACGGCAAGGTCGTATACGTCGGCAACGCCAAGCTGATGGACGAATGCCGCGCGTCGCATCACGACTGCGGCGAGACGGGAACGATAATCCACGTTGCGTACGAGGGCGAATACCTCGGACACATAGTTATCTCCGATAAGATAAAGGCAAATTCCGCTTCAGCAGTCGCCGAACTCAAAAATGCCGGCGTCAAAAAGACGGTAATGCTGACGGGAGACGTCGAAAAGGTCGGTAAAGCCGTCGCGGCTGAAGCCGGGGTCGACGAATGCTACTGCGAGCTTCTTCCGGGCGATAAAGTAAGCAAGCTCGAAGAATTGCTTGAAGCGAAGGAGAGCGGCACGCTCGCCTTTGTCGGCGACGGGATCAACGACGCCCCCGCGCTCACCCGTTCCGACGTTGGCATCGCCATGGGAGCTTTAGGCTCCGACGCCGCCATCGAAGCCGCCGACGTCGTATTGATGAACGACGATCCGGCAAAAATACCCGAGGCGGTAAAGAGATCGAAAAAGACAATAGGGATCGTCAAGCAGAACATCGCTTTCGCGCTTATCGCGAAAGCGGCGGTCCTTATCCTCGGCGCTCTCGGGATCGCGAATATGTGGCTCGCCGTTTTCGCCGACGTCGGCGTGGCGCTTATCTGCGTAGTCAACGCGATGAGAGCTCTCAAATAAAAAGCATAATAATACCCGTTTCCACGCATACTACGCAAAAAGAGGAGCGTGCGAAATGTTCGGTGTGATATGTTTTATTTGCGGAATGATGCTCGGCGGGAGCGCGGCTTTCCTGTTGTTCTGCGTGGTATCGTCCTCGGCATCCGGCAGCGAGCCCCGGTCGGGCGGCGTCCGCGACAAAGCGCCTTCCGCGAAAGACAAAAAAGATTAAAATTAAGTTAAAAGACTATTTACAAATCGAAGCGCGTATGATATACTATTGTTGAATAAAAAAACATTCGGGAGGGTTCAATCATGAAAGACAGAAAAAGAGAGAGCTCCGGCGATATTATTGTCAAGCTGGTAATATTCCTCGGCGCGCTTGCGGCCATTTTTGTAGCCGCCACCGTGCTTTATAAGAAATTTGCCAAGAAACTCAACTGCCTCAATTCAGAGGATGAGTTCAACTTTGACGACGAGGATTTCCTCGACGACTGCGACTTCTGCGAAGAAGAAGACTGCAGCAGCTGCCCCATTGCCGAAGGCAAGGACGAGACTGACGAAGAGGAAAAAGAAGTCGAGAATATCGAAGACGTCGTAGAGGAATAATTTGATATTCGGTAATACGCGCCGATAAAATCGCCTCGCGGTACTCCGCGGGGCGTTTTTATGTTAATCCACCTGTTTGCCGGGAACAAAAAGGCAAAAAAATAACACGGCGCCGAGATGATTAAAGCCACGATTTTCGGTAAAACTATTGACAAAATAGTCATTCCGTGATATTATATTGTGGTCGCAAAAAAAGCGACAGACTTAATACGCCCCTGTAGCTCAGCCGGTAGAGCACTTGACTTTTAATCAAGGTGTCCGGAGTTCGATTCTCCGCAGGAGCACCAAAAACCTGTGATGCCCTTTCGGGCATCGCAGGTTTTTCTTCTATACTGCGGAG
>JAFSSR010000186.1 GCA_017450885.1 Clostridia bacterium | reverse complement strand
GCCCCTAGGGGTCCCCGGCAGGTCGAGCTCGCCGAGACCTGTGGGGAACGGGTCCCCAGAGGGGGAAGGCAACGGTAACCGCCGCTTTGTCGCAACCAGCCCCGTAGGGCGGGGGCTTGTTCCCCCGCCGTCTTTGTTATCGCCGCACCCCAACGCTGTCATTGCGAGGAGTGCCGAAGGCACGACGCGGCAATCCGTAATCCTGCCTTCTTTGTCGTCCCCCCCAACCGCAATTTCAACCGGTTGGGGCGGGGTGCCACCCCCGCCCTAAAGATACAGTCAGCAATCGACTTTGTTTTCCCCTCCCCTCAGTCACGCTCCGCGTGACAGCTCCCCCTCCCCGCTTCGCGGGGGAGGGAGCTTTGCGTGAATACCGTTCGGGTGGGACGACCTCGAAGGCGGCGGGGTTAAAACCCCGCCCTACGGTGTTGGGTGCGTCTTTCGTTGTCGCCGCGCCCAAACGCTGTCATTGCGAGGAGCGCCGGCGGGGCCGGACCAAAAAATCCGCAGTATGCTCGGAGCGGACGTATCGCTTACTTGCACGCACCGCCGAGCGACGCGGCAATCCGTGATCCTGCCTTCGTTGTCGCCGCGCCCGAACGCTGTCATTGCGAGGAGTGCCGAAGGCACGACGCGGCAATCCGTACCCCTGAACGAAAAATCAGCAACCGATTTCGTTTCCGCGCTCCGCCGAACTCAACCCCTGTTTATCTCGTCGATGAGCCGGTGGATCTCCTCCTCGAAAGCGGCGTCGTTTTCGATCTCGAATTCGATATTGCGTATGGAGTTCGCCATGGTGGTGTGATCGCGTGAGAAGACCTTTTCGCCTATGCGTGAAGGCGTCATGCCGGTAAGCTTGTTGATGAGGTATACGCACTTGTGGCGTGCGGCGGCGATGTCGGCTGAGCGCTTGCGGCTCTTGATGTCGGACACCGGGATGCCGTACTTCTGCGAAACGATGCGTATGACCTGTTCGGGCGAGATGTCTGCGTTCTGCGCGGGAGCGAGCATATCGGAGAGCCACTCACGCGCGTTCTCGACGGTGACGGACACGTTTTCCAGCTTGCTGCGCATATAGAGATTGCGCAGGGCGCCTTCGATCTGGCGCACGTTGTCGGTCAGGCTCTCGCAGATCATGGCGATGACACTGTCGGGGCAGTCGAAGTCCATCATCTGCGCCTTTTTGCGCGCGATAGCGCAGCGCAGCTCGTAGTTGGGCTTTTGGATGTCCGCCTGCACTCCCCACTCGAAGCGGGTCAGAAGGCGGTCCTCAAGGCGTTTGATCTCGCGGGGAGGGCGGTCGGAGGTGACAATGATCTGCTTGCCCGCGTCGTAAAGCGCGTTGAAGGTGTTGAAAAACTCCTCCTGCGCCCCCTCCTTGCCGGCGATGAACTGGATGTCGTCGATCAGAAGAAGGTCGACCTCGCGGAACTTCTCGCGGAAGGCGGCGTTGGTGCGTGTGGATATCGCCTTGACCAGCAGATTGAGAAATTCGTCGCCCTTGGCGTAGACTATGCGGGTGCTCGGATTGAGGTCGAGCACGCGGTTGGTTATGGCGTAAAGCAGATGCGTCTTGCCGAGCCCTGACGCGCCGTAGATGAAAAGCGGATTGTACTCGTCCGCCGAGTCCGCCTCGGCGACGTTGTTTGCGACCGCGAGCGCGGCGGCGTGGGCGAACTTGTTGGAGCTGCCGACCAGGAAGTTGTCGAATGTGTACTTTCTGTTGGGGCGGTAGCTCGCGGGATCAAGCACGTCCTCGGCGGGCGGAGCGTAGTAGTCGGGCTCGCCGTCATCCTCGGACTTTGCGGGATCGCTTTCGGGCTCCTCGCCCTTGATGGCGGTGCGAATAAAGACCTCGCGCTCCTCGTAGGGGGTGAGATCGACGGGCCCGTGCTCCTCGGAGAGCACCGTCACCGCCACGTCGTAGCCCAGCACCTCGCGGACGTACTGCTTGATCTTGTCCCTGTAATTTTTGGTAATGACGTCACGCTTGAAGTCCTTTTTGGCGATCAGGACGGCGGTCGTGTCGCTCAAAAATCCGAGCTTCAAGTCCTCGAGCCACAGGTTCATCGCCGTGATCGAGACGTGCCCGCGCATCTCGTCAAGTATCGAGTTCCATATATCGGTGTAGTCCTGCATCAGATCAACCTCCGCGCAAAGAGACAGTAAAAAGAGACAGTTATCTCTATTATATTATATATAGATATTATATAATAAGATAATATAAAAGTCAATACCTATATTAAAGAAACAAGGCGCTGAAATAAGCCTTCAGCGCCTTGTTGTTTTTATTCTATTCGTTTCCGACGGAGGAGGAAACACCGAAATTCCTCATTCCTCATTCCTAATTCCTAATTCCCGTCACTGTCCCTCTTTCATCGCCTTGAGCTTTTTGCTCTGCGCCTTGAGGCGCAGTTCGGTATTGAGTATCGACTTGCGGAGGCGGATATTCTGCGGCGTGACCTCGATCAGCTCGTCGTCGGTGATGAACTCTATCGACTCCTCAAGCGAGAAGCGGATGGGGGTGACAAGGCGCAGGGCCTCGTCGGCTCCGGCGGAGCGGATGGCGGTGAGCTGCTTCTTTTTGCAGACGTTGACGGCGATATCGCCCTGCTTGGGCGACTCTCCGACTATCATGCCCTCGTAAACGGGCGTGGCGGGGCCGATGAACATATTGCCGCGGTCCTGGGCGTTAAAGAGGCCGTAGGAGGTCGATTCGCCCGCCTCGGACGCGACCAGCGACCCGGTGTAACGGAGCGGGACCTCGCCCTTTTTGGGCTGATATGAGTCGAAAACGGAGGTTATGATGCCCTCGCCGTGGGTGTCGGTCATAAACGAGGAGCGGTAGCCGAAGAAGAAGCGGGAGGGGATGAGGTACTCCAGCCTCATGCGGCTGCCCTGGGGAAGCATCTCGACCAGCTCGGCGTGGCGGGCGCCCAGCTTCTCCATGACGGCGCCGACGTAGATCTCGGGCACGTCGGCGACGACCCGCTCGACCGGCTCGCACAAAGCGCCGTCGATCTCGCGCATCAGAACGCGGGGAGCCGAAACGGAAAGCTCGTAGCCCTCGCGGCGCATAGTCTCGATCAGGATGGAAAGGTGCATCTCGCCGCGTCCGGCGACCTTGAAGCAGTCGGAGGTCTCGCCGTCCTCGACGCGCAGGGAGACGTCCTTGAGCAGCTCCTTGTACAGTCTCGCGCGGATCTGGCGGGAGGTGACGTACTTGCCCTCGCGCCCGGCGAACGGGCTGTCGTTGACCGAGAAGGTCATCTCAAGCGTAGGCTCGCTGATCTTGACGAAGGGCAGGGGAGTGGGATCGGCGGGGCTTGTCACGGTATCGCCGATGGTGATATCGGCGGCGCCGGAGAAGCAGACGATGTCGCCCACCGTCGCCTCCTCCACCTCCTGGCGGGTCAGGCCATCGAACTGGTAGATCGACACGACGCGCATCTTTTTGGGCGGGGCGTCCGGGCTGTGGTAGTTGACTATCACCGCGTCCTCGTTGCGGTGGATGACACCGCGCTCGATGCGGCCTATGCCGATGCGCCCGACGTAGTCGTTGTAGTCGATCGACGAGACGAGCAGCGAGAGCGGCCCGTCCGGATCGCCCTCCGGCGCCGGGATGTAGTCAAGTATGGTCTCGAAAAGCGGAACAAGATCGGTCCCCGCCTCGTAGGGCGAAAGTGACGCCGTGCCCGCGCGTCCCGAGCAGAAAAGCATCGGGCAGTCAAGCGAGTTGCCCGTCGGATCGAGCTCCATCAGCAGCTCCAGGACCTCGTTCTCCACCTCTTCAATGCGGGAGTCGGGCCTGTCTATCTTGTTGACCACGACGATGACGGGATGGTTGAGGTCGAGCGCCTTCTGCAGGACGAACCGCGTCTGCGGCATCGGACCCTCGGCGGCGTCGACCAGCAGGATGACGCCGTTGACCATCTTCAGTATGCGCTCCACCTCGCCGCCGAAATCGGCGTGACCGGGGGTGTCGACAATGTTGATCTTGTGTCCCTTATAGTGAACGGCGGTGTTCTTCGCGAGTATGGTTATCCCGCGCTCGCGCTCGAGCGCGTTGGAGTCCATAACCCGCTCCTCCGTTGCCTGATTTTCACGGTATACCCCGCCCTGCTTCAGCATCTCGTCGACCAGCGTCGTCTTTCCATGGTCAACGTGCGCGATTATCGCTATGTTGCGTAGGTCTTCTCTCTTCATTTTTTTCTCCGGATCATTTAACGAAATTTTTTCTCAACAAATATATAGTATAAAATATTATTTTTAGTTTGTCAAGAAAAAATTAACCGATAAAGCGACGCAAAATCAACCGATAAAGCGACACAATAAAAAAGCTCCCTCCCCCACCGCAGGTGGGGAGGGGGAGCTGTCGCCGCAGGCGACTGAGGGGAGGGGAAAAGCTCGCTTCGCTCGCAATGAGGAATGAGGAATTAGGAATGAGGAATGAGGAATTGCGGTGTCGCCTGCGGCGACGAATAATTCGGAAACGTAAGGCGCTGTAATTCCGTTTCCGCACCCAAACGCTGTCATTGCGAGGAGTACCGAAGGTACGACGCGGCAATCCGTCTTCCGCCTTCGAGGTCGTCCCGCCCCAACGCTGTCATTGCGAGGAGCGCCGGCGGGGCCGGACCAAAAAATCCGCAGTATGCTCGGAGCGTACGTGTCGCTTATATGCACGCTCCGCCGAGCGACGCGGCACTCCGTGATCCCGCCT
>JAFSSR010000185.1 GCA_017450885.1 Clostridia bacterium | reverse complement strand
AGCGGACCCGAAAGGGGTCCCCGGCGAAGCGAGCCTGCCGAGCTTCGTGGGGAATTGGGTCCCCCTCCCCGCTCCGCGGGGGAAGGAGCTTTGCGTAAGCGGCGTCCGGGTGCGGCGACAACGAGGGCGGCGGGGTTAAAACCCCGCCCTACGGCGTTTGGCGCTCTTACGACGTTTCAGCGCCCAAACGCTGTCATTGCGAGGAGTACCGAAGGTACGACGCGGCAATCCGTAATTCTGCCTGCGAGCTCGTCCCGCCCAAACGCCGTTTCAACCGGTAGGGGCGGGGTCCCACCCCCGCCCTAAAGATACAGTCAGCGATCAACCAGCGATCAACTTCGTTTTCCCCTCCCCTCAGTCGCCTGCGGCGACAGCTCCCCCTCCCCGCGTCGCGGGGGAAGGAGCTTTGCGTGAACGCCGTTCGGGATGGACGGTTTCGAAAGCGGCGGGGTTAAAACCCCGCCCTACGGTGCCGCCGCGCCGGCGGAACAAAAATCCAATTTCAAAGGATCAACGAATGAATACACCAACCAAACCGAAAATAGGCTTTATCTCGCTCGGATGCCCGAAAAATCAGGTGGACACCGAGGTCATGCTGCACGCGCTGATCGACGCGGGGTACGAGATCACCGCCGAGGACGTCGAGGCGGACGTCATCATCGTCAACACCTGCGCCTTTATCGACGACGCGAAGAAGGAGTCGATAGACAACATCCTGGACGTCGCCTGGCTGAAAAAGAACAGGCAGCTCAAGGGGATCATCGTCTGCGGATGCCTTTCCGAGCGCTACCGCGAGCAGATCTTTACCGAGCTGCCCGAGGTCGACGCGCTGGTCGGCGTCGGGTCGATCCACGACATAGTCGAGGCGGTCGAGAGCGTCTGGTCGGGCAAGAGGGGCTACGCCTCCTTCGGCGACATAACGAAGATGGATCTGGGCGGCGACCGCGTGGTCACCACCCCCTCCTACACCGCGTATCTGAAGATAGCCGAGGGCTGCGACAACCGCTGCACCTACTGCGCCATCCCCTATATCCGCGGACGCTTCCGCAGCCGCCCGATGGAGGACGTCCTCGCCGAGGCGAAGGACCTCTGCCGGCTCGGCGCGAAGGAGCTGGTCGTCGTGGCGCAGGACACCAGCCGCTACGGCGAGGATCTGTACGGCGAATACAAGCTCGCCGAGCTTTTGCGGCGGCTCTCCGCCGAGACCGACGCCGTCTGGCTGCGCGTCCTTTACTGCTACCCCGACAAGATCACCGACGAGCTGATCGACGAGATCGCGGACGATCCCAAGGTCTGCAAGTACATAGACATTCCCGTCCAGCACATCTCCGACCGGGTGCTCCGCCGTATGAACAGGCACGGCGACTCCGGGCTGGTGCGCTCGGTCTTCCGCCGTCTGCGCGAGCGCGTCCCCGGCATCGCCATCCGCTCGACTGCCATTGTCGGCTTCCCCGGCGAGACCGAGGAGGATTTCGAGCAGCTCTGCGAGTTCGTCAAGGAGGTGCGGTTCCGCCACTTCGGAGCCTTCCCGTACTCCCGCGAGGAGGGGACCCCCGCCTACGATCTGCCCGATCAGATCGACGAGCAGGTCAAGCAGGACCGCTACGACGCGATCATGGGCATCCAGTACGATATCGTCGCCGAGCGGCTGGAGAAGATGAAGGGCGCGACCGTCACCGTCCTCTGCGAGGGGTACGATCCCGTCTCCGGCCATTTCTACGGCCGCAGCGAGTTCGACGCCCCGGAGATCGACGGGCGGATCTTTTTCACGTCCAAGCGCAAGCTGATCGAGGGCGAGTTCGTCCGCGTGAGGATCACCGACTCGCTTGACTACGACCCGGTGGGCGAAGAGGAGGAATAATATGATATTCGACAACGTAAAAAATAAGGACCGCTATAAAAGCGTCCCGTACATCGGCGAGGCGCACTGTCCCGGCGTTATCGCTGCCGCCGAGGGCGCCCCGGAGCGCGTGGAGAAGATAGTTTTCAAGATCAAGATAGATTAAGGAGCGAGGAGTTCACATATGAGCGAACAAAACATTCTCGAGTACAAGTGTCCGGCGTGCGGCGGAACGGTCTCGTTCGACAGCCACACCCAGATGATGAAATGTCCTTACTGCGAGAGCGAGTTCGACGTGGAGGCGCTGAAAAAGCACGACGCCGATCTCAACGCCGAGCCGAAGGAGGACATGAAGTGGGACACCGACGCGGGCGCCGAGTGGCGCGAGTCGGACGGCGACGTGGTGGTCTTCAACTGCACCTCCTGCGGAGGCGAGATCATCGGCGAGAAGACGACCGCGGCGACCTTCTGCCCCTACTGCGGCGCGAACGTCATCGTCAAGGGCGCCCTTTCCGGCAGCCTGAAGCCGGATCTGGTCATCCCCTTCAAGCTCGACAAGCAGGCGGCGAAGCAGGCGTACTCCGCCCATCTCAAGGGCAAGACCCTGCTCCCCAAGCTCTTTAAGAGCGAGGCGACGATCGACTCGGTCAAGGGGATCTACGTCCCCTTCTGGCTGTACGACTGCACCGCCGACGCCGACGTCCGCTTCAAGGCGACCCGCACCACCTCCTGGAGCGACAGCCGCAACAACTACGTCAAGACCGACACCTACTCGGTCCGCCGCGCCGGCCGCGTCGGCTTTTGCGGAGTGCCGGAGGACGGCTCGGTCAAGATGGACGACGCCATGATGGAGTCGATCGAGCCCTTCGACTACAGTCAGGCGGTCGATTTCCAGACCGCCTACCTCGCCGGCTTCTTCGCCGACAAGTACGACGTCACCTCCGCCGACTGCGCTCCCCGCGCGAACGAGCGGATCAAGAATTCCACGGTCGAACTGCTCGCCTCGACGGTCACCGGCTACGCCTCCTGCACGCCGGAGGCGGTCAACATCGCCACCAGCAACGCAACCGTCCGCTACGCCCTCCTGCCCGTCTGGACGCTGACCGTCAAGTACAAGGGCGAGGATCACTTCTTCGCGATGAATGGGCAGACCGGCAAGCTGATCGGCAATCTCCCGGTCTCGCGCGGCAAATTCTGGGCGTTCTTTACCGGGATCGCCGCGGGCGTCACCGCGCTCGGATCGGTCATTGTGACCCTGGTTTTGAAGTGAGGTGAGCGCGATGATGAAAACTGATATGATAATAAAAAGGACCGCGCTCCTCTTCGCGATCATAGCCGTGGTGTTTTCGCTTGCCGCCGTTCCCGCCTTCGCCGACGAGCTCGAACTGCTTGAAGACGGCGAGACCGGCGCCCTTCCCGCCGATCCCGATACACTTTCGGAGATCTCGGGCGGGCTCAACTATCCCGACCTGCCCCGCGTCATAGACAACGCGGGTCTGCTCACCTACGCCGAGTCCGAGGACCTCGCCGCCAAGATCGCCGGGATTACCGAGCGGCACGGCTGCGATATCGTGATACTTACGGTCTACTATACCGACGGCAAGGAAATAATGGACTACGCCGACGACTTCTACGACTACGGCGGCCTCAGCGCGAGCTCGGATAAGAGCTACGGCTGGGGCTCCTCCCGCGACGGTCTGATCCTGGTGGTCAATATGGGCGAGCGCGAGTGGTGGATCTCGACCTGCGGACGCGCCATCGACGTGTTCACCGACTACGGCATCGAGCTGCTCGGCGGCACGCTGGGCGGCTACCTCGGCTCCGGCGACTACGCCGCCGGCTTCGAGGCGTTCTTAGATCAGTGCGAGGACGACCTCGTCGCCTACGAGCGCGGCGATCCGGTCGACACCTGGATCCCCGATCCGCCGGACGATTATTATAATTCCGGCAGTCGCGCAAAGAAGGAGTTCAGCCCCGTTCCCTACCTCGTCTGCCTCGGCGTCGGTCTGCTGATCGCCGCCATCGTCACCTCGTCGATGAAGTCCAAGCTCAAGACCTCCGTCCCGCGGAAGCGCGCCGACGATTATATCCTGCGCGACACCTTCGACCTGATGGCGAAGGAGGACGTCTTCCTCTATTCGCATACCACCTCGACCCCGCGCAATACCGACTCCGGCAGCCGTTCCGGCGGCGGACACTACGGCGGATCTTCGTCTCACACAAGCTCCTCCGGCTCGTCCCACGGCGGCGGCGGCGGACATTTCTGACGGCGCTTCAGCCGTAGCCTTCCCCCCTCCCCGCCTGCGGTGGGGAGGGGGCTTTTTCGTTAGCGTCGTTCGGGATGGACGAGATCGAGGACGGCGGGGGGACAAGGCCCCGCCCTACGGGGTTGGGTGATTATTACGCAAAGCTCCCTCCCCCGCGAAGCGGGGAGGGGGAGCTGTCACGCGAAGCGTGACTGAGGGGAGGGGAAAACGAAGTCGGCTTCGCGTAAACGATGTTTCCTGCGGAAAACGATGTTACGCTTCGCGTAAACGATGTTTCCTGCGGAAAACGAAATCGGTTGCTGACTGTATCCTTTAGGGCGGGGGTGGGACCCCGCCCCTACCGGTTGAAACGCAGTTCGGGCGGGTCGACGACGTAGGCGGCGGGGTTAAAACCCCGCCCTACGGAGTTGGGTGCGTCTTTCGATATTTCAGCACCAACTTTTTCT
>JAFSSR010000184.1 GCA_017450885.1 Clostridia bacterium | reverse complement strand
GAGACCGCGTTCCTCGCCCATTTGCTGATCTTTGCGTAATCGTTGTATCCCGTGATATCCGCGCGGCCCGACGTGTCAGAGCCGCTGTATTTTGCATAGGCGAGAAGGAAGGTCGCGAACTGCTCGCGCGTGACCGGGGCGTTCGGGGCAAATATGCCGCCTCCCATCCCTGCGGCGAGTCCTTCCGAGTTCGCCCAGGCTATCGGCTTTGAGTACCATTTGCCGGTCGGTACGTCGTCGAAGACCTTTCCGGTAAATCCCGAGAGATCCGCGCCCGCCATCCTTGCAAGGATGGTCACTATCATAGCGCGGGTAAGGTCGAGCTTGGGCCCGAATTCGGTGGCTGAGACGCCCGCCATATACTCGCGGTCATAGCAGAAATCGACCGCCTTTGTGTACCATTTGACGTATGGCACGTCCTTGAAAGGATATGCGTATTTGCGGTAGTTTTCGGCTTCCTCCGCCGTTTTCGCAAGGCGTACCGAGCGCAGGATCACTCCGTCGCCGTCCTTCACTCCGACTCCGTTCACCTCGAGGAGATAGCCTATGCGTATCGAGTTGAGATTTCCGGTGATATTGGGATTGGAGCGGGTATCGAAGACGTACCTGTGGAATTCGCCGTCGTTGATCAGGTTGTTGAAGCCGACGAAGTTCGTGTCCGTCTCGGAGTTATAGTACGCCGACCACCTGTCTCCGGCGCTTACGTAAACGCTCTGGAACTGGAAGGAGGAGGCGTCGGACGTGACGGCTTTCATATCGAGTACGATGAAGGGATACTCGTCGACGCTGATCGACGGATACTCCGTGACGTACGCTTTCTCATCCGCTTTCGCTGTGGTTTGGGGCAGTCCGTAATTGACGTTGAAGATAACGCTGCCGTTGTATTTGTCCGCTTTGATAAACAGTCCTTGAGAAACGGAATCTATCTTTGACTGTATATTGGTGCTGACGAGCTGCGACGCTCTGGAGTCGTAAAAATACAGAGAGGAGAGGTCCGCCGGCACCGAGGGCATCTTCAGCGGGCTGATGGAGTTGCCGCCCTCCTTGCCGACCGAGAGGATAAGCGAGTTTATCACCTTGCGCTCCCGCCCGTCGCTCGGACGGTTGACCACCTTGTATTCATCTCCGTCGAGCGCGACCATCTCGGTCGATCCGCCCCCGTCGAGGATAAAGCCGGTGTTCAGGTCGAACTGATCGGCGAGCGCGGCGTAGTCGTTGAAGTCGAGTCCGCGGCTGAAGCCCGGCTGCCTGCCGTCGTTTGCGATTATGACGCATTTCCCGCCGTTAGTGATCCCCACTATGGTGGAGGGGTAGCCTTTTGTCGTTCCTGTCTCTTGCTTTACTCCGTCGACGACGAAGGGCATATGTCCTCCGACGGCGCATTCAAGATCGTCCCATATCGTATCGTTGTATCTGCCGTATCTGTCGCTCACCTCAAATTCAAAGGAGACCTCGTCCCCCTTTTTCAGCGAGGACACGCGGGAGACCGCCGATCCTCTTGCGGTAAGGATCATGGTCGTTTCCGAGATGACGGGATCTTCGTCGGACGAGCTGTCGAAGATCTCCGCAACCGTTCCGGAGATAACGGACCCGCCGTATACCGTGTAATCTGTACCGCAGTCGATAAGCAGCTCGTACGCGTCGTCGAGCGCGTAATTGGAAAGACAGCCCTTGTCGGAGTAGAGCACGAGAGAATTGTCGGCGGGCAGCCGGTTGAAGCCGTCGACTGTAAAAGCTCCGGCGGGACCCTCTGCCGCGATCCCAAGCACGGGGCAGGCGATGGCCAGTCTACCCAGCTTTGTGATGAGCAGCGACCAGAATTCGCCCTCATACGGCGTTTCGGTGTACATATACTGCGAGCAGATTATCTCTCCGCCGTACATGTTGAAGCCGCGGGGAAGGGTGAGCTCATTTTTTACCACCGGGTCGCTGTAACCGCCGTAGGACGTGCCGCTTCCCTCGACCCGGGAATGAGCGGAGCCCATCATCCAGAGGTCGCCGTTTACGGCGGCGACGGGCGTGAGATCGGGATTTGCTTCCTTGAAGCCGGATATCATGTTCATCACGGTATCGCGGTCGTTTGCGTATTGTCCTGCGCCGATCACGTCGAGGCTGACCTTTTCTGTCGGATCTATCTCCAGAACGTTCATATTCTGCAGCCCGTATACAGAGCTTTCAGCGGTGGAGACGTGCGTCAGCGTTACGCCGTCGGCAAGCTCCTTTCGCTCATAGGTCTCCTGCCCGTCGAGCTTAAAAGCGGAGACCGGCAGGACCGCGGATACGGTCATCAGCGCGCAGAGAACAAGGGCGGCGGAATGTTTTAAGAGCTTTTTCATTTTGCACCTCAATAGCATAGCTTTTCAAATAAACCGTCGGGACAGACGGAGGTGAAATAGGCGGGCGGGGTAATAGCCAAAGCCTCGAGTACGGCGGAGGCGGCGTCTCTTCCGCGCATACCTTCGGGGAGTCCCGCGGGTATGACGCCTTCACCGCCGAAACCGATAAATACGGTCGTCTCTTCCGGCGTGTTCCCGCCGTGCTTGCCGCCTGTCCCACCGTGGTCGGAAACAAGGACGAAGAGAGTTCCTTCCAGCCTGCCGAGCTCGCTGTATTTTTTGTACACCTCGCCGATAAGTCCGTCGGTCAGACCGATCTGATCCTTATAGAAAGTCCCGCCGTAGCCCTCCGCGTCGCATTCTCCCGCGGAGTCTATGTTGTCGAACTGGACGAACAGTACCTTAGGATCATTTTCGTCGAGATACGGGATCAGCGCGTCCTGGGTCATGCGGACGTCGTCGGTATGCTTGGTGTGCAGATAGACGCCGATATCGTTTTCGATCACGCCGCGGACCCCGCCCCACGTGCTGAATACCGAGATGCCCGCGTCCGGGTACCGCTCGCGGATCAGCCGGAAGACGGACGGATAACCGTTTCTTGAGGATACCGGACGCTCCGTGACGTTGTCTTTTGCGATACCGTGGATATCGGGGGCGACGCCGCGCAGCATGGATCCCCAGTTTTCAGCCGAGTTCGTCGGCGTTTCCGCTGTCGCGGAATAGGTATACGCCGTGAATATCGAATTTATATTCGGCGTATTCACAGTATCGAACGCGTTGCCGGCTCCGTCTGCTCCGAATATGACGACGCGCTTGAAAAGCGGGGGATCGGGGCTGATGAAGCCTTTTGCGTAATTCTTGAAAATGACCGACGCCTGCGCGCGGTCGAGGGTCATGCGCGGAGAGAGCGTGCTTGCCGAGGTCCCGCTGACCAGCCTGTTCTCCACCGCCCAGCAAAGAGCCTCTTTCGCCCATTTGTGTACGGACGGGAGGTCTGCGAAACCGTCGATCGCGTTCGGCTCCGGCGGGATGAAGACCTTGCCGTATTTGGAGTTGAACTTGTAAAGCATGACGGCGAACTGCTCGCGGGTTATCTTGTCGCCGGGGGCGAAGATCTCGGAGGAGTAGCCGTTAGCTACGCCGTTATCGGCTGCCCAGCCGACGGAAGCCGTGTACCACTTGCCGGCGGGGACGTCCTTGAATATCTGTTTTTTATATCCCGAAAGATCCGCTCCGCAGAGCTGCGAAAGGATGCGTACCGCCATGGCGCGCGTAAGCGGGACGGACGGGGAAGCGGTCGTTCCCGATGTGCCGGAGATCAACCCGTTTTCGATACAGAAAACCATCCCGGCGGTGTACCATTTTCCGCGGGCTATATCGGCGTAGCCGAGGTCGTCGAGCGACAGCTCGGAGGTAAAGCGGTCTTCCGTCTCGCCGCAGGACGCGCAGACGCGCGCCGTGTGACCGCCGATATCAGTCCTTGCGCCCCATCTGTGTCCGTAGGGCGCGGTCTCTGAGATCTCCGTCAGCTTGCCGCAGTCGGCGCATCGCAGAGCGGTCCGCCCGCCCGCCGTGCAGGTCGGGTCGTAAAGAGTTATATTTTCGGTATGCTTATGTGAGCAGCCGGCGTCGAGGATCTTCACGTCGTACCCGCTCTTTTCGCAGTATTCCAGAGCTTCGCTCCCGGAATATACGCCCACCGTAAAGCCTTCCCACGGAACGCCGAATATATCGTAGCCGAAATGCTCCACCGTCTCGGGCAGGACTATATATTCGATATCCGTCCCGGCAAAGGCGGAGGTCCCTATATAAGTGACCGAATAGGGTATCTCTGCCGAGGCAAGCTCCGAGCAGTCGGCAAACGCAAATCTCCCTATGCTTTCGAGCGTAGGGGGCAGGACGAGCTCTTTGAGCGTTGCGCATCCCTCGAACGCGCGGTCTGCGATCTCGGTGATAACGTCCTGCGTGAGGTCGTAGCCGTAGAGATCGAGCCTCTCGTCACATTCGTTATATCCCGTCACTCTCGCGTTCCACGCCCCGGTATGCACGAGGATAAGATCGTTCTCCGCCCGGGAAAAGACGGCGCACGAAGCGAGCATCAGCGCGGCGGCTGCAATAGAGAAAATTCGCTTTATCATCGTTTTGCTCCGTTGTGTATTTCATTTTGAATTATACCACACCGGAAAGCAGGTTTCAATATTTGTAAGTTAAAATTAAAAAAAGGGTTTTTCATTGACTTTTTTGTATATTGATGCTAAAATATATTTTAGTTATTTAAGGAGTTCCGATATGAAACTTACGCTTGACCGCAGAGAGGGGAATACGGCTGTTTTTGTCGACGATCACGGCGCCGTTTATGATCTTCCCGCCTCGGTCATCCCGGCGGACGCGCCGGACGGGGAGGTCTTCTCCGTCACCGGCAATCTCTTCGACGGGACGCCCGTCCTCGAGCCCGATCCCGGGGAAACGAAAAAACGCGAAGAGCGTGTTTCCGGTCTCTTTCAAAAATTGAAATGTAAAAAAAGGGGTAATAAACAATGAAAACAAAAGCGGTAAGACTTTACGGCACCAACGATCTCCGTCTCGAGGAGTTCGAGCTCCCGGAGATCAAGGACGACGAGATACTCGCCCACGTCATTTCCGACAGCATTTGTATGTCCTCACACAAGGCCGCCATCCAGGGCGCCAATCACAAGCGCGTTCCCGATAACGTGGCGGAAAATCCGGTCATCATCGGCCACGAGTTCTGCGGCGAGATCGTAAAGGTCGGCGCAAAGTGGGCGGACAAGTATCACGCGGGTGAGCGTTTCGCCATCCAGCCCGCAATGAACTACAAGGGAAGTCTGGCTGCGCCCGGTTACTCCTATCAGTATATCGGCGGCGACGCGACTTACGTCATCATCCCTCACGAGGTCATGGAGACCGAGTGCCTGCTCAACTACAAGGGCGACGCCTTCTTCTACGGCTCGCTCGCGGAGCCGATGTCCTGCATAGTCGGCGGCTATCACGCAAACTATCACACCACCGCCGGCAAGTACGTCCATGAGATGGGCATAGTCGAGGGCGGAGCGGTCGCTCTGCTCGCAAGCGCGGGCCCGATGGGTCTCGGCGCCATTGATTACGCCATCCACTGCGACCGCAAGCCCTCGCTCGTTGTCGTCACCGATATAGACACCGCCCGCCTCGCCCGCGCCGCGCAGATACTCACTCCCGAGGAAGCGGCAAAGAACGGCGTCCGCCTCGTTTACGTCAACACCAACGAGTGCGAAGGCGATCCCGTCGAATATCTCAAATCCCTCAACGGCGGCAACGGATACAACGACGTCTTCGTTTACGCCCCCGTCAAGCCGGTCGTCGAGATGGGCGACAAGCTGCTCGGACGCGACGGATGTCTCAACTTCTTCGCCGGCCCGACCAACACCGCCTTCTCCGCGGAGTTCAATTTCTACAACGTACATTACTCCTCCACCCACATCTGCGGCACAAGCGGCGGCAACACCGACGATATGCGCGAGTCGCTCCGCATGATGGAGGCGGGAGCCATCAATCCCGCCGCGATGATCACCCACATCGGAGGTCTTAACGCGGTCATCGACACCACCCTCAACCTGCCCAAGATCCCCGGCGGCAAGAAGCTGGTCTACACAAACAAGGACATCCCGCTGACCGCCATCGCCGATTTTGAAGAGCTCGGCAAGACCGACCCCTTCTTCGCCGATCTCGCAAAGATCGTAGGTGCCAACAACAATCTCTGGTGCCTCGAGGCCGAGAAGTACGTCCTCGCCAACGCGAAAGATATCTGAACCTATCGCTTTATTGCCCCGTGTGACCCACGGGGCAAAAGTGCTGAATATAACAACTGAAAGGATAACGATATGTCACAGGAAAAGCTCACGGCTCTCGCCGAAATGTCAAACAAGTACGGAAGCGATGCCTCCTACGTTCTCGCTGGGGGAGGGAACACTTCCTTCAAGGATAAGGAATTTCTTTACATCAAGGGCTCCGGCACGGCGCTCGCCACCATCAAACCGGACGAGTTCGTCAAGATAGAACGCGATCTTCTTTCGGTCATCCGCACAAAGAAGTATTCCGACGATGAAGCAACTGCCGAGGCGGAGGTGCTTGCGGATATGATGTACGCCCGCGTCAAGGGCGAAAACCGCAGACCGAGCGTCGAGACGGTGCTCCACGATCTGCTGGAGTACGAGTTCGTCCTGCATCTCCATCCCGCAAAGGTCAACGGTCTCACCTGCTCCAAGGAGGGCAAGGAAACCGCAAAACGCCTTTTTCCGAAGGCCGTGTGGGTCGACAACTCCAAGCCCGGCTATACGCTCGCCATGCTCTGCATGAAGGAGATCGAAGCGTACAAGGCCGTAAACGGCGTATGCCCGCAGCTGATAATACTTGAAAATCACGGCATCTTCTTTGCCGCCGACACCACCGCCGAGATCGACTCGCTTGTCGCCGACGTGATGGGCAAGCTGGACGCCGAGATCAAGGAAGCGCCTGACTTTTCCGAGGTCGAATTCGACGTTGCGAAGGCGACCGCAGTCGCTCCCGCTCTCCGTATGCTGACCGGCGACGGCAAGGCTCCCGCCTCCGTGCGTTTTCTCACCAACCGCGCCGTGCTCGATTTCGAGCCCGAAACGCTCGCCTTTACTCCCGACCATATCGTTTACTGCAAGGCGGCTCCGCTCGTTCTCGCCGACGGCGACGATATTCGTGCAAAATACGAAGAGTATACCGCTAAATGGGGCGTTAAGCCGCGTATCGTCTATTATCGCGGCCTGGGCGTTTTCTCCTGCGCTTCCGATATGAAGGGGGCGAAGACCGCCGAGAGCGTCTTCCTCGACGCTGTAAAGATCTCGGTCTACGCGCGTTCCTTCGGCGGCGTATCCCCGATGCCCGCCTGGCTCCAGACCTTCATCATCAACTGGGAGGTCGAAAGCTACAGGGCGAAGGTGTCCGCGTCCGCAGGCGGAGCAAAGCGTCTTGACGGCAAGGTCTGCGTCGTGACCGGCGCGGCTCAGGGCTTCGGACGCGGTATCGCGGAACAACTCACCGCGAACGGCGCTTACGTCGTTATCGCCGATATGAACTACGAAGGCGCAAAGGCGCTTTCCGCCGCGCTTCCCAACTCTCTCGCCGTCGCCGTCAACGTGACGGACGAGGAGTCGATAAAGAATATGATCGACAACGTCGTCCTCGAGTACGGCGGACTTGACGTTTTCGTCAACAACGCGGGTATCGCAAAGGCGGGCGGACTTCCCGAGATGACCAAGCAGACTTTCGAGTTCGTGACCGCCGTCAACTACACCGGATACTTCCTCTGCGTAAAATACGCCACCGCGGTCATGCGCATCCAGCACGAGTGGGCGCCCGACTACATGATGGACGTCGTAGAGGTCAACTCCAAGTCCGGACTCGCCGGAAGCAACAAGAACTTCGCGTACGCCGGAAGCAAGTTCGGCGGCATCGGACTCACCCAGTCCTTCGCCATGGAGCTCGCCCCCTATAACGTAAAGGTCAACGCCGTCTGCCCCGGCAACTTCCTCGACGGTCCCCTGTGGTCCGATCCGGAGAAGGGTCTGTTCGTACAGTACCTCAACGCGGGCAAGGTCCCCGGCGCAAAGACCGTCGCCGACGTCCGCAAGTTCTATGAGAGCAAGGTCCCGCTGGGCAGAGGATGCGGCATTATCGACGTCGCCCGCGCGATCATGTACATAATCGAGCAGGAATACGAGACCGGCCAGGCGGTCCCCGTTACCGGCGGTCAGGAAATGATCAAGTAATACGGAGGCTGAAATGGCAACTTACGTTAACAACCACATACACACCGTCTACTCCTTCTCTCCCTATACGCCCACCACGGCGGTCGAGGCGGCAAAGAACAACGGTCTCGCCACCGCGGGTATAATGGACCACGACACCGTTCTCGGCGCGCGTGAGTTCATCGAGGCGGGGAAGAAGTACGATATGCCGATCACCGTCGGCGTCGAGTGCCGCTCCGATATGTCGAAGACGGCTCTCGCCGGAAAGCGGATCAACAATCCCGACCAGCTTTCCGTCGCCTACGTCGCGATGCACGGCATACCTCATCAGAATATCGAGCACGTCGACTCCTTCTTTGCGCCTCTCCGCAGGCGCAGGAACGTCCGCAACAAGGCTATGTGCGAGAACATCAACCGTCTCACCGCGCCTTACGGCATAACCCTCGATTTCGACCGAGACGTATATCCTCTCGCTTCCGCCACCGTGACCGAAAGGCATATCCTTTTCGCTCTGGCGAAGAAGATAACAGCCCGTTATCACACCCCCGAGGAGGTCGTCGGTTTCATAGGCGGCGATATGGGCATAGCCCTTTCCGAGAAGGTCAAAAATCAGATCCTCGGAGGCAGGGAGACCCCGCAGTTCTACGAATACGATATCCTCGGCGCGCTCAAGGGCAATATGGTCGAAAAGTTCTATATCCCCGCGACAGACGAGCTGCCCGACGTCCGTGATTTCGTCGCCATGGTTCACGAATACGGCGGAGTCGCGGCATACGCTTACCTCGGCGACGTCGGAGACTCCGTCACCGGCGACAAGAAGGCGCAGAAGTTCGAGGACGACTATATCGACCTGCTTTTCGACACCATCGACGAGCTCGGCTTCGACGCCGTCACCTTTATGCCTACCCGCAACACCCCCGCGCAGCTCGACAGGCTGATGGGGATGTGCTCCGAGCGCGGCTTCTTCCAGATCAGCGGCGAGGACATCAACTCTCCGCGTCAGAAGTTCATCTGCCCGGCGTACGAGGATCCCAAGTTTGCGCACCTCGTCGACGCCGCGTTCATGCTGATCGACTACGAAAACGCTGCGGAGAAGAGCATATCCCAAGCCAAAGCGCAGTTCCCGAAGATGTTCAGATCATAGATAACTGACAAAGGATTGAGTTTATGAAAACGGTCAAGATCAAATTCTGCAATTTCTGGTCCAGTTTTGATGAGCGTAATAATCTGTTTTATAATATCCTCAAAAAGCATTTAAACGTTGAATTGTCGGACGATCCCGATTTTGTGATCTGTTCAAATCGCGGAAAGCTTTTTGAGTATATGAAATACGACTGCCCGAGGCTTATGTTTATGGGAGAGTCTCTCTCTCCCGACTGGGGCAGTATCGATTATTGTGTCGGATTTGACTATATGGATTTCGGGGACAGGTTTTTCCGTCTCGCGTATGGGTTTTACTTTGACGACGCAAAACCTTTTCTTCCCGAAAAGCTGACGACGGAAAAAGCAAAAGAGATCTTTGACAGCAAAAAGTATTTTTGCAACTTCATTTACCGCACCGCTTCTCCCAACGGGATTAGAGACGATATGTTCCGGGCTCTTTCCGAATACAAACCGGTAGTATCTCCCGGATTGTATATGAATAACGTCGAAAAGGGAAGCGTCAAGGGTATCACTTATAAGGAACTTAATTCTTATCTTGAATTATCAAAGTTTACCATAGCGGGAGAGTCGTTTTCTTTTCCCGGTATCGTGACCGAGAAAATAGTCAGACCGTTCAGGTTCCATTCTATTCCGATATACTACGGCAATCCGCGCATAGAAGAGGACTTCAATAATAAGGCGTTTATCCATTGCCCGGATCAGGAATCAATACCCAAAATAGTAGAGCAGGTTAAATACCTTGATACGCATGACGACGATTATTTGGCAATGCTTATGGAAAGCCCGTTTTACGATAACGAATGGTGCGTAAAAAGATACGCGGAACTGGAAGAATGGCTTGTCGAAGTCTTTTCACAGGACAGAGATGCCGCTTACCGAAGAGCGAGAGACAGGGCTGCGATGGTATATCAAAAAACTCTGAAAGAATTTGCCGACAAAAAGCATAAATTTAAATTGTCGGATTTGAAGGAATGTATTTATAATATCAAGAAGAAGTCCATTCGGAGATAAATTGATTTAATAGTCAAGACAATAAATGTATAAGAAAATAATTGAAGGGACCGAAAAAAGCGGTCCCTTGAATTATACATGTTGTTTTTTTAAAAAAAACCGATAAAGCAAAGATTATTTACATTTTTTCATTAACAAACTGTCGTTTTTCTATTGACAAACGAATAAAATAATGCGACAATAAATCTAACCCGCGAGAGCGGGAAATCGATCAGAAAAAGAGAGTAGACATGAACGCTTATATTGAAAAAGTTATCAAGACAGTTGAACGCAGGGATGCCGAGAAGCCGGAGTACATCCAGTGCGTCAAAGAGGTCCTCGGATCTCTCGAGAAGGTAATAGAGGAGCATCCCGAATACATTGAGGACGACATCCTCGGCCGTATGGTCGAAGCCGACAGGTTCATCACT
>JAFSSR010000183.1 GCA_017450885.1 Clostridia bacterium | reverse complement strand
TCTTTTCCCAGTGAGCGTACAGCACCGTATCTCTGTTGAGCGCAAATCCGTTGGAGGTCGTATAGCCGGGGATGGCGTTGGCTATCGAGCCGTTGGAGTTGAGTATCTTTGTTCCGCTTTCCCTTGCGGTGAACCAGCCTATGAGGACGCATCCATCGCGTTCGGGCTCAACGTAGCCTTCGAGCTCGGCGGTAAATCCGCTCAGGATGGTGAACTCCTGCGGCTGATATCCGTCGTCTTCGGTATTGGGATCGAGAGTAAGCGTATATTCAGCCGCCCAGACGGCGTACAGCTTGACCGCTTCACCGTCGTTGACGGTGAGGTTGACAACAAGCTCTTTGTCCTTGTATATGACGCTGCCGCCGGAACGGGTCGCCCAACCCATAAATCTGTTGCTTCCGTTGACAAACGTATTTTCAGCAAGGAACTGAGCCTCGTCGTAAACGAAGTCCATCGGCTCCATGGTCTGATCCGTTGTAAACGACGGATAGAATTCGACCGTATACGTGATGGGTCTCCACTTTGCCTTGAGCGTCACGTCGCCGGTCACGTTGAACAGATCTCCGGGCTGGAAGGTGAGATCCTCTTCTTCGTAATACCAGCCGTCGAACAGATAACCGGTGTTGACAAATCCGCAGGCGGGAAGCGTCACGTCGCCGCCCGACGTCCTTATCGGATCGGTAAATCCGGTACCGCCGTTGGCGTCGAAGCTGACCAGACGGTTGTGCGTCTGCAGGCTGAGGGCGAATACGTATTTCGCATACGTTTTTACGCCGTTCCTGATAGTAAAGTCTTCCTCGTGTTCAAGAGTGATACTCAGCGAAACTCTGGGAGAAGCGCCGTCGCCGACATATCTGATGTTTCCGGGCAGGTAAGAGTAGTTTGCGTCGGATATCATATCCGCGGGATCGGAGAGAGTGATCTCGAACGGACTCTCTCCCGTGCCGCTGTACGTTACCTTTCCGTCTTCGTCGTATGAGTACGCGTACAGGCGGCCGGTGCTGAGATCGGTGACCCAGATCAATGAGATCCTGAACTGATACAGCGACTGCTCGGAGACCGCCTCGTACAGGTAGAACTCGCCTTCTATGCCTTCCGGAAGCATCGGAGGCACTTTTCCGGTATAATCGGGAGTTTTTGCTTCAGGTCTTCCGCTCGGCTGACGGATCGCATAAACGTATGTCGAAACGCCGTTGTTGAGCGCCGGGATCGAAGCGAGTCCGATATAACCGTGCGTCTTTACAGGCAGGAATCCGCCGGTCTGGTAGGTGCGTCCGTTATAGACGTACGTGAAGATGGTCTCCAGATTTATACTGCAAGGATCGTAGTGCTGGATGGTGATCAGGTTGGGATGATCCTCATCTATCTCATAGCTTATCTGCGGGTTGTCTTCGATCGTCCATTCTCCGTCCTCCGAGAAGAAGTTCTGTCCGTTGGAAGAAACGGCGATAAGCGTTACGGGTGAGAAGACCGTGTCGGTCGGCTTCTTCGGCATATAGTTGACCACGCGTTCGGGATCGGAGGTTATCATAATATCCGCCGTGATGTTGAGAACGAACGATACGCTCATACCGCTTTCTTTTTCGGTGACCGTAACGGCGCCGTCCTTCAGCGCGCGCACCTTGACGTCGATCATAGAGGGATCGTCCGTCCTGCGTTCAACGGAAACGATCTGCGCGATATCGGAAGGAGAAACCTCAAAGCTCTCAAGTCCGAGCTCGGCGTTCTCCAGCAGATTTTTGGAGTCCACAAGGGTGAAGACCTTCTCCGCCCAGCGTACGCCGTTCTCATCCGCGGGCTGCATATCGTCAAAGATATCCATTTCCGCAAGACCCTCGGTCCAGTATACGCCGTCGACCGGCCATTCGCCGTAGTGGACGTTGACCGTGTTGCCGTAGGTGAGGTCCTTCTGGGTAATGACCGTCGGGAACGGGTAGTTCTTACCGTTCTGAGCAGGGTTGCTGGAGAAGGAGTACTTACCGTCGATCTGAGCGCCGAGGCCTTCGGTCACGGTGACCCACGACCATACGCCCGCGCTGCTCTCGCCGTCCAGAACGGTCGCCATCGAATTCTCCTCGCTCTGATCGCTCATCGCGGCGTAATCGACCGGATCCGCGGGAAGCGGAGCGTTGTTGTGGTCAGAGTTCTGCGCATTGAGGTATATCCTGAGACAGGTCAGGTCTCCGTTGAGCATTTCGAGGAATTGATCTTCGCTGATGACCAGCTTTTTGAAAGTGTCGATGAGCTTGGCTCTCACAACGGGATCGGCGGTGCCGTCCTCATTGCGGAGTATGCGCCACTCCTCCTCGGTCGGAGCTTTTTTAGTCGTGCTCTGGTTGGTCGAGCTCTTGAAGAAGTATTCCGGCCATGTGGTCGGGTCTTCTCTGTCGGGATGTTTGATATTTTCCGCTATGCTCGACAGATAGTAGCAGTTCTTTATATTGATCACCGATTTACCGCAGTAACGGTCGGCCTGGCTTGCAAAGAGCGAGACCGAACGTATCGTGCCCTCGAGGTCGGGGAGCTGCAGAAAGGTATAGCAGTTTTCTATGTTCGCGGTACCGTCGGGAGCGTTGCTTTCCTGCTCCGTAAAGTTGGAGATGTTAGGCGCGTAAGAACCGCCTATCATTCCGGAGATGAACAGATTGCTCGAATAGCCGACGCTGCCCTCGTCACGCAAAGCAAAGCGGTTGCTGTCGAATTTCGTAGGTTTTTCGCTAAGCGTCCTCTCCGTGACGGTGATGCTTCCGCCGGTATAGCAGTTCTTAAGCGTGACCTGCGCTCCGGGAGCGCCTGCCGACCCGGCAAGTCCGCCTATACGGAAGTAGCTTCCCCACGCCATATGACCGTACTCGTGCGTACAGTCGAGGATGATTTCCGAGACCGACGAGCAACGTTCAAGGTTGATATTTGCAAGTCCGATAAGTCCGCCGACGTTGGCGGTACCTGCGCCGTGCTGGTTGGTGCTGGCGTCGATGACCTTGTATCCCGCGATGGCGCAGTTCTCGATCTTATTGGTCAGGACCGAGATCGTTCTTCCGTTCTCATCAAATCTGTATTCGTATGCGATGCCGAACAGACCGCCGAGCGAATAGGCTCCGGGTCCTTTTTCGAAGTTGAGCGTCTTGCCCGAAATGGTCACCTCGGTCTTGCCCGCGGTGTCGCGCTTGACCATCGACTTCCCGTCGTTTGCGTACATTACGATGTTCTTGACGTCCGCGCCGGCGACGACGCCGAACAGACCGACCGTGTACGCCTCGGATATGACGTCGACGTTCTGTATTTTGTAGTTCTGTCCGTCGTAACTGCCGCCGAACCAGGCGTAAAGGATGTTTCTGTAGTTTCCGTTGCTGACGGGAGAAGAGGTAGCCATACCGGCGATAGGTGTGACGACGTATCCGTCCCTGCCGTGCAGGTCGTGCGATTGCATCCAGTACTGAGGCGAACGGAGCGCCTCGACGGCGGATCTGGGCTGTTTGCCCTTTGTCAGAACGGTGGCGTACTGCAGATACGGGAATTTCTTGAAATTACCGACGTTCTGCTTGTTCTCCTCGCCGTAGACGAGGGTCGAGCAGCTCTTCGTCTCGCAGTTCCAGTTGATGTACTGGAACTGCTCTATCGAGCGGGTCTCATACGGGTTCTTCGCGCTTCCGAGCGGCTTGCTGTAATCGGTGACCGTGCCGTCTGACGCCTTGAGCGTTCTGGCGGCGGGATTTGAACTCTTATCTACGACCTGAATAGCGTTGGCAAAGAAGGGAGAGATAAGATATTCGTAGGTCGACGTTTCTCCGGCGCTGTTAAGGAAGGAAAGCGTGATCTTTCCGTCGCGGTCGTTGGGACCGCCGTTCATGCAGATGTAATCCCCCGTCCTTGTCATCTTCGTGGTGAAAGGATAGAAGACGTAATCCTGCATCTGCGTCTGGAGCTGCTTTTTGGCTGCAGCGTTGATCCTGTCCTTGCCGCTCCATACCATGTTTTCTATCTCTGCGGTAACACGGTCCTCCTGCCCGACCTTGACGTAGTAGCCGTAGCCGAACTCGGTTATTTCGCCGCCGTCGTCGTGCTCGTTGCAGAGGGTGGTGTTAAGGTCGCTGAGTCCCTCGTCGGTGCCGACGTAAGTAAGATGATAACCGTCGTTGGCGCCGTGCTGCTCGTGCTCCCAATAGAAGACGCCGAGAGTGCCGAGGACCGCGTCGTCCTGCCAGTCGCCGTAATGGACGTACGCGCCGGTGCGGTCGCGCACCACGCCGCGGTAGGGGAACGCCTGATCCGAAGACTTGGTGTTGGGATAGTTGAAGGTGTGGGCGCTGTCAACGCGCGATCTGCCGCGCAGAGCGATAAGCTCGTTACGGGTACAGGATATGCCCGTGGTACGCTCGGTATTGCCGTTGTAGGAGTGGAGCTGATTGATATAGGTATAAGTACCGCGGTCGAGATAGTAGTTGTTTGTGACCGCGCCGCCCTTGGGAGCGAACGCGTAGGTGATCGAGGTCTCACCGGCGGAAAGGAGGGAGACCGCGCAGTAGGAGTTGGTGACCGAACCGCGGTTGACGCCGGCGAAGCCGGAGAGATTGATCGAGCCGCCGCTCGAGTAAGCCACGTTGAGATGGCCGAGCGAGTAGCAGTTGTAGATCATTCCGGCGTTGTTGTTGGCGCCGACGAAGCCGCCTATATATCCCTCCGCGTTGAGGGTCGACAGACGGAGCATCGGGAGGTCGGAGGCGGAGTTCTGAATTCTGCCTTCGTTGTTTCCGACCAGTCCTCCGACGTACAAATGGCTGTTCGCGTAGGCGTGGATGGTACCGTCGGAGCCGGAGATGAAGTAACCGGCGACGGCGCAGTTGTTGATAACGCCTTCCCTGCCGTTGCAGCCGGCGAGAACGCCCATGTAAACGTAGGTGTTGCTTCCGATATCGTCTTTCCTCTTGACGAGGTAGTTGTCGCCGTCGACCGTGTAGTCCGTCCTGACAACGATATTGCGGAGCTCGCCCTCGTTATATCCGAACAGTCCGACGTAGTTATCGCTTTGAGAAACGAAGCTGACGTCCTTGATCGAATAGCACTGTCCGTTGTAATTGCACTTGAAGTGATGGGCGTCGGTCCTGCCGATAGGCTCCTGACGGTCTACCCGGCGGACGCCCGCTTTATAGAAGCCGTTCCAGTCGTATCCGCTGTAGCTTATGTCGCGCTCCTGGAGGAAGGTGACGTTTTTGGGATCGAGCTCATCGGCGTATACGTCGTAGTAGAGCGAGAGATCGTAGAGGTGGCGCGCGGAACGGACCGCGATCTGATCGTCCTCGGCGACGGGATAATCGCCTATGAAGTCGTAGGGGACGGTGCGGACCGTCTTGGCGAAATACGGGTTGTAGTAGTAGGTGTCGACGGAGTCGCCCCCGTGTCCGGGATCGTCGGTACCGATGACCACCTTCTGATAGAAGTTGCCGGAGGGATCTTCGGCGTTGAGCAGCGCGGTCGGGAACGGATAGATATGATATTCCATACCGTCTTTACCGTAGACGGTGTGGTATCCGGTCACCAGATTGAGGGTGTAGGTCTGCCCGTTGATGTTGACCGGAACGGAGTCCGGATGAGCGTCGCCGGCGCGGTAAACGATACCGTATCCGTCGCCGACGATGGTGCCGTTCGCGGTCAGAGTGGACGTAACGTTACCGCCGTGGAAGCCGTAACTGGGCACGCCGTTGATAATGTATTTCTCGTAATAAACGAGCGATCCGACCTGGAATTCCGCCTGCCAGTCGCCGTAATGCTCGTTGGCTTTGAGGCGGGGGTATGAGTAGACGCTCAACGTCTGTCCCATAAGGTTGTAGGGATTGGTGGTCGTCGAGGTGTTGACGGTATATTTTCCGTCCGCGCCTCCGAGCGCGGCGCAAAGCTCGGACGAAGTACGTCCGCTGATGTCAATGGATCCGAAAATGTTGTAATCGGACTTGGAGCCCGGTCTGAAATAGTATACCGCGTCGGCTCGGTTACCCGATACGATCTCGCGGACCGTGCTGTAGTAGGTGAGCGATTCGTCTTCCATCGCGCAGATGGTATAGCAGTTGCTCATTCCGCTCACGATACCGTTCACAAGTCCCGCGGCGACGTTCTCGGGATAGAGGAAGCCGGCGGCGTAGCAGTCGGTGAGCGAGATGCTCCCCGCGGGACCGGTGGCTCCGATAAGTCCGGCGGTCTCTCTGCCGTAGATGTAGCTGTCGGCGTACGATCCGGAGATCTGCGCCGTTCCGAGAGAGCGTCCGATCAGGCCGCCCGCGGCGTTCACTCCGTTCAGGACGGTGGACGCGAAGCTGTCGGAGACGGAAACGCGGGAGTCGCCCGCGACAACGCCGACAAGACCACCGGCATAGCCGCCGCTGATCCACAGGTCTTTTTCGTCTTTATCGTTGAGGTCGCCCTCGTTCTTGCTCAAATATACGCGGCAGTTTTCAAAACCCGCGTCGGAACCGTTTATTGCTCCGGTAAACGCGCCGACGCTCCCGGTGCCGCTGACGCGCGCTCCGACAAGCGAGACGTTGCGGAAGGTGATATCATCCTGACCGTCGATATCGGCAAACAGTCCGGCGTTCCCCGTCTCGGAGACGATCAGTCCCTCGATAGCGCAGTTGTCGGACGCGATGACGCTCTGGGTCCCGAAAAGCAGCTTTTCCGTGTCGTTGTTGCGTCCGTCGAACAGGGTGAAGCCGGGTCCCAGGGCTATCGGCTTGAACTTGGCGTTCCCGTCCTCGTCCTTGCCGTTGAAATACTCGTTTTCCTGGCCGCAGTAGGTGGAATACCAGTCGTTCTCGCTCATTCCGTCGCGGAAGGAGACCGTCTTCGCCTGCACGGCGCGGGTAACGTTGGCGTTGTTGAACCGGCCCGCCTCCTCGTCGTACAGCACGTCGAGGTTCTGGAGATGTCTTGCGTATTCGACGACGGCGGTATTGTTGTGTATACCGTCGATGAACATATTGCTCTCGTTCGCGAACAGGCTGTTGGTCACGGCGGTGACCGACGCGGGCTCGATCAGCTTGTTGGGGCTGCGAACGGTGAGCGTGACGGTCAGCTCGGTACCGGGGACAAGACACTTGTCGCCGTGTCCGCTCTCGCTGCCGTACAGCTTGTTGAACCTTGTCGCCTCCGACGAAAGATCGTCAAAGGTGATGGTGGTATGATAGCTTCGTCCGTCTCTTTCAAGGTTGTGGTCGAGGCTCCCGTAGGTGTAATCAACGCCGTAGGAATGTCCCTCGTTGTCCGAAAGAGTGATATGGAATATGAGGTCTTCGCCGCTTATCGACGGTCTGAGGCACTGGAAGGTGGCGCTCAGGGTCTCGGCGTTGGTTATGGAGATGACCGGCTGGAGCGTCGCGGTGGAGGACGTTCCGACCGAGTCGCCGCCGTAATAGCCTACGCGCGCGTTGTCCGAAAGCCGGTTGTCCCTGTATCTCAGCTTGTTGTAATGCTCCCAGTTCGAATAATAGTCGCGGAGATCTATCATCTCGCTGTAGAAAACGGCGTAGACGCTTCCGCTTCCGGGGATGAACTCGATTATCCATGCGCCTCCGACCAGCTCGGAATCGGCGGTCATCTCCTGCATAACGAGAGAGGCGGCGGAATTTTCATCGGAGAGATATTCGCTGCTTATGTAGTAAAGTCTGGGGACCGGTATGGGATCGCCGTTCTCGTCGATGTCTATGGAACGGTCGCCCGGCTCGGCGGGCAGAGGATAGACCTTTGCCGCGTTGTCGTTCGCGGTGGTATAACGCGACGCGTTGCCGCTGCTGCGGAGCTTTACAAGTTCATTCTGCGCGGCAATATATACTATCTCCGCCTTGCTGTCGTACTCTTTCTGGCGCAGGTTGCGGCGCAGAGTCAGTATCATCGGGAAGGACACCGCAAACAGCGCGACCAGAATAGCGACGGCAATAAGCACCTCCGCTACAGTAAATCCGTTTCGATTTTTTCTTGAAAGCAAACGCATAAAAGGTTTCTCCAAAACAAGTTGCAAATATCGGTCAAAAGACCGTTATTGTTTCAAAAATTAATCAGATCCGGCGGATCATTTACTCACTCTTATCCGCGGGCAGTCCGGAATCCGGCGTGCCGCCCACCATGGTCTCGTAGAAGGTCACGACCGCGCTGGCGAAATACATACTGTCGCCGCGGGTATCGGTGGTCTTGCTGTACTGGACGTTGTCGACAAGGCAGCGGAATTTGCTCTTCTCGAGCTGCGCAAAAGCGGCTTCCATCGTTTCGTAATCACGCGGAACGAACTCGATCTTGATGGCCCTCCTGATCTGGTTGCCGTCTCGTGTGAGATCGGAGAAAACCAGATAATAGTTGTAAGGACCGAACACTTCGTTGAGGAGAAGGTTGACTTCCTTGTTATTATTATAGCTCGGCATCGGAGCGATGGACCCGTCGGCGATTATCTTATCGATCTCGGTCTTCATTTTCTCGAGCTGCGCGATCTTCGTCTGCACAGAGGTGAGCTCTATCTCAAGCGAGGCTTTCTGCGCCTCGGAGCGGGCGATGGAATCCCGCACGGGCTGATCGAGGAACTGATAATAGCAAAAACCGAGGATTATTACGACCAGCAGGCCGAGAAGTATCTTTTCTTTAAGTGTGAAATCACGGCTCAGTATTTTCATTGATCGAATAGCACCTCCATCTCTCCGATAAGATAAACGGTTATTACCGCGGAAATGGTATCATCTTCGACGAGGATCCTCTGGCCTTTACGCTGGTCGTCGTTGGTGGCGGCCTCTTTTACGGTGCAGTAATCGACCATTTCTTCTTTCATAAGCTCCTGAGAGATCTGGTTGACCTCGGCGAGGTTTTTATCCACCACGGTGAGCGTCAGAACGTTGCCCTTGATCTCAAAGCCGTAGACCTCCGCCTGCGGAACGACCACGCGGCGTACCATTTCTATGACCTGTACGCGGTTGATCTTCTGCAGCTCCTCCTGGGTCATGCCGGAATAGGTGTAGTGAGCGTACGTTTCGGTAAGCTCGCCGTAGCTGTCGATTTTTTCGTAACCTGCGTCGACCTGACGCTGGACGGCGTTCATTGCCGCCTCGGCTTCGCTCGCGGCGACAAGGCGGTCGATTATACCGAATTTTCCGACGAGAACGCCGACCGCCACGATGATCAGCGCGGCGAGCAGCGATCCGGTCAGATTGGTTTTCTTTTTACTCTGGACCGCGAGGTTGATAGTCCTCTTTGTCGGGACCGAGACGCGTCCGGGCTTTCCCGGATTTTTAGTCAGTTTGAATTCCATCTCGCACCCCTCCTCAATACTGCGCTATGCCGATCGCCTGGACGAAGCTGTTGCAGTCCTCGATCGCGCCGCCGTTCTCGACCAGCTCGGACGCGTCGTGTATATTCATGTCGAGCGCATCGGAGATAGCCGTCCTCAAAGCGGGTATGACCGCGCCGCCGCCGCAGAGCCAGATATCGGAAAGCTGGCTGTCCGGGTTGTTGAAGCGGTAGAAGTTCATGGCGCGCATGAGCTCGACCGAAATGTTGTTGAACGAGTTGACGCAGAACTCCTTGTTCTGGCAGCCGTCGTTGTTGGTCAGCAGATAGGTGTGCGCCAGATGGACGTCGACGTTGTACGCGTCGGCGATGACGTCGTCAATGCTCGAAAGACCGACCTCCAGCTCGCGCGTGGCGGTATTGCGCTCGCCCGAGAACATATACATCCTTATCGACTTGTAACCGAGGTCGAGTATGCAGTACTCGCGGCCCGGTTCGGCGTTGAGACCCCGGATAAGGCCGATATAGCTGCATATCGCGGGCGCCGCCTTGCTCATACGAAGGCCCGCCTTGCGCAGCATTGCGCGAGACTCGTCGATAAGCGAGATCGGAGCGGCGGTGGCGAGTATGTCCATGGTCGGCGGGATCGGCACGCCTTTCTCATCCTTCTGCGGCTCCTGAGCCTTGATCTCCTCCGGAGTGGAGATCATCGCATAATCGAAAGCGTAGTTCTTGAGCTCCTCGGTAAGGTAATCCTTGAACTCATACGAAATGTTGTAGGTGAGCTGATCCGCCGCCATCTGCGGGACGTTCAGCGTCCGCACGAAAACAGCCTCCCCGGAAAGGGCGAGCGCCGCGTAATTAGCGCGGATCCCGTTTTCCCTGAGGGTCTTGCGGATCAGTTCGCCCATGGTCTCGGTAGAGACCACCCTGCCCTCCTTCAAAAGGGCGGTGGGCATGGGTACGCTGATCGTTTTTTTGACCTGCCTGCCGCTGACAAGCGCCATTTTCAGCCGGTCATAACCGATATCGATTCCCAAATACGTTTTTGCCATATATTTCACCAGTTTATATAAATTTTTGACGTTACAATCCGAGCAGGCCGGTATACCAGCCGGTGATCCATTCGCCGCAGAAGAGCATTATCGCCGTCGCGACCGCAATGGACGGTCCGAAGGGGAAAGCCCTGTCGGAGTCCTTTTTTACAAGCTTGCGGACCAGCGCGAAGATCAGTCCGAGCACACAGGAGAGTATCAGCGCGAAAAGCGACTGTACAAATCCGAGATAAAGTCCCATCACGGCGAACAGTTTTATGTCACCGCCCCCCATGGAGTCGCGCTTGAGCACCTTATCCATGATAAGCGAGATCAGAAGCATACCTCCGCCGAAGACGACTCCGGAGAGGACGTGCAGTCCGACGTCCTTCCACGCCATACCGGGGAGCAGCGCGCCTATCACCCACGCCGCGGCGGGTATGATCACGCACCCGTTGGGTATGATCTGATCCTCAAGATCGGTGATGGTCAGGCAGAAGAGACAGCAGAGGAAAATAAAGTTTACGAGCGCGGTGACCGTCAGATCGAAGCGCAGGAGGCAGAGCACGGTGATAAGCGAGAATATCGCCTCGGTCGCGGGATATCTGATCGGTATCACCGCCTTGCAGTAGCGGCATTTTCCGCGCAGGAAAATCCAGCTGAAGATCGGTATGAGGTCGAGCGCTTTCAGCTCGTGCCCGCACTTCGGGCACCTGCTGTGTCCTTTGATAAAGGACTCGCCGTGCGTTATACGCCAGGCGGCGCAGTTGAGAAAGGAGCCGAACACCGCGCCGAGCATCGCCGCCGCGACGCAGAGGATTATGTAAAACGTGAGATCGTCGTAGATGGACATATTCGAAATTGCTCCTCACATGAAATATGCCGAAAACAGATCGGAAATAAATCGTAAACACTAAAAACGCGGAAATCATTATCCCTTGCGAAGTCGCAAGCGTCCGCCTTCCCCTTGGGGGAAGGTGGCTTCGGCGTGTCCGCCCGCCGAAGACGAATGAGGGGTCCCGGAGGGCAGAAAAGTTGTTGGCTGCTGGCTGTATCCTTTAGGGGGAACGGATTGCCGCGTCGCTTCGCTCCTCGCAATGACAACGCTGTGGTGCGGCGACGTCGAAGGCGGCGGGGGTAAAACCCCGCCCTACGGAGTCGGGTGCGTCGCCTTCCCTTGGGGGAAGGTGGCTTCGGCGTGTCCGCCCGCCGAAGACGAATGAGGGGTCCCGGAGGGCAGATCGATCAATCTGAATACTTATAGACTTTGCTCGATTTACGCGGAGGTTTCAACTGATCATATGTAACCTCAAATCTTGTCAATAAATCGTTACAAACCCCGTCAAATCTATTTCGGATATCTTCGTTTGAATATCTTACGACATTGACTCCGCATGATTCAAGAAACCGGGTACGTTTCTCGTCATGTTCGACGTGATCGGGCAAGCCGTGCTGTCTGCCGTCGATCTCGATAACAAGCTTGTATTTTTCGATAAAGAAGTCTGTATGATAATCTCCGAATTGTTCCTGCCTTTTGACTGTAAACGGCAGCCTCCACAGAAAATCATAGTATATGTGTTTTTCTTCGGGAGTCATTTCCCTGCGTAATTGTTGAGATACCGCGCGACGGTTTTGATTATGCTGATAAGACATGTTATTCTTTTTGCCCTCCGGGACCCCTCATTCGTCTCGCTTCGCGAGCCACCTTCCCCCAAGGGGAAGGCGAACTGTACAGCTCCTTCCCCCGCGATAACGGGGAGGGGGAGCTGTCGCCGTAGGCGACTGAGGGGAGGGGAAAATCTCGTTTGCGGCGTGCCGCAAACATATCGAATTTGAATTTGATTTAGGCAAATTCAAATATATCGAAATTTCGCCGTAGGCGAAATTATATCGAATTTGCGCGTCAGCGCAAATATATCGCATGAGCGCAAGCGAACATTTTTGCCCTCCGGGACCCCTCATTCGTCTCGCTTCGCGAGCCACCTTCCCCCAAGGGGAAGGCTCATTTATAGCTGTCGCCGGTCCAGCTTTGGCGGTAGTTCCAGTTGGCGCAGTAATTCTCGTCGGCAAAGGAGAAGTAGAAGATCTCCCCTTCCTCCATGCCGGAGTCGGCGCCGAAATCGCTGTGACCGACTATCCCGTAGTAGGCGACGGTGCCCTCATAGCCCGGAGTGGTGTAGGTGCCGCGGCGGAGCCCGGTGTATTCGTCGACAAGATATGCCGTCAAATCCTCGCCGTTGAGGGTGAGGGTGACGC
>JAFSSR010000182.1 GCA_017450885.1 Clostridia bacterium | reverse complement strand
GCTGCGTAGGAGAGGCTCAGCTCGCCGACCTGCATAAGCATAAGCAGAGTCAGCACTAATGCCATCGTGCTTTTGAAGATACGTTTCATAAGGGTTCTCCTTATACTGATGAAATACTATTTTACGCGTTCAGAAATCTTTGATCGGATCAGCCGTTGTTTCTCAGATCGTCGTCGATGGGCTGGAAGCCCATGCGGGGGCGGTCGAAGGGGCTGCCCGCGCCGGAGACCTGCTCAAGGTCGCCGTCGTCCAGCTCCTGCATTTCTTCAACTGCGGCGTCGTTTTCCAACGCTTTGTTTTCAAGCTTGTCGTTCTTCTTGTCTTTCATGGTGGTATCTCCTTTATAAAAAATATTATTATTATTTTAAGCGATCTTCCCGCCGCTTTTCAGCGGTCTTTTCGCTTATTATCGCAAGGGTCCTTTCAGCCCCGGCGTTTCCCGCCGGGCTCAAGTATATCGCGCAGAGCGCGCAGAGCGCCTTTGTGCCTGACCTTTACCATGCCGTAGCTTATTCCGGTGAGCCGCGATATTTCGGAAAGCGACATTTTTTTGTAATACCGCAGAACGATGATATCCCGTTCCTCCCGTTTCAGGGTCTGCAGCGCGGAAGCCAGACGTTCAAGCGTTTCCTTGTTTATCAGGCTTTCGGTCAGGTCGTCCGCCTCCGCAAGCTCCTCGCCGAGCGGCTCGAACGGACGTTTTTTTCTTAAATGATCGATAAAAGTGAATCGTGTGATCTGATAGATCCAGGTGGAAAGCGACGCTTTTTCCGGATCGTACCGGTCAAGACAGCGTATGACCTCGGCGAAAACCTCCGCGCACAGGTCCTCCGCGTCCTCCCGGCACTCTGTCCGTGCCGTCAGGTAGGCAAGTACCTTTTCCCGATAGGCGGCGTAGATCTCGTCGCCGGACAACACGGTCAAAGCGGTTCGTCCTTCTTTTTCAGTTCGTGCGACTGTGCGTAGGGATCGCCCGCCGCCGAAAGCGCGCTGAGCTCGTCGCCGGACAGCTCCTCGTCGGACCATCGGTCCTCGACCTCGTCGATAACGCGCCGCAATGCGGGATCATCTTCAAACCGCTGAAAGTCAAACAGCTTCGCCAGCAGCCTGTCCGTGTCCATACGCATCACCTCGCTTTCTCCCTTTGTATCTTTATTCGATCCACTTTATCTTTTGGCAATATTTTTTTAAAAATAGTTTTTTTCGCCCGGTGCGGTAAAGCTCCGACCGCCGCCCCGGACAGGGCAATGAGATCCCGGCTTTATACGTCCACCCTCTGCCGCTCGACCAGCTCGGCAAAAATGCCTCCCCGGGCAATCAGCTCGTCGTAATTGCCCGACTCCGCGATCCTGCCGCCGTCAAGAACGAGTATGCGGTCGCAGTGTCTGACCGTGCTAAGGCGGTGGGCGATGACAATGCGGGTGCATTTCAGCCCCGCAAGGGCGTCCGACACCTGCTTTTGCGTTTTGTTATCCAATGCGCTTGTCGCCTCGTCGAAAAGGAGTATCTTCGGCTTCGGGGCGATAGCTCTTGCGATCATCAAACGCTGCTTCTGTCCGCCGGAGATGCCGCCTTGCCCTTCGCTTACGAAGGTATGCATTCCCATCGGCATGGCGCGGATGTCGTCCGCGACCCCCGCCAGCTCAGCCGCCTCCCACGCGTCGTCAAGCGTAAGCTGAGGGGCGGAGACGGTTATGTTGGAATATATGTCGCCCGAAAACAGACTGCCGTCCTGCGTCACGACCCCCATCTTGCGGCGAAGCGAGCGCAGGTCGAGGGAACGGATGTCCTTGCGGTCAAAATATACCGTTCCTTTTTCCGGGGTCTCAAACCCAAGCAGCATACGCATAAGAGTCGATTTTCCGCAGCCCGTCTTACCGACTATAGCGACGTATTCGCCCGCCCTGATCTTCAGATCAAGGCCGTTGAGAACGTAGGGCGCGGTCGGACGGTAACGGAAGTAAATATTTGAAAGCTCGATATTGCCTGAGAGCTTTGTCACTATCTGTTTGTTTTCCGCCGTCTCCGGCTCGGTCTGCAGTATCGGCTCCGCCATCTCAAGTATGGGCTTGATCTGCGCCGCGTACGCCGCGATATTCGAAAAAGCCGTTATCGCGCCGGTCACCGTTCCGAACGCGGCGGTAAAGGCGAGATACGCCGAAGGGCTTACCCCGGAAGACGCCGCGCTGAAGTAAAACCATACATTACCGATAAGTGAGATCGCCAGCAGGATCGCGGGGCTGATCTTCAGTATCAGCGACGGGTTGTATTCGATCTCCGCGCCGGAAGAATAGGTCTTCGCCCATTTTGCAAACGCCCGCTTCTCCGCTCCCGACAGCTTGATCTTCTGCACGCCGGATATTATGGAAAAGCTGACGCCGGATTCATCGGCGGAAGCTTTCATGTACTCCCGCTGCTGCTTCATCTTCAGAAACCCGATAAGCAGCGTGACCGCGATCGACGCGAGACTGATGACAAGCGCCGGCAGTCCCAGCGAAGGCGCGTAGTTGAATATCTGAGTTATGTAAAGCAGCGATGCTATAGCAGTCATTCCCGTGGAAACGACCCCGCCCAGTAAAAGCGAGGAAAGTCCGTTTATCGCCCAGGTTCTGCTGGCCAGCTCGCCCGCGGAAAACTGACGGAAAAACGAGGTCGGAAGATTCATCAGCCGCGCCGTCATCGCCGCCTCCATGGGGGCGCCCACCTTGATCTGTATCCTTGACATAGCGAGCTCGCGCGAAACCGTGAAAAACTGCGAAGAGACGAGAACGCAGAGCATGAAGATCGCCGCGCTCAGCAGGACAAGTCCGCTGCCGCTTTCCAGCACGAAGCCGGACAGCATTTTGGTTATCAGCGGAAGCATCATGCCCGTAAGCGTCACCATAAGCGTCAAGCCGATCAGTATGGCGACGTCCGACCAGTTCAGACAGCTTTTCATATATCCCAAAAGGCCGGATATTCCTATTTTCCTGAGCGGCAGCGAGCTGTAAAAGCAGATCGCGTCCGGCAGAAGAAGACCCGCCGTGCGTTTGTTTGCCTTGACCTTGTTACCGTTCTTGTCGTACCAGGTATAGCCGCCGAATTTGCCCGGCAGAAGAACAACCGGAAGCCCGTCCTCCGCGCGGTATGCGATCATGGGGGAGAAGGAGCGGCGATACCATTTTTCCGAAAGAGTTACGCTTCGATACATTATTCCGTGGGGTCTCAGCGCATAGTCGAGCTGATCCTCCGGAGTTTTAAGAGAATCGGGTATATCTATGGGCTTGCAGTGATAGTATTTCAGGACCTCGTCGATCGCCGCCTTGGTGATGATGCGTTCGTCGTTCAGGGCTCTTGCGCCCTGCTGTCCCATTACCGCGGACGCCATTCCGAAAATGGAATCCTCGAAGATCTCCTGGTCCTTGTCCTTGCGAAGCCTTATCTGTTCATCGAACCAGTTCATACTGTCTCCTCCTTCCCTCAGTTGCTGGTGATGAGCTCGGTATAGTATCCGCCCTTGGCGTAAAGCTCATCGTGGGTGCCGCGCTCGACTACCTTACCGCGATTAAGAACGATGATCTCGTCGCAGTCGCGAATGGTGGAAAGACGGTGAGCGATTATGATGCAGGTCACGCCGCGCTCCTTGACCGCCTTTGTGACCTCGTATTCCGTACGGGCGTCAAGCGCGCTTGTCGCCTCGTCCATAATTACGATGTGCGGGTCCTGAGCCAGCACGCGGGCGATCTCCAGCCGCTGTCTCTGTCCGCCGGAGAGATTTCGTCCGCCCTCGCTGATCCTTTCCTGATATCCGCCGGAACGCCCCATGATATCGGTGTGTATCTGCGCGTCGCGGGCAGCCATGATCATCTCATAGTCCTCTATGGAGCTGTCCCACATTTTTATGTTGTTGGCAATGGTGTCGTCAAACAGGACGATATCCTGATCCACGACCGCCACGCTGCCTGTAAAAACGGCGCGGTCGATCTCCGATATAGGCTTGCCGTCGAACAGTATCTCGCCGCTCCACGGCTGATAAAGCCCGGACACGAGCTTGGAGATGGTGGATTTGCCGCAGCCCGACGCGCCGACCAGAGCCACTCTTCCGCCGGGTTTGATATTCAGCGAGAAATTCTCGATCAGCGGAGGGGCGAGGCGCGAATAGCCAAAGGTCACGTTACGCAGCTCAACAGCTCCGGACAGCTTGCCGTAGTCAGCCGTGTCGCTGACGGGGGCGTCGGAATAGTGCGGGTCGTCGGGGTATTCCATCACGTCCTCGACGCGCTCCATCTGCGTGCGCATCTCCTGGATGGTCTGCCCCGCCGTGATCATCGTCATGGCGGGCGTCATGAACGCCGCAAGGAAGGACTGGAAAGCCGTCACCATACCGAGCGTGAATTCGCCGCGCATACAAAGCAGGATGCCCATGACAAGCACCAGCGCGTTCGCCAGGGTGGTGACGAACGCGGGGATCATGCCCAGATACTGATTTAGTACCGTAAATCGCGCGGTCTGCGCGTTGACCGACGCCTGATAATCAGCCCACCGCTGGAAAAAGCCATTCTCCGCTCCGCTCGCCTTGATAGTCTCCACCATCTGTATGCCGGAAACTGTCGCGGAAGCTAACTTTCCCGAGTCGCGAGCCATAACGCGGGTTATGTTGACGCGCTTATTCGATATGATGCGGCTCATAAAAACGTTAATCACTATGCTGACGACTCCGATCAGTGAGAGCAGCGGACTGTAACGCAGCATGACGACCAGATAAAAGATCATCATAAGAAGACTGCTTGCAAGAGGGGTCAGCGTATTGATTATAGTCGCGGCGATGTTCGTGTTGGCCTGGTGCCGCGTCTGTATATCTCCCGCCATGCGCTGGGAGAAAAACTCCATAGGCAGGCGAAGTATCTTCCACAGGAAGGTACTGCTTCCCGTGACCGCCATCTTGCCGTTGATCTTGAGAGAATAGATCGACTGCACCGCCGCGACTATCACCTGAACGACGCCGACCAGCGCGACGATGACGATGAACGGCATGAGCATATCTTTATTTTCGTTGGTCAGCAGCCTGTCCATAAAGAAACGGGAAAAGGACGGATTCACGACCGTAAACAGATATCCGATCACGCTTGCCAACATAACGAAAGCAACGGCGGCGCCTGCTCCGGCCAGCCTCTTTTTTGCGAACGTGAGCGTGCTTTTGCGTTTTCCGCCCGGCTGAAAGGATTCCGAAGGCGAGAAGGTCAGGCAGATCCCGGTGAAGGCGCGGTCAAACTCCTCCATAGTCACGCGGACGTTGCCGCGCGCCGGATCATTCAGATAGGCGTATTTCCCGCGAAAGCCGCAGAGAACGAGAAAATGGTTAAAATTCCAATGTATTATGCAGGGGAAGGCGTTGCTTTTGCGGAGGGCGTCGACGCCGGTGCGGAAGCCCTTGGCGGTAAGCCCGTATCTGCGGGCGGCGTTAAGTACGTTGTTGGCGTTGGAGCCGTCGCGCGAAACTCCGCAGTCGGCGCGCACCTGCTCAAGCGGCAGCCACTTGCCGTAATAAGCAAGGATCATTGTCAGGCTGGCGGCGCCGCATTCCAGCGCCTCCATCTGCATGACCACCGGAACGCGGACGACGCGTGTTTTCTTTTTCTTCATCTCCGCCACCTTTTAGTTGAAAAGCATATTGATGATATGCGTGCTCCTGTAGCCGACCCGCGCCTCATAGCTTCCGTCCGGAAGGGTCACGTTCGCCACAGCAAGAAGATTGCCTTCCTCGTCCTGACCGACCGACAGGATGGGCGCCACGACGTCGCCGACCTTGACGGTCATACCGACCTCGACGTTCTCCGCTTTTTCGGCGTCGTCAAATGTGAGCGTCAGAACGCCGGAGCGCACGTCGGCACGGCCCGTCGCGTAGCTCTCCACAGCGGTAACGCTGCTCCACACAAACATGCTTACAAGCAGCAGTATCACAGCGGCAAGCACTACCCAAACGGACGGGGAGGTAACGTGCAGATAATCGTTGAGCTGTTCCGGCGACGATACGCGGTCGAGCGTTTTCTTTCTGAATATTTGTTTCTTCTCTTTTTCCGCCATTTTGATCTCCATCCCGCCGCTATGCAGCGGCGTAATTATTTTTCGGATACCCCGCGTCCGGCTCTGCCGGTCAAGCGGGTCCCGCTTTATGCGGGAATCGGGTACGTGAATTAATAAAGATACGAGAGATTTATTATTATATCACGCTGACAGTCTCCCGTATCGTAATACGGTCGGGCTTTATATTCTGAAGCCGGGCCGCTTATTGAATATCGAACACCGCGTCAAGACCGGTGCTCTGAAGCACGTCCATGAAGTTTTCGCCGACGTGGGTCAGGACCATCGAGCCGCCCGCCGCCTTCAACTGCTTGAACGTAGCGAGCAGCACGCGCAGACCCGCCGATGAGACGTAGTCGCATTCCGCGAAATCAAGAGTCAGGCTCTGTACGCCACCAAGTTCTTTTTCAAGCAGGGAGCCAAGCTCCGGCGCGGTCAGCGTATTGAGCTCTCCGGACAGGGTCACAACAAGCTCGGTATTGGTTTTTTTAGCGTTCAGATCCATTAATATTTCTCCTGTTCTGTTGTTAATAATTAAAAAGTTATAAAACAAATTTTTTAAAATATATAAAAAACTTTATTTTATATTATAAATTAAAAAAGAAAAAATCAATAAGAATATTCTAAAATAAAGCATTTGTTTTGTTGAATTACCGGAAAACCGGCTTAACGGTAATTTGAGCCTTTTTCAGGCGTCTTTACCGTATTCCGTTACAGAGGTAAAAACTTTTCGTAAAACAATTTTGCGAATTCACAGCTTGTATACGCGGCAAATTTCTGATACTCGTCCGATTTTGTACTGTCCGCAAAATCGCATATGCTTTTAACGATTATATAAATATTTCCGCCGAAAAACGATATGAGACCGGATCAATCGCCGCCCTGTTCTATTTTCTTGATCTCATCTTCCGACGCGTCTTTAAGAGAGTATACGTCGAACGCCGGATCCCTCGGCAGCCGGATATTGATCCCGTCCATTCTCTGGATGATACACCTGCCCGAGCTCATCGACGCCTCGAACACGTGTCCTCCGAGCTTTTTGTCCTCCGAGATAAAATGCATATGCCATCCCGCGGCGTTTATACCGTCCATATAATCGGGAAAATACACGCATACCAGCGTTCCGCGCAGTTTTTCAAAACAAAACTCCTTCTGCGTTTTTGAAAGGATGGTCTTCAAGGTAACGTGCTGCGAGCGATAAGGTCCTCCCGCGCGGGCGCGTACTGTTTTAAAATATCCGTCTATGCGCGCGATATGGAAGCTGTTCAAGCCGAAATCTTTATCTATACTCAAATCCAACTCTGATTTCAGGGCTTCGATATCCTTTTTTTCTCCCATTTCGATCGTTCTGCCGTTTTTTACGAAACCGGCGACCGCGAACGGTATCCCCGCCGTTTTTTCCGCAGGTACTACGCTTCCGTCCTGCTTCGCCTGATAGACCTTGCCGTCGAGCACGATCATCTCGCCGTCGACGTTTTCAAAAGTACCGAGCCCCGTATCGCCGTTTTTGAGCAGCTCTTCCGCAGTTACGACGGGTCTTGTGTATCCAAGCGCCAACGCCTGCATAGTACAGACCTGATATAGTATGTTCGATCTCACTTGAGCGTCCTCTTTATGTATAATACTTTTCGGCGGGATATCTTTTACTTTCTATTTTAAATTATATAAGTATTGAAAAAAAGAGGGGGTTCCAAAATGGAACGTCGTTTTTTAAATAAAACATTGTTTTTACGTCTTTTTTCGTATATAATCCAGACACAAGGCGCCTGATCTTTGGCGGCTGACTCAATGCTCCCTGAAAAAGGAGGAAATACAGACATGGCGAAAAAAGCCGAACGGAAAGGCGGCGAGTCCGTCGAGCGAAGCGACAGACTTGCGGCCAACGCGGTCAAAGATAAGAAAACGTTTTTGACGCCCAAGAGGCTTGAAACGCTCGTCGCGATCCTTCTCGGCGTCACTACGCTGCTCTCCGCCTGGGCGACGTGGATCGGCTCTCTGCACAGCGGGGTCCAGTCCATCAACTTTACAAAGAGCAACAATATGGCGTCGCAGGGGACCGCGAAATACAATCTGGGTCTGCAGCTGTATCTTGCCGATTACATGGCGTGGAACACCGCGAAGGATTATTATTTTGAGCTGGAGGCGGCAAAGCTGGACGGCGATCAGGCGAAGATCGACCTGATAAACGAAAAGATCAAATATTTCGTGGAGCAGAACTCCGGGGCGATCTTGGCGGAAGGCGTAAAATGGATGGAGGAGAACGGCGAAGACAGTCCGTTCAAAATGCCCGGCATGGCGGAAAAATACTTCGAGTCTGCGCAGGAGAACGTCGATCAGTCTCAGGAGCTGCTTGAAGAAGGGATGCACGACAACACAAAAGGCGACTCCTACAGGCTCGTGACCGTCATATATTCGCTGACGCTGTTTCTGCTCGGTATCGTCGGTACGTTCAAGAATATGCCGAACCGTATAGCGGTCCTGGCGATCGCCGTCGTGTGCCTGGTGGCCGCTTTCATTTATATGTGCACGATCCCGATGCCGACCGGCTTTAAAAACATGAATTTCTTTGATTTCAACAAGTGATCGGTCACGGATAAAAGCTCGAACGGCTCGACGGATCCGCCGCTTGGATACGGGCCGTCCGGCTGCGGTCAAAACGCGGTCCCGGTCAGGTCCGCTGCTGATAGTATCTGCGCCGAAATATCGTACGAATACGCCTGAATACAAGACTAAGATCCCGCCGGTCTCATCGGCGGGATCTTAGTCTTGTATATTATATTTTTTAATCTTTGGAAAATATATGCCGCCGGACCTCATGGCCGTATGTATCGTTGACGGATTTGAAATGGTTTATGTCGAGCAGGAGCAGGATCCCCTTATCCTTCGTCTCATCCGCCAGATATCTGTTGATCGCCTTTGTCAGGGCGCTCTTGTTTTTCAGCCCGGTCAGTTCATCCGTATCCTTTTGGACGCGCGGCTTCTTTGCGAGGACGGCGAAAAAGAAGAGCAGCGAAATGGAGAGGCAGATCATAAGCTGCGCGGAGATCGACTTTTTCTCCAATAAAAACAAAAACAGGCAGGCGGCGACGACGGAATAGATGAGCGCGGCGAGATAAAAATACTCGTTTCCCGCGAACAGGTCGATCTTAAGCGACGCGATGAACAAGGCGGCGAACACGAAGGACATAAAGCAGCGGAGCACGCGTCACACCTCGAAATTCGAAACGTAGGCGTACTTTTTCAGTTCTTTGTACTCGTCCTTCTCCACGCCGCAATAGCAAAGATAATTACGAATTATCCTTAAAGTTTTCATCATCGCGTCTCCGGTGGTCAAAAGTGTTTGCAAATTAAACTATTTTACTATTACCGCTGACTTTTCTCAATGAGTTGTTCCAGATTGGAACGTATATTTGTTTACTCTCTCCGGTAAATAATATTGAATAATCTCCGATTTAATGGTATTATAAAAACATAAAAATATTAAGATAAATCTGTTGATCGGTATTATCGCGCCGCTTCCGCCGCCGGCGTTTTTGCAAAACGAGATCTCGATCTAACACGGAGTACAAAGATGAGCCAGTTTTTTTCGGATACTTTGAGGAGACTTCGAACTGAAAAAGGACTTTCACAGCAAGCGCTGGCAGAAAAGATGTACGTTACGCGCCCCACGGTGTCCCGATGGGAAGCGGGCAGCCGTCTCCCGGACGCCTTGATGATATCCCGGCTCTCGGAGGTGCTCGGCGCGGACGTCAACGTGCTGCTTTCCGCTGTCGAGCAGAGCGACGAGTGCCCCAACGTCATCATCGTGGATGATAACAAGATCATCCTCAGCGGAGGCCTGCCCATCCTGCAGGAGGTCATGCCGAACGCGTCGGTCTCCGCCTTTACGAAGCCAAAGGACGCGATCGAATATATAAAGGCGAACCGTGTGGCGCTCGCATTCCTCGATATCGAGATGGGGACGGTCAGCGGTCTGGACGTGTGCCGCGAAATGCTTAAGGTCAATCCGCGGCTCAACGTGGTGTATCTGACCGCGTATCGGGAGTATTCCTTCGACGCGTGGAGCACCGGCGCGTGCGGCTTTATGCTAAAGCCGATAACAGTCGAGGGCGTGAGGGAGCAGCTCAATAACCTGAGATATCCGTTCCGGACGGGAGGCTTGGGCTCATGACCGAACTGATCGTCAGTTATTCTATCCTCGGAGCGATGCTTGTAATGATGGCGCTCGGGATCGTCTTCTCCGCCATGATGCCGGTGACTGACCGGTGGAGCAAGCGGTATTTTATCATTTTGTTTTCGCTGCTTTTTATGATCTCCGTCGCTTGCTTTTTAGCCACGCTTTTCTGGAACGACCCTCAAATGGCTGAGGCGGAAAGGATCGTTTATTTCTTTGAAGGGATATTCCTGTCGTCGCTGATGGTCATGCCGACGGTCTTTCTGCTTCACAGCTGCGGCGAAAAACTCAATAACAGTCTGCTGCTCAAGATCGCGGCGGCGCTTTTGGGCGTGTATTACGTTATGTTTATCGCCGGGCAGTTCACGAATGTGCTATACTACGTTACGCCGGATAACCATTATTTTCGGGGACCGTTGTTTGCGGTGTGGCTGTCTCCGCTCGTCGCGGTTTTGATACTCAACATCGCGGCTCTGATCAAAAGGCGGGGCAAGCTCTCAAAACGCTATTTCTTTGCGCTGCTTGTCTATCTGCTGCCGATGACGGTCTCGCTGTCCTTCCATATGTTCTTTGAAGCCGAGGTATACGTCGTCTTCTGCATGGTGCTGTTTGCGATCATCATGTTCGGTCTGATCCTCGCGGATAACATGGACCAGTTTATGCGCCAGCAGCGCGAGATCTCCAAGCAGAAAGCGAGCATCAACGTTCTGGAGATGCGGCCGCATTTCATCTACAATACCATGATGAGCATCTACTACCTCTGCAAGCAGGATTCGGACAAAGCTCAGCAGGTAACGCTGGATTTCACGTCTTACCTGCGTAAGAATTTCACCGCCATTGCGAGCGGGGACGTCATTCCTTTCACCGATGAACTGGAGCATACCCGCGCCTATCTCGCCGTCGAGCAGGCGCAGCATGAGGACAGACTGTTCGTGGAATTCGATACGCCGCATACGCTTTTCCGTCTGCCGCCGCTGACGCTGCAGCCCCTCGTGGAAAACGCGGTCAAGCACGGTATGGACCCCGACGGCGATCCGCTGCATATTTCCGTTAAGACCCGCCTGACGAAGGAGGGCAGCGAAATAACGGTCGAGAACGACGGGGCGGGCTTTGATCACCCCGACGACAACGAGCCGCATATCGCGCTGAACAACATCCGCCAGCGGCTTGAAACGATGTGCGGCGGCAAAATAACGATCTCTCCGCGCGAAGGCGGCGGCACGTCGGTCAAGTTGACGATACCGGCGTCGGCGGATCTGTCCGACTGAAAACCGCGCTTTTTTCCGCGGCGGTCCCGCCGACCCTGAAAGGACGATTATGATTTTATTTATCAACGCCTGCGTTCGACGCGATTCACGAACAAAAATGCTCGCGGATCATTTGCTGTCGAAAACGGAACGGCGGATCGAAGAAGTGATCTTGAAAGACATTGATTTCCCGGTCGCGGACGAAGCCTATTTAAGCGAGCGCGACAGGCTTCTTTCCGACGGGGATTATGATCATCCCATGTTCGACGCCGCGCGAAAATTCGCCGAAGCGGACGTGATCGTTATAGCGGCGCCGTTCTGGGATCTGTCGTTTCCCGCCGCGCTCAAGCAGTATCTTGAGCAGATCAACGTTCCGGGAATAACCTTCCGATATTCGGACGGGGGCTTTCCCGTTGGTTTATGCAAGGCTTCAAAGCTGTATTATGTAACCACCGCGGGAGGAGATTTCTTTCCAGAGGAGTACGGGTTCGGATACGTTAAAGCGCTGGCGCGGTCTTTTTACGGAATACCGGACGTTGAACTGATAAAGGCGGTCGGGCTGGATATTGTCGGCGCGGATAAAGAAAGAATATTACGGGAATGTATCAATAGAATAAATCGGATAGATTGAGAGGTAACGGATATGATTTCTCTGCTTACGGCGTTCGCCGTACTCATTGTCGGCTTTTTCGTTTACGGCAAGGTGACGGAAAAGATCTTCGCTCCCGACGACCGTAAAACGCCCGCGGTCGCCATCAACGACGGGGTGGACTGCGTACCGATGAAGACATGGAAGGCGTTTTTGATCCAGCTCCTGAACATCGCCGGCACCGGACCGATCTTCGGCGCGCTGATGGGCGCGGTCTTCGGACCCGTGGTCTTCCTGTGGATCGTGTTCGGCTCGATCCTCGGCGGCGCGGTGCACGACTATATGAGCGGTATGATCAGCTCACGCCACAACGGCGCGTCTATCGCCGAACTGTCGGGTACATATCTCGGAAAAGTCGCAAAATGGGTCATGCGTATCTTCTCGGTCGTACTGCTTGTGCTGTGCGGCACGGTGTTCGTCACCAGCCCCGCGGGTCTGCTCGACAAGCTCACCCCCGACTGGATGAACGGAACCTTCTGGGCTATCGTCATCCTCGTGTATTATCTGCTCGCGACCCTTCTGCCGATAGATAAACTGATAGGCAAGCTCTATCCCGTCTTCGGCGTTCTGCTTATCGTGATGGCTGTCGCGGTCATCGGCGGCATCCTGTTCTCCGGCGGCAAATACACCATCCCGGAGATCTCCCTGCAAAACCTGCATCCGAAGGAAACGCCCGTCTGGCCGTATATGTTCATCACCGTTGCGTGCGGCGCGGTGTCCGGCTTCCACTCGACCCAGTCGCCGATGATCGCCAAGTGCATCAAGAGCGAAAAGGAAGGCAGAAAGGTCTTCTACGGCGCCATGATCTCCGAGTCGGTGATCGCTCTGATATGGGCGGCGGCCGGCGTGGCGTTCTACGGCACGACGCAGCTTCTGAACGACGCGCTCGCAAACGGCGCCTCCAACGTCGTGTATGAAATATCGACCGGCGTTCTCGGCACCTTCGGCGGTATCCTTGCCGTCGTGGGCGTAATCGTCTGCCCGATCACCTCCGGCGATACCGCCTTCCGCTCGGCGAGACTGATCCTCGGCGAAACCTTCAAGCTCGATCAGAAAAAGATACGCAACCGCCTGATCATCACGATCCCGCTTCTGGCGATCGGAGGGCTTCTGACGTGGTTCGCGATCGCAAACGACAGCGGTTTTCAGATCATCTGGCGCTACTTCTCGTGGAGCAATCAGACTCTTGCGATGATCGCTTTGTGGGTGGCGACCGCCTATCTGATGAAAGAAGGGAAATACCGTTTCGGCTCTCTTCTGACCGCGCTTCCCGCATCCTTCATGACGGCGGTCAGCGTGACCTACATCATGATGGCGAAGGAAGGATTTAAGCTCGATCAAACGGTCTCCTACATAACCGGCGCTTCCGCGGCGGTCGTCCTGTTCGCGGTGTATCTGATCGCTCTGGTCCGCCGCATCAAGAGCGCGGGGACCGAAGCAAGGCTCTGAGCCGGGAGGGCGTCCGAAAGGCGCGCTTTAACGCTTAATTCGGGTACGCCCGGTCCCGGAAGATACGGCTTCCTCAAATATGTTACAGATACAGATATCCGCTCTGAAAAAGCAGACCGTCCGGTCTGCTTTTTCAGATGAAAGGTCCGCGGGCCGGCATGATTTCCGGACCGGCGGACTTTTTACGTCTGAAAAGCGGGGCGGGAGCGGCAACGTTTTTAATTGCCGCGCGATCTTTCTTGACTCTACCCGCTTGATTTTTCCGCGTACTTTGTTATATAATTGTTTCAAAGACAGGTAAAGGAAACGATCGGGATCATGAAGATTATCGAAATAATAGCTCAAAACCGGCTCTCACTTTCGTTCGAGGTGTTTCCTCCCAAGTCCGAAATGGGATTTGAGAGCGTAAAAAGCGCCGTGGAGCAGATCGCGCTGCTCAGACCGTCCTTTATGAGCGTGACTTACGGCGCGGGCGGCGGGACGGGGAAATATACCCTCGAAATCGCAAAGAGCATAAACGAGCTGTACGGCGTGCCGACGCTGGCGCACCTTACCTGCGTTGCGTCTACAAGAGAGACCGCGGCGCAGAAGATCAGGGAGATAAGGGCGGCGGGGATAGAGAACGTCATGGCGCTCCGCGGCGACCTTCCGAAAGAGCTGGAGAACGCCGACAGGAGCGGCTGGGACTTTAGGCACGCGGTCGATCTCGTTTCGGAGCTGAAAGCCGCCGACCTCGGCTTCTGCATAGGCGGAGCCTGCTATCCCGAGGTACACCCGGAGAGCGCAAATCAGGCGGAGGACGTCGCGCGGCTGAAGGAAAAGGTTGACGCCGGATGTGATTTTCTCGTCACGCAGATGTTTTTTGACAACAATCTGCTCTACAATTTCCTCTACAAGATCCGCGAGGCGGGCATAACAGTTCCGGTCATCCCCGGCATAATGCCGATCACAAACGCCGG